>CAMATU010000130.1 GCA_945861225.1 Klebsiella pneumoniae
CTGCGCTTTTCCGCCCCATGCATTAAATCGCCTAGAATGCCGGGGAGCTCATCACGCGATGCCCGTCGCAAAGACCCAAGCAAAGAGAAAGCAACCCAATGAACAAGCACCTGCTAAGCGGATTCAAGATCCTCGATTTCACCCACGTACTGGCCGGCCCCACTGCGACGCGCCTGATGGCCGAGATGGGCGCAGAAGTCATCAAAGTGGAATTCCCGCCATTAGGCGATGTCTCGCGCATGCTGCCGCTGGTCAAGAATGGCCGCAGCAGTTATTACGTCCAGCAGAATCGCGGTAAGAAGAGCGTGTGCGTTAACTTGAAGACCGCGCAGGGCAAGGCGCTGATCCATGAGTTGATTAAAAAGGTTGATGTGGTGATCGAGAATTTCTCGCCCGGCGTCGCGGCGCGGTTGGGCATCGGTTGGGAGCAGGTCCATGCACTGAATCCGCGGGCGGTGATGTGCTCGATTTCGGCCTTTGGCCAGGATGGTCCGTTATCTTCATTGCCTGGCTTTGATTACATCGCGCAGGCCTATGCGGGCGTGACGGGCATGATCGGTGAACCGGATGGCGCGCCGATGTTGCCAATGCTGGGCCTGGGGGACGTGAATACCGGCGTCCATGCGGCGTGCGCGATCGGCTATGCACTGTTGCATCGCGAACGCGGTGGGCAGGGACAGTACCTCGATGTGTCCTTGCTCGATGCCTATACGCATTGCCACGAGATCAACATCGCCGTCTATGGCTTGACCGGTGAGTCGCCAACCCGCTCCGGCAACCATCACTTCGCGGTGTGTCCGTTGGGCCTGTTCAAAGGCAAGGAACGCTATCTGTGCATCATCACCTTACAAAACCAATGGCCATCCCTGTGCCAGGCGATGGGACAACCCGAGCTCGCGACCGATGAGCGCTTCATCAGCAATGCGCAGCGGGTCGCCAACTCGGCGGAAGTCATCGCGCTGATCCAGGCCTGGGTGGATTCCACACCATCGGACGACGCCGTGCTCGAAATTCTCAAAGAAGCGCATGTGCCGTGTGCACCAATCCTCACCATTGCCGAAGTGGTGAATCATCCGCATATGCAGCAACGTGGCACCGTGCGTACTGTGCACGACGCGAAGCTAGGCGATGCGGTGGTGCCGGGGATGCCACTCCGCTTCTCCGACTTCCCGCACAACATGCCGCTAGAGGCCTCGCACCTCGGCGAGGACAATCAGGAAGTTCTCACTAAATTATTGGGCTACAGCGCAGCACAGGTCGCGACACTTGCCGCGGAGGGCATTTTGCACAGTAACCCCGAGACCTGAGTCTGATTTCAGTTAGGGGTGCAGCGTTTTTGGTGGCCTCATCGATTGTCTAAAAATGCTGAGCAAGCTCACGGTGATTTTTTTTCTTGGCCTGCTGTCGGCGTGCAATGCAGCGGATGACGCGCAGGCGGGACTGCAGCGTGGCGCTTTCGCAGAGATCGCGCGCACCACCGCGCAGGCCGAGGCCGGCGACGTCGCGGCCCAAACAGCACTTGGCACGCATTACTACCTCGGCGTCAGTGCGCCGCGCGATTATCGCCAAGCGTTTCAGTGGTATGGGCGGGCGGCACTCGCCGGAGATCCTCACGCGCAACGCAACCTTGGTAGCTTGTTCCGCCAAGGTCTGGGCACTCCGCGAGATGACTTCCGCGCCTTCGGTTGGTACGCCGAGTCCTACACCAACGGCAATCCGGACGCGCTCTTTTATATGAAGTGGACGGCCCTGGTCGTGGGCATGAACCAGCAGGCGCTGGCGCGTCGCATAATCGCCAAGGATCTGAAAGCGCAACACATCACGGAAGGCGTCGCGAAGGAGAAGGGGCGGTGAGCGGCGCTGCCTCCGTCATCCCGGAAGCGGCGAAGCCGTTATAGACGTCACCCCGGATTTCGCAAAGCGAATATCCGGGGCGGGATCCATGCGACACCTCACGCGCCCCTGGACCCCAGGTCTGCGCCGCTAGGCGGCTCCGCCCGAGATTACGACGTGCGGCGACTACGCAGCCTCATATGGCTAAAATACCCCCGTACTAACTGCTGTGATATCAACCTTGAGAAACACCATGAATAAACCACTTACCTTCGGTCTCTGGTACGACTTCCGCAATCCGCAGTCGGCGCAACGCAGCGATGCGGAAGTCTACGCAGCAACGATCGAGCAAATCGCGTATGCCGAACAGCTCGGCTTCGATGATGTGTGGCTGTCTGAACATCATTTCATCGACGACGCCTATTCGCCATCAATGCTGCCGATTGGCTGCGCCATTGCGGCCCGCACGAAGCGCATTCGCATCGGCACCAGTGTGTTACTGCTGCCATTACACGATCCGGTGCGGGTGGCCGAGGATGCCGCCACGCTCGACGTGATTTCCAATGGTCGCCTTGAATTGGGTCTCGGTGTCGGCTATCGCGTGGAGGAATTCACCGGCTTCAACATCGATGCCAAGGAACGCGCGCAACGCATGGACGAAGGCATCGAAATTATTCAACGCCTGTTCGCCGGCGAGCGCTTCACTTTCAAGGGCAAGCATTACACCTACAACGATATTCAATTGTTTCCGCGGCCAGTGCAAAAGCCACCCAAGTTGTGGATCGCGGGCTTCAGCAATGTCGCCGTGCGGCGTGCGGCGCGCGTCGGCTATGGCTATATCGCGACTGGTCCGATCAGCCCGTTTGCGAAGCTTTATTGGGAGCAACTTAAAAAGACCGGCAAGGATCCGGCGCAGCACGAGATCGCCGGTGGCTACATGTGGTTACTCGTCGCGCGTGATCCCGATAAGCGCTGGGCCGAAGCGAAAGAACATTTCGCCTACCAGCTCAATCGTTACGCCAAGTGGTTCAGCGATGCCGGCATGGATTTTTTCCATCCGGTAAAAGCGGAGCGTGCAGAGCTCGAGGCGAGTGGCTTCCATATCGTTGAACCGCAGAAGGCGGTGGAGATGATCAAGGAGTACGTCGCGCAAACCGGCACCTCGCGCTGGTACAGCTGGGCGGTGCCGCCGGGCCTGCATCCGGAATGGAGTAATGAGCATCTGGAGTTGTTTGCGAAGGAAGTGATTCCGGCGTTTAGAACATAAGGGCTTCGCGAAATCGAGTGAGTGGTTTTTAATCCGTAGGGCGGAAAAGCGCAGCGCCTTCCGCGGCATTCGGCCACCTCCCTAAACCCCGTCATCCCGGAAAGCGTGAAACGCTTATCCGGGATCCATCCTCCACATCAAGCGCCCATGGATCCCGGGTCTGCGCCCGGGATGACGGAATCTAACCTCCGCATGCGGCGGAAGGCGCTGCGCTTTTCCGCCCTGCGATACTACAAAAATATTCGCTTCTCCCCGTAGGAGCGGCTTCAGCCGCGAATAATCGAATAATCGAATGCCCGGCGCGGCGCTCATTTCCCCCGCGGCTTCGCCCGATGCGTAGCGGTCGCCGTCCATGGATCATCCGGCCAGGGATGTTTCGGATAACGGCCCTTGAGTTCTCGTTTCACTTCCGGATAGGTGCGTTCCCAAAATCCGCGCAAATCCTGGGTGACCTGGATCGGCGTCTGGCGCGGCGAGAGCAGATGCAACACCACGGGCACCCGGCCCTTCGCGACGCATGGCGTGTCTCCCAGCCCGAATAATTCCTGCAACTTCACCGCGAGCACGGGGGGGTGTCCAGGCGCGTAAGTGAGGCGTCGGCGCATGCCGCTCGGCACCAGCAGATCGAGTGGCGCTTGTTCATCGAGCAGCCGACCTTGCGCGTAGTCGAGCTGCCGATGTAACGCCTCCGCAAACTCCACTGCCGTGAATTCGGACACTCGAGTGCGGCCTGCCAGTATTGGCCGTAACCAGGACTCAAGCGTGGCGAGCAGCGCGCTATCTGCGACGTCTGGCAGGGCCAACTCCGGACACCATTCACGCAGAGATTGCACGCGCGCCTGCCATTCGCGCAAACCTTCGGTCCACGGCAGACACGACAATCCGAGTTGCCTGATCCCCTCCAGCAACAAATCAGCAGTTGCCGCGTCACGTGCGCTGGGGAGCAACCGTTCGTCCAGCACGATGGCCGCGAAGCAGCGGGTTTCGCGCGTCTCAACCGCCAAGGTCTCGCGCTTGAAAGAGAGCTTGCGAGCGCCGCTGAAGTGACTCGGGAATTCGGCTTCGAGCATGGCAGGATCGAGGGGCGCCGCGCGCAGAATCAAACTGTCGCGCTCGTCGTAGCGGATCTCCGCAATCGCAAGCCAGGGCTCGCCGACCAATTCGGATTCGTGGAGCAGTTGCGCGCCACGCCCGCTGCTCAACTGATAACGCCGCGGATTCATGTCGTCCTTGCGCGCGATGCGATCAGGATAAGCAAGTGCAAGCACATGCCCGATCTCGTGGCCGGTGGGCGGTGTTTCCTCACGGGCAAGCACTCGCAGGCGCCGCCGCCAATGCTGTGCAGCCTGGTCAATTTTTATCAGCGCGCCACGCTCGGCCTGCTCGCGGCCAAGTCGGTTAGTGCGCAAGGTGTGCAGGGCGGTGAGTCGCGCGCGTAACGCATCGCTGCGGCGCGCCTCACCGCGCAAGGGATCGCGTGCTTCCAGCAGCGCCGCGAGATCGCAGGCCAGCCCGCGCAATTTTTCAGGTGCGCGCAGCATCGCGTTCGCGAGACGGGGATGAACGCCTAAGGTGAGCAGCGCTTTGCCGCGCTTGGTAGCGCGGCCTGCTGTATCCAGTGCGTCCAGCGATTGCAACAACTCAAGCGCCTGGGCCATGGCACCCGCAGGCGGTGCATCGAGAAAGCGCAAGGTCTCACTGCCCCAGACTTTCAGCTCAAGCAGAAACGCAGACAATTCAATTCGGTGCAATTCCGGGCGCGTGGCCGAATCAAGGCGTTGACTGTCTGGCCATAGCCGATAGCAAGTCCCCGGTGCGACCCGGCCGGCACGACCGGCGCGTTGCGTAGCAGAAGATTGCGCGATTGAGACGGTCTCAAGCCGGCTCATGCCACTCGCCGGATCGAACCGCGGTTCGCGCGCGAGGCCGGTATCCACCACCGCCCGCACGCCGGCCAAGGTCACACTCGATTCCGCCACATTGGTTGCCAGGATCACGCGTCGTGCAGCACCTGGCGTCAGCAGGCGGGCCTGCTCGGCCACCGTCATTTCACCGTGCAGCGCTTCGATTTCGGTGCCAAGATCCACCAGACTGCGGGCTGCACGATCAATCTCCGGTTTGCCGGGCAGGAAGCACAGCACATCACCTTCGTTCTCTGTGAGCGCCAGGCGTACGGCGCGCTTGAAATGTGCCTCTGGGGATTCCAGCGGTTTGACGGGCAGGGACTGCACACGCACGGGAAAGCTGCGCCCCTCGGCAGTTACGCGCGGCGCCTCCAGAAAACGCGCGAGCCGTTCACCATCCAAGGTTGCTGACATCACCAGTACTCGCAACTCGGGGCGCAGACTCGTTTGCACTTCAACGCACAGCGCAAGCCCGAGATCGCTCGCCAGATGGCGTTCGTGGAACTCGTCGAAAATCACTGCGGAAATTCCTTCGAGAGATGGATCATCCTGCAGCATGCGCGTGAGGATCCCTTCAGTGACAATCTCGATTCGCGTGGCGGCCGAGATCTTTCTCTCAAAGCGGATCTGATAACCGACCGTTGCCCCTACCGCCTCTCCGAGCTGCTGCGCCATGAAAGTCGCCGCCGCGCGCGCCGCAATCCGGCGCGGTTCCAACATCAATATTTTTCCGGTACACCACTCCGCACGCAGCAGCGCCAGCGGTACCTGCGTGGTCTTACCCGCCCCGGGCGGTGCTTCGAGCACGAGACGCGGCTGCGCAGCGAGGCTCGCGAGGATCTCGGGCAGGGTTTCTTCGATTGGGAAGTGCAGGGACATGGGCGCGATGATTCAGCCGGGAGCGCCATTCTGGAAGGTTGGGTCGAACTTGGGAAGCGGGCTGGTCTTATTCGCCAATCACCGCGTACGATGCCCAATCGCGCAATCGACTTCGAATATGCACAGCTCGCTCCATCTCGGATATCTGCCAGGCTGCATCGGCCGCATCGCCGAGCTGCACGCGCGCTACTACCATGAGCAGGTCGGTTTCGGGGTGCAGTTTGAGAGCAAGGTGGCGCGCGAGCTCGCCGCATTCTGCGAGCGCTACGATGATTCCCGCGACGGCCTGTGGCTCGCGCTAATCGATAATGTCGTGCACGGTTCGCTCGTGATCGATGGTGCGCAGCGGGATCAAGCGGGTGCGCATCTGCGCTGGTTTATCACCTCGGATAGCGCCCGCGGCAAGGGCATCGGCAACAGCCTGTTGGCCACTGCGCTGGAGTTTTGCCGAGCACAAGGTTGCGCGCGCGTGTACCTATGGACCTTTGAGGGCCTCTTACCCGCGCGGCACCTGTATGAAAAATTCGGATTCAAGCTCATGCACCAGCAAACTGGCAGGCAATGGGGAAGCGAAGTCAATGAACAACGCTTTGAATGCCTGATTGCCTCGCCGCTGGATAAGGACTAGCGATGTACGAGTCTAAGCGACAACCCCCACTGCCGCCCACCGGGTTCGTGCAGCGCCTGCTGGGCCACTTGCTGCTGGCACTTGGCTTGCTCGTGGGGTCACTGTGGTTCTTTTTCCGATTTCCGCCGTTGGTTCTGCTACGCCGCCAGCAACCCGTTATGCCGCAGCAGGGCCTGTGGATCAGGATCGCGGCCACGAAATTCCCGAAAGATTTCCATTGGGTGTCGGCTGCCGCCTTGCGCAAGGACCGTGTCGCGAAAGCGTCGGCCGGTGGCGGCGACGGCCGACGCATCGTCGAGTCCGGCCTCCTCAAATGCCGCAAAGGCATCGGCACTTAACACCTCGGCCCATTTGTAGCTGTAGTAGCCCGCCGAATAGCCGCCAGCGAAGATGTGCGCAAAGGAACACAGGAAGCGATTCTCAGGGAGCGGGGGCAACAGACTGGTGCGCGCCGCGATCCGGCGTTCGATGTCGAACGGAGATTCTGACTGTTGCGGAGCGCGGTCCGCGTGCAGCGCCATGTCGGTCATGCCGAACTGGAGTTGGCGCAACATGGCAGTCGCCGTGCGATACGTTTTCGCCGCACAGAGTTTCTGATAGAGCACCTCTGGCAGGGCCTCGCCGGTTGCGTAGTGCGTGGCCATGCCCATTAACGTGGGGCGATGCAGACACCAGTTCTCCATGAATTGGCTGGGCAGCTCGACCGCGTCCCATTCAACACCACTGATCCCGGCGGCGTCGCGGAAATCGACGGTGGTCAGCATGTGTTGCAAGCCGTGGCCGAATTCGTGAAAGAGCGTCTCTACTTCGCGAAAGGTCATCAGCGAAGGCACGCCGTCGGTTGGCGGGGTGCTGTTGCAGACCAGGTGTGCCACCGGAAGTCGTGCGCCCTGCACGCCGACAGAGCGCTGGATGCAATCGTTCATCCAGGCACCGCCGCGCTTATTTTCCGGGCGTGAATACGGATCGAGATAGAAGCTCGCGAGGTGCTGGCCCTGCGCGTCATCTATTTCATAGAAACGCACGTCAGGATTCCAAGTCGGCGCCTGGCCATTGGTCGCGCGCACGGTGATCCCAAACAGACGATGACATAAATCGAAGAGCCCGGTCAGTACGCGATCCAGCGAAAAGTACGGGCGTAATTGTTCGTCGGTGAACGCGTATTTTTCCTCGCGCAGGCGTTCAGCCCAGAACGCGATATCCCACTGCGCGAGAGGGCCGGGGTGACCATGAGTCCGCGCATAATCGGTGAGCTCCGCGAGCTCCGTTTGCGCCGTAGGGTAGGCGGCGGCGAGCAGTTTCTCCTGCATTGCATTCACGGCGTCCACCGTGCCGGCCATTTTCTGCGCGAGACTCACTTCGGCATAATTGCGGTAGCCGAGTAACTGCGCTTTTTCAGTTTTGAGCTGCAGGATTTCATTAATGAGCGGGGTGTTGTCGGTGGAACCCGTCGAGGCGCGCGCGACATAGGCGCGATAAACCACCTCACGCAGCGCGCGATCACGGCAATGTTCCATGAACGGACCAAAGCAGGGCGCATCAAGGGTGATCCGCCAGGGTCCTGCTTCAGCGGTCGCTATCGGCCGCTCTTTATTTTCCTCCGCCCGAGACCACGCGACGGCTGACATTCTGCGCAGACTGTCGGGCAGACCTGCCGCCTGGGTGGGTTCGCGGAGATCATAAAAATACGCTTTCGTGGCATCCAGCAGGTGATTCGAGAATTGGGTGGCGAGTTGCGACAGTGCTTGCTCGATTTCGTTGAAACGCACTCTCTGTGCGCCTTGTAAGTTGATGCCGGAAAGTTCGGCGACCTGCAGCATGCGCTCGATGATGCGTTGCTGAGCGGTGCTGAAATTCGCCCACCCCGCCGAATCTCGCAATTGCCGCAGTTTGCGGTAAAGGTGCTCGCTCTGGCGCAGCTGCAGGCTGAATTCCACGATCTGCGGCATCGCGAGGTCATGCGCCGCACGCAACTCCTCTGTATTGGCGACACTCAACAAATGCCCGATCGGTGACCAGCCGTATTCATGCAGCAGATCAATCTTCTCCAGCGGCGCCATGAGCATCGACCAGCTCGCCTCCGGAGCGCTTTCCGCTTGCGCGAGCAATTCTCGGCTGCGCGCGATAATTTCCGTTACTGCGGGCGCGAGATGCGCGGGCTGAATCAGATCATAGGCCGGCAGCCCATGCTGGTTGAGGAGAGGATTCGCGGACACCTTCATCGCTCTCCTAGGCCGCAATATTTCTGGCGGCTGCTTGCAGGCGCTGGTTAACGGCGCTCAAGATCGCGCGCAAGGACGCCTCGATAATGTCGCTGCTGGTGCCGGCCCCGCAATAGCGCTGACCATCCAGGCTCAATTGCACATAGGCGACCGCGTCGGCGGCAGCGCCTGCACTCAGGGTATGCTCGTTGTACTCCACGAGCACGATCTTGCTGCCGCAGTACTGCTCGAGCCCGGCGACGAAGGCGCCGATCACGCCTGAGGCACGCCCTTGCAAGGAGACTGAAGTTCCTCCATCGCGGAGCACCGCCTGCAGACGATCTTCGTCCTGTTCACGCGAAACCTGGTAAGACTGCAATTCGTAAGGTGCGCGCTGCGCGAGATACTGGCTTTCAAACAATTCGACAATTTTAGTCGGTTCAACTTCGGTCTCAGTGACTTCGGCGTGCCGCTGGATGACGGCACTGAAATCGATCTGCAACCAGCGCGGCAATTCGTACCCCGCTTGTTGTTCGAGCACATAGGCCACACCGCCCTTGCCCGATTGGCTATTGATGCGAATCACTTCCTGGTAGGTACGCCCGATATCGGTGGGATCAATCGGCAGGTAGGCGACCTCCCAAGGCGAGGCCGGATCGCGCTGCGCGAGGCATTTCTTGATCGCATCCTGGTGACTGCCGGAAAAAGCGGTGAAGACCAATTCGCCAGCGTACGGGTGGCGAGGATGTACCGGCAATTGCGTGCAGGCCTTCACGCAGCGGATGATCTCATCCATGTGTGAGAAATCGAGCATAGGATCGATGCCCTGACTATAGAGGTTCATCGCCATGGTCACGATGTCCATGTTGCCCGTACGCTCACCATTGCCGAGCAAGGTGCCTTCCACTCTATCGGCGCCGGCCATCACCGCGAGTTCGGCGGCCGCGACTGCGCAGCCGCGATCATTGTGGGTATGCAAGCTCACGCGGACAGCATCACGCCGCGCGATATGCCGGCAGAACCATTCGATTTGATCGGCATAAATATTCGGCGCGCTCATCTCGACGGTTGCCGGCAGATTGAGGATGCAGGGCCGGGCCGGGGTCGGCTGCCAGATCTCAACCACCGCATCGCAAACCTCCACAGCGTAATCGAGCTCCGTGCCGGTGAAGCTTTCCGGCGAGTACTGGAACACCCATTCGGTGGCCGGAAAGCGCGCGGCACATTCGCGTACCTTCATGGCACCGTCGGTCGCAATGGACTTAATACCGGCACGATCGAGCCCAAAAACGTATTGCCGCTGGACGGTGGAAGTGGAGTTATAGAGATGCATGATGGCGCGCTTGGCACCCACCAAGGCTTCGAAGGAGCGTTCAATGAGTTCGGGGCGCGCCTGCGTCAATACCTGCACAGTGACATCCTCTGGGATCAGCCGCTGCTGGATGAGATGGCGTACGAAATCGAAATCTGGCTGCGACGCCGCGGGGAAACCCACTTCGATTTCCTTGAAGCCCACCTGCACGAGCAGTTTGAACAGCTGCAATTTCTGCGCGACATTCATGGGCTCTATCAGCGCCTGATTGCCATCTCGCAGGTCCACCGAACACCAGCGTGGCGCCTGTGTAATGACCTGATCTGGCCAGGTGCGATCCTTGAGCCCGATGGGCGCGAAGGGTTGATACTTGTGGTGATCAAATGTGTTCATACGGCGTCCTTTGAGCGGTCTTTACAGGAGCGGGCATTATAAGGAAGGGTGTGTAGCGAAAGACTTCAAATTTTCTATGAATCCGCCCGATGATTTATTCATATCCCTAAGAATAGTGACAAAAATAGGGATAGTCCCTAATAATTGAGCATCTTGGTTCAACGAGCATTGCGTATGGCCACCGCCAACCGAGTACAGCCCAAGCTTGATCGGATCGACAAACGGATCCTCACCGTGATGCAGGCCAACGGGCGGATTACGAATCTTGAGCTGGCGGATCAGGTAGGACTCTCACCGACCCCTTGCGCGCGCCGCGTGAAACGCCTCGAAGCGTCTGGGCTCATTGAGCGTCATGTCACCTTGCTGAATCAGGCGCGTCTCGGACTTAACATCACGGCGATGATCAGCATTAGCATGGATCGCCACACGCCTGAGCGTTTCGATAATTTTGAACGTCAGGTCAAGAAGCTGCCGGAAGTGGTGGAGTGCAGCATTGTCACTGGGCAGACTGCCGATTACCTGCTGAAGGCCGTCTTGCCAGACATGACTTACTACGAAGAGTTTCTGCTCGGTCGCCTTACCCGCATAGACGGGGTGACCGGCGTGCATTCAAGCTTTGTGCTGCGCAAAGTGATCGCGAAGAGCGAGTTGCCGTTAGACAGGTTGTGAGGGCGGAGAGCGGGTAAATAAGACGAACCCCTGATTCGATGCTGCGTGCCGATGCTGGATATCTCCAGCCCCGTCATCCCGGAAAGTGCGTAGCACTTATCCGGGATCCATCTTGAAATTTAAGCGCCCGTGGATCCCGGGTCTGCGCGCCCCGGCTTTCGCCGGGGCTTCGGCTGTGACACGCCGCTTCGCCCGGGATGACGGCCCGCATGGGTTGTCTCGGATTGCTCTGTTGATTCCCACGCAGCGCGTGGCTATTTAGCTGCGGTTTGGACTAGGCGGCCATGCTGAGTGGCGGACCACCGCGTACCCGCAGTTCCTCGACAAACGCTTCCATGTCGCGTGGTGAAATTAGGAGCGTCTTCGATTCACCGTATTCGATCCGCAGTCGCCGCAGCGACAAGGCAGGACTGGAGAGTGGGTTGTTGGTCGGTTTCACGGTGTAGATTTCCTCGACGGGAATGCGCCACCGAAAGGGTCCCCCTTGCACGACGAGAGCCTTGCCCTCGAAACGATAATGGGTGGCGCACAATAACCACACGGGTAGGCCCACGCCGACTACCAAGGTCGGTAGCGCCACCCACAGTGCGCCTTCGACTCCTTGCACCAGCATGGCAAGCGTGCCGCCCAACGCGACGAGGGACGAGGCTGCGAAAACGCCCAACAGCCAAGCGTCTATCTTCGACGGGAAAATTTTGGCATCCATATCAACAATACTCCTTGGGTTCAAAACAGCGTCGGCCTAAGCGTAGTTGTCCCTTGTCATAAAAAGCAAAGGAGTGATGGTGAGGACTGTGAACTCGCGCAGACTGCCACCCAAATTAGTGCGCTTGCGCGCAATGCCGGCGCGACAGCGCACCACAGAGATCAGGCGGCGCTGGTGGTTTCCGTGACACTCGCCACGCGCGGGCGCGGCTCGTGTACCTGTGCTACCAAACCGGTACCGACGAGCAAGCCTAGGGTGAGCAAGCTCCAGGCCCCGGACCAGGAATGGGTGTAGTCCACGAAGACGCCGAATAGTGGCGGCAGCAGAATGATGCCGGCATACATGATCGTCATTGCCGCGCCGATCGTGCGGCCTTGTTTTTCGGGACCGGCGATCTCGGCCACTAGCGAGATCCAGCTGCCGTGCCAGCCAATCGCATTAAACGCCAACGCGAGCACGATCGGCCAAATCACCCACAGAGGGGTTCCCGGCGGAATCCAACCGAGTACCAGCGAACCGAGTGCCGAGAGTAATCCGGCGATGAGTAAGGCGGGCTTGCGTCGTCGCGCGAACAACCGGTCACTGCACACGCCCCACAGCACGCGACCAAAGGCACCGGCAATCTGTGCGCCAACCAACAGCAACGCCGAGGTGGTGATCGCAATGTCCTGAGTTTCTTTGAGGTACAACGCGAGGTAGGTCACGA
>CAMATU010000131.1 GCA_945861225.1 Klebsiella pneumoniae
CGAGCGCTTGATGAAGCCTGGTAGGAGCGGCTTCAGCCGCGATGGTCTGCCCCATCTACTGCGCCGACGGAAATTTCGGCGCGCGTTTCTCGCGTACCGCCGCCACGCCTTCTTTGGCGTCCTCGCCCAGAAAACACAGCATTTCCAGCGCGAGTGAGTTGTCGAACGCGGGCCCGGCCATGCGTAGCCAGCTATTCAGCGATTTCTTGGTGAAACGAATTGCCTGCTGACTGCCGGTGCCGAGCTTGTGCGCGATCTTCATGGCGCGCTCAAGAACTTCCGCCGCCGGCGCGCAGAAGCTCACCAGCCCGATCCGTTCGGCTTCTTTGCCGTCGATGAAATCTGCAGTCATCAGGTAATACTTGGCTTTCGCCATGCCACACAGCAGCGGCCACAGGATCACCGCGTGATCGCCGGCGGCCACGCCAAGGCGCACATGACCATCGGTGATACGCGCCGTTTCGGCCATGATGCTGACATCGGCGAGCAAGGCGACCGCGAGTCCGGCACCCACTGCTACGCCATTGATGGCAGAGATGATCGGCTTTTCGCAGTCGAGCATGCGATAGACAATATCCGCCGCCTCCTTCATGGTGTTCGAAATCTTTGCCGCGTCACCCGTCATCTCCTCGATCCATTCGAGATCGCCGCCAGCGGAAAACGCTTTGTCCCCGGCGCCGGTGATCACCACCACTCTTACCGCTGAATCGTCGTGCACGATTGGCCAAATCTGCGTGAGCTCCCAATGCAGTCGCGCATTGGTCGCGTTCATGACTTCGGGCCGATTGATAGTGATGAGAAGCACGCCGTGCGGGTGCCAGTCAAATTTCAGGAATTGAAAATCGCTGTATTGCATGTGCCTGACGCCTACTTGAGCGAGCGGGTGGTATTGCGTTCACCGGTGGTGCCGCGATTGAGACGCGCCTTCTCCATCGTGGCCTCGCGCGGAATTCCGAAGCGCTGCCACACATCAGGCCCGATCGCCGTCAAACCTCCGTCAACCACAATCGCGTCCCCGCTCACGAAGCGTGAATCGTCACTGGCCAGGAACAGTGCCGTGCCCGCAATATCCGCGCCCGTGCCATGCTGCGGCAGCGGCTGCAAGCCGTCGAGATGACGGCCGGCTTCCTCTAGCGATACCTGCGAGGAATGCGTCAAGCCGGTCAGAATAAAGCCAGGACAGATCGCATTCACACGGATTTTCTCCGGCGCCAATTGCACGGCAGCAGCCCGCGAAAGATTCACCACGGCGGCCTTCGCCGCTGAATAGGCCAGCGGCCCACAACCACCGGATAAGCCTGCAACCGACGCGGTGTTGATGATCGAGCCACCCTGCTGCTGCTGCCGCAGCACGCGGGCGCCATGCTTGATCCCGAAGAACACCCCTTTCACCAGCACATCGAAGGTGTAATCCCATTCCTCTTCTTCGATTTCCCACACGGGGCCGATCGCGCCGCCTACCCCCGCGTTATTGAACAAGATATCCAAACGGCCGAACTCGCTCATCGCGCACTCGATCATCGCTTTGATATCGGCCTCTCGCGCCACATCGGTGCGAATGAAGCGCGCCGCATCAGCGTGCCCGGCCTGGCGCGCCATCGCGAGCGTCGCCTGGCCACTCTCGGCGTTGAAATCTGCGATGACGACCTGCGCGCCCTCCGCCAGAAAACGTAAGACAGTGGCCTGCCCCATGCCGCCAGCGCCGCCTGTCACCACCGCCACTTTGTCTTTTAATCGCATGTTGTTTCCTCAAGAAAAATCTAGAACCTGTGTGGGCGCGGCGTTAGCCGCAATAGGCGCCCAATCGCGGCTGAAGCCGCTCCTACAAAAAAAGCGCTTCGTTAGCCGCGAAAAGCGCCGAATCGCTGAAACCTCTGTAGGAGCGGCTTTAGCCGCGATTCAGCGGAGCAATCAACTCCAGCGTCTATGGCGCCCAATCGCGGCTGAAGCCGCTCCTACAAAAAAATGAGACTTGCGCCGTTTGTTCAATCCGTCAGGCGCCCAGCCTGGTAATCCCGCATCGCCTGCTCAATCTCCTCGCGAGTATTCATCACGAACGGACCGTACTGCACGATGGGTTCATTAAGCGGCTTGCCGCCGATCAACAGGCAACGCGCCGGCGAGCTCGTCGTCGCCAGTTGCACAGTCTCGCCGGCGCCGAGGATGGCGGTAGTGGCCACGGGTAGTGCGGCGCCATTGACTAACAATGCCCCTTCGAAGCAGTACAGCAGGCAGTTGTGCAAAGCCGGTACCGGAATTTCACACGCGGCCTGCGCCGCGAGCGCAATATCGAAATAAAGCGGTGCGGTGACACCGCCCGTGATCGGGCCCGCCACGTCGTGGCCCTGTTGCGCGAGGTGCCCCGCAATCACTTTGACTGTAACGCCAGGCGCGAACGCCACCTGCGGAATCTGCTCTGGGCCGATATCGCGATAGCTCGCGGATTTCATCTTCTCGCGCGCGGGCAGATTGATCCAAAGCTGGAACCCGCGCAGACGGCCTGCCGTCTGTTGCGGCATTTCGGAATGAATGATGCCGCGCCCGGCGCTCATCCACTGCACGCCGCCAGCAACCAAATCTCCACGATTGCCGAGATGGTCTTCGTGCAGCATGTGGCCATCGAGGATGTAGGTGACGGTTTCAAATCCGCGATGGGGATGGGCCGGAAACCCGGCGATGTAATCGTCCGGATCGTCCGACGAAAATGCGTCGAGCATCAGCAAGGGATCCAGCCGCGCGCCAGGTTGCGCGCCCAAGGCACGGCGCAGGCGTACGCCGGCACCATCCTGGGTATCCACTGCAGGCACGAGGTGAGCAATCGAACGAGATGTCATAAGGGCGCGCCCTGGCTCAGTAATCGAGGTGCACGGAGATTACACGATAAGGATGTGAATGATGAACGACTGTGTGACCGAATCACTCCTGCAGAATCAGCCTGCGAAGTCAGCCCGTGAAATCAGCGATAATCGCCCCGGAACAACTTCGCGGAGTTTATCGATTGAAGCAAATTTTCACGCCGGGCCGCCGTCACTGGCTGCGCGGTGCCACTGCATTCTGTGCGACTGGTCTGTTGGGCCACTGGCCTGCGTTGGCGGCGGCCGCGGTTCGCGAGCCGGCGGCAAAGTTCGGTCCGCTCGGGGTGGCCGACGAACATGGCGTGCGGCTGCCGCGCGGATTCAAAGCGCGGCTGCTCGTGAGCTCTGGCCAGCGTGTGCCAGGGTCGGATTATGCTTGGCATACCGCACCAGACGGCGGGGCGACCTTTGCCACCAAGGATCACGGGTGGGTGTACGTTTCAAATGCGGAAGTCGCGGACCAGCAGGGCGGTGCCGGTGCGCTGCAGTTCGATGCGCGTGGGAATTTAATCGCGAGTTATGCCATTTTGCAGGGGACCACGCGCAATTGTGCGGGCGGTCCCACGCCCTGGGGAACCTGGCTGTCGTGCGAAGAAATTGCGCACGGGATCGTCTACGAATGCGATCCTTTGCGCCCCAGCCAGGGTCTGCCGCGCCCCTTGCTCGGTACGTTCTCGCACGAGGCGGCGGCGGTCGATCCGGCCACCGGTTTCGTGTATCTGACAGAAGATGATCAGCACGGGCGGCTCTATCGCTTTCGACCACAGGCATTCGGCAAGCTCGCGGCTGGCGTACTGGAAGCGGCGAGCGTCGGCGCGGACCGCCGCGTCACCTGGATTCAAGTTTCTCCCACTGCACCCCATCGCGGCGACGACTCCACACCCTTTGCGCGTGGCGAAGGCGCCTGGTATGCGGATGGATCTATCTATTTCACCACCACCGCCGATCATCGCGTGTGGGCTTATTCAGTGACGGACAGCCGACTGGACGTGATTTACGACGCACTGGCAAGCGGTGCCAATGGCGTGCTGCGTGATCCCGATAATCTCACGATGCAGGCAGCGACCGGTGCATTGTTCGTGGCGGAAGATGCCGATGATTTGCAGCTGGTCATGCTGGTGCCAACTGAGGGGCGCTGGGCAGCCTCACCATTTTTGCAGTTCGAAGGGCATGCGGACTCGGAAGTGGCGGGCGCCGCGTTCAGCCCTGATGGCACGCGTCTTTACCTCAGCTCGCAACGTGGGCGCGACGGTGAGCACGGCATGACGTTTGAGATCAGCGGGCCGTTCGGCGGCGCTTCTCACCGGTGACACCCAAAATGCCGGACAGCCCTTTGAACTCAATACGGCGCCCTGCACCGCGCGCATCACAGCCAGGCACTTGCTTCAGTTCGCGTTGATAAGCCCGGCCTGCCAACAGGTGCGGAAGCGCCACGAGCGGTGAACTATCCAGCGCCTCACGCGCCACCACGAGCAAATACTTCTCGGTGACTTCAGGCCAGAAGGCGAGACCAAATTTCACGGCCGCCGCGCGCGCACCGAAGCCTACGTCTGCTTCACCACTGGCAATCATCGCCGCCACGGCTACATGGGTGTATTCCTCATTGTGATAACCCGTGATGGCCGTTGACTTAAGCCCTGCTTCCTCCAGCAGCAAGTCGAACACTAAGCGACTGCCCGCACCGGCTTGGCGGTTCTGGAAGCGCAGCTTGCTGCCGGCGAGATCCTCGATGCCGATGCGCGCGTGGCGCGGGTCGGCCATAAAGCCCAGCTCGCGGGTTTCGACCAACACTAAAATATCGCGGCGGGCGTCGAGATACGGTTGGAAGCGTGACCACAGCGTTTTGCCGTGCTTGCCCAGCGGCAGATGAAATCCGGCCACCTCGCAGGCGCCAGCGGCGTAACGCTTGAGACTCTCTTCACTGCCGACAAATTGCAGTTCGAGGAGCACACCTGCGCGCCGTAATAATTCGGCCAAAGTCGAAACTCCAAAACTGTGACTCGCGGCGATCCTAAAATTCGAGTGGTCCGCCGTATGGGTGAGCGCCGTCAGCTGGTGCGAGGCATGCGCAGCGGCGTCAGTCAGCACGGCCGCGGTACGTTCAGCCGTTTTAGCCCAAAGATCTCGCAGCGCTTCACCAGCCGGTGTTAGCCCCGCCCCACGCCCCTGCTCCAGATTCACGAGCATCACGCCGAGACGGCCCTCCCAATGTTTGATCACGCCCCACGCATGACGGTATGACAGCTGGGCGGCTTCCGCCGCATAAACCAACTTGCCGCCGCGGGCGATGCCATCAAGCAATTTGATGAGATCTGCGGGTAGCTCTTCAGGCGGCTTACCCGCGAGTTGCCAGCGTAAGGAAAGTTGGATTTCCATCCGGACTTGCCTAGGTCATCAGCCCGAGATACTGGTCACGATCAATATTACCCCCACTCAGAATCACCGCCACGCGCGCGCCGCGCTGCAGCTCACGCTCTTGCAGGAGTGCCGCCAGCGCGATCGCACCGGCGCCTTCCGCCAGCTGGTGGGTATCCGTGTAATACGCGCCGATGGCGGCCGCGATATTCGCTTCGCTTACTTGCACGATGCGTGATGCGCCGCGCTGGATGAGCGCAAACGCATCCGCATCGGGGATTCGACAAGCCACGCCGTCGGCAAGCGTCGCGGACGTCGGCGTAGTTACGATTTTTCCGGCGGCAAATGACAGCGCATAGGCCGGCGCCGTTGCCGCGACCACGCCCACAATCTCCGTATCGAGACCAAGCGCATCGCGCACCAGAATTAATCCGCAGATCCCCGTGCCGAGCCCAATCGGTACATATACTGTTTTAAGGCGCGGCACTGCGCGCAGCAACTCCAACGCGTAAGTCGCCACCCCGCACACCAGATCGCGTTGAAAGGAGGGCACGATTTCGAGCTTATGTTCAGCCGCCAGCACGCCAGCATATTGCCGGGCCGCTTCGAAATCCTCGCCGTGTTCAATAAGCGTGGCGCCCAGCGCGCGCATTGACGCGTTCTTTTCCTGGCTGTTGCCATGTGGCACCACGATCGTCACCGGCACGCCACGCGCCCGACACGCCAAGGCGAGACTCTGCCCGTGGTTTCCGCGCGTCGCCGACACCAGTCCCGTCACCTTGCGTTGCTCGGCGCACAAACGGTGCAGATAGTACAAGCCACCGCGTACCTTGAACGCGCCGATGGGCGTGTGATTTTCATGCTTCACCCACACCTCACAGCCCGCTCGCTCGGCGAGTAATGGCCACGCGTACTGTGGGGTGGGCGGCATGACTGCGCGAATCACGGCGGCGGCGGCTTCGATTTCGATCAGAGATGGCAATTGCATAAACTTGTCCACTAGGTAGGTCGGATTAGCGATAGCGTAACCCGCCACGGTGTCGGAAACTGGATGTCGGAATACGCTGCGCTTATCCGACCTATGTCTTTCGACTTGCGAGGACTACGAAGATCCTTGTTTTGGCACCGTGCTATTCCGCGCGACTCGCGACCGCGCGATACAACTCAAGATACGCGCGCGTACTGTGGGTCCACGAGAAATCGCGCGCCATGCCGCGAGATTGCAGGCCTTGCCAGCGCACGGGATCCTGAAAGGCCTGGATGGCGCGCCAGATCGCGTGGCTCACCTCAAGACTAGTCGGTTCATCAAATACGAAGCCTGTCCCGCGGCTCACATCGGCCGCGTCTTCCACACTGTCGGCGAGGCCCCCCGTGCGCCGGACGATCGGGATGGTGCCATAACGCTGGCTGTAGAGTTGCGAAAGGCCGCAGGGCTCAAAGCGCGACGGCATCGCGAACGCATCGAGACCGGCGAACATGCGATGCGAGAGTTTTATATCGAAACCAATCCGATAGGCGATCTGCGTGGGATGCGCAGCGGCGAGCGTCCTGATCGACGCTTCGAGCACTGGATCACCATTACCGAGGAACAGGAATTGCACTGGATGCTGCAGCAGATTGGGAATCGCCTCCAACAGCAAATCGATGCCCTTCTGTTCAGCGAGACGCGTCACGGTACCGACCAGTAGCACATCGTCTCGCCCCGGAAGCCCAAAGCCTGCTTGCAAGGCTCGCTTGTTGAGCTGTTTATCGCCGAGCCGCGCGGCATTGTAGGGGATGTCGAGTGCGGGGTCGCGCGCCGGATCCCACACGGTGTAATCAATGCCATTCAAAATCCCGGAGAGCACTGCCGCCCGACTAGTGAGAACGCCTTCGAGCCCGCAGCCAAAGGCGGCTGTTTGAATTTCCTGTGCATAAGTGGGGCTGACAGTGGTCAGGCGATCAGCGTAGACCAGGCCGCCTTTGATTAACGCGCACTGGCCATGAAACTCGAGGCTTTCGTGGTGCCACGTGGCCGGCGGTAAATGCAAACGCGCGAACGTCGCCAAATCACACAGGCCACGATAGGCGAGATTGTGGATCGTAAATACGGTGCCCGGCGGGCGTGGTGATTGTTTCAGTAATAGCGGCACGAGGGCCGTCTGCCAATCATTTAGATGCACCACTTGGGCGCGCCACCTATCTGGCATGGCCCGCGCGAGCGCGGCCACCGCATGGCTGAAGAAGGCAAACCGCTCGGCGTTATCAGGCCATTCAACACCGACCGCATCGGCATAGGGTCCGCCGGGGCGATCAAAGAACTCCGCGCTTTCGACCAACCACAGTTCCAGCCGGGGCGCGAGCCGCAGCCGTTTGAGTCCAACGGCCACCGGATAATCGGTGAGCTTGAGCGCGGGCAGGGATTCTAGATTTAGGGTTTGCGCGAGAATCGAACGGTAGCCTGGCAGCACCAGCCGCACCTCACATCCTGCAGCGGCGAGCGCCTGCGGCAAACTTCCGGCAACTTCGGCCAGACCCCCGGTCTGAATAAATGGCGCCGCTTCGCTCGCCGCAAACAGGACGTTGAACATCGGCGGATGATAGCCTGATTCGCGGAAGGCGCGGTTGGTCGCGACTTCACTTGCGGGCCGCGATGACCGCTAACCAAGACATCGCCATACCTACTCTCCTCGCAACGGCACGGCAGCTGTGGATAGAATTAGTCAACGCCAAGGGGATTTTCTTCATGACCGAAACGCGCCTCGAATTCGAAATCCTGCCGACCATTCCTGAGGTATTGAGTCGGTTACACGATCTCGCCAACGATCTCTCGTATACCTGGGATCGACGGGTCCAGGATCTGTTCGCACATATCGATAGCGAGCTGTGGTCGAACTGTGGCCACAATCCGAAAATTTTTCTGCGGCGGGTTGATCAGGCGCGGCTGAATGCGGCCACCCGCAACCCCATCTTCATGCAGGACTACGAGGCGGCACTGTCCGCTAATCAAACTTACTTGCAGCAACCGCGCGATGCCAGGGTGCGCGCGGTGCTCGATCCAGAGCGCGATTTGGTCGCGTATTTCTGTGCCGAGTATGGTCTGCATGAAAGTTTGCCTTTTTATGCCGGTGGACTTGGCGTGCTGGCGGGCGATCACTGCAAGGCAGCGAGTGATCTGCGACTGCCGTTTGTGGCGGTCGGCTTGTTCTACCGTGCGGGCTATCTGCGCCAGGAAATCGATGGTGAAGGCCAGCAGCACCTGCGCTATGCGCCCATTCGCGGGGGCGATCTCGCGTTCGCAGAAGCGCTCGACAATACCGGCCAACCACTGCGCATGCACGTTGATCTGCTCGGCCGCGACGTCATGATTCGCGCCTGGCTCGGCCGCTTGGGCGATATCCAAATCGTGTTGCTCGATACCGACCTTGAGCGCAATGCGGACGAAGATCGTCACATCACCCGAGAGCTCTACGGTGGCGGCCTCGAGACCCGTCTGGCGCAGGAAATCGTGCTTGGCATGGGTGGCGTACGCGCCTTGAAAGCGCTGGGGCTGCAACCTACCGTGTGGCATATCAACGAAGGCCATGCCGCGTTCATGGTGCTGGAGCGTTTACGCGAAACCATGCGCGGCGGCCTTGATTTTTCCAGTGCGCTGGAAGTGGTTGCCGCCGCTACCGTGTTCACCACGCACACGCCGGTCGCCGCTGGGCACGATGTGTTTCCGCACGATCTGATGCGGCGCTACTTTCCGAAAATCATCGAAGATCTCGGGGTGGGTGAGCAAGGCCTGTTTGCGCTCGGCGAAAGTCCCCTCAACGCACTTGGCTTCAACCAGACTGCGCTCGCCTTGCGCGGCTCGCGCTATCGAAACGGCGTGAGCGCAGTGCACGAAACAGTGGCCGCCGCCAATGAGAGTTTCATTTGGCCGGAGATCGCGCCGCACGAGAACCCGATCGATCACGTGACGAATGGCGTCCACGTGCCAACTTATCTTGCCACCGCGTGGGCTGATCTCTTCGATTTGCGCTTAGGCCGGCAATGGCGCAATGAGCTGTGTAACGCGGCGTACTGGGAGCAGATCGAGGAATTACCCGATCATACGTTCTGGAGCATTCGGCAATTGCTGAAGCTCGATCTGCTGAGCTATCTGCGGGTGCGGCTGACTCGCCAGTACCGGCGCAATGGAATGTCGGAGGCCGCGATCCGCCAGCAACTGCAGCGCCTGTCGCCCGAACATGACGTGCTGTTGGTTGGCTTCGCGCGCCGTTTTGCCACCTATAAGCGCGCCACTTTGCTGCTGTCCGATCCGGCACGCCTGGCCGAATTATTGGCTGATGAAGAAAGACCGGTGATCCTGCTCTATGCCGGCAAGGCCCACGCCCGCGACGGCGGCGGACAGGAACTCATCCGCACCTTGCACGAATACTCGTTGCGGCCGGAATTTCAAGGCCGTTTATTTCTCATCGAGAACTACGATATTTCATTGGCACGCAAGCTTGTGACTGGCGTCGATATCTGGCTCAACACCCCCGAATATCCGTTGGAAGCGAGCGGCACCTCCGGCATGAAGGCGGCCATCAACGGCGCGGTGCATTTGTCGATTCTCGACGGTTGGTGGGCCGAAGGTTTCACCGGCGACAACGGCTACGGCATCGTCCCGCACGACAAAAATATCCATCCGGCTGATCGCGATCGGCTGGAGGCGACTGAAATCCTGCGGGTGTTGTTCGAAGAAGCGAAGCCCAGTTATTTCGCGCGCAATGGCCGCGGTTATTCCGAATCGTGGATCAAGCTCGCCAAAGCTTCGCAACGCACAGTATTACCGCGCTT
Organism: Klebsiella pneumoniae; assembly: GCA_945861225.1. GTDB lineage: Bacteria > Pseudomonadota > Gammaproteobacteria > CAIKBL01. Next base: position 10,020 of record CAMATU010000131.1, read on the forward strand.
TAATGCCGAACGTCAGGTCATTGAATATACCGAACGATTTTATGCGCCAGCCGCGCGCCTGGCGCGCCGCCTCGGCGAACACGAAGGTCAAGCGGCGCGGACGCTCGCCGCTTGGAAGCAGCGCATTCTTGCCAGCTGGCCGCAGGTCTCGATGCGCCTCACGGAAGGGCCGCCTGGCGCACTCACTGCGGGGTCGGGCTTCAAGTTAGCGATTGCGATGCAGCTCCGTGGGCTGGTGGCGGCGGATCTTTGTGTTGAAGCACAGCTTGGCAGCATCCAACATTCCGGGGAGTTCACCGTCATGGAAGAACATCAACTTGAGACCTCTGGACCTGGACAGGACGGAGAGACGATTTTCAGCACGCTGATTACGCCGCTAGCCGCCGGACTCGTGACCTTGCGCATTCGCGCTTATCCGGCGCACGAGAATCTTCCGCAGCGTTTTGAGATGGGTCGGATGGTGTGGCTGTAAATCAGTACGACTAAGTAATCCACGCCGCCATGGGATCAAAAAGTGCAAGTCGTTACAAACCTGTAGGGCCGTCATCCCGGGCGAAGCGGCGTTTGCCGCGCAGACCCGGGATCCATGGTCGCTTCAAGGAGAAGATGGATCCCGCCCCGGATATTTGCCCAGCTTTCCCCCAGCTTTCGCCGGGGCTTCGGCTGTGACGGGCTTCGGCTTTGACTGCAAATTCCGGGATGACGTCTATTTAGCGCTACGCACTTTCCGGGATGACGGGGTTAGTGAAATCACCGCACTGTATGCCGCGGATGACCAAGACTCTCCGGCGTCACCAGCACCACACCCTGGGGACTGACGGTATAGCGCGTGCGATCACGCGCGAGATCGTGGCCAATCACGGTATTGGGCGGAATGATGCAACCGCGATCGATGATCGCGCGTTCTATCTGACAACCGCTACCGATCCGCGCATCCTGCAACACCACGCAGCGACTGATTCGACTGCCGATCTCGAGGTGGCAATTGGAAAACAGCAGTGAGTTGGCGACTTCTGCGCCCGCCACAATGCAGCCGCCAGAAACCATCGAGTCCACCGCAAAACCCCGCCGACCATCATCATTGAAGACAAACTTGGCCGGCGGCAGTTGTTCCTGGTGCGTCCAGATCGGCCATTCGCGATCATAGAGATTGAGTTGAGGGGTGACGCCAAGCAATTCCATATTCGCCTGATAATAGGCGTCCACTGTGCCGACATCGCGCCAATAGGCCTCGCCTTGGGTGTCCCGAAAGGGAAATGCGACGACCCGGTATTTGCCAATGACTCCTGGAATGATGTCTTTGCCGAAATCATGCGTAGAGCGTGGCGTGTCGCGATCCTTGATGAGCTGCTCGAACAGAAACTGCGTGTTGAACACATAAATACCCATCGAGGCGAGTGCAACATCCGGACGCCCCGGCAGTGCATGAGGGACCGCCGGCTTTTCGTTGAACGCTAAAACACGCTGCGCATCATCCACACTCATGACGCCAAAGGCGGACGCTTCCGCCCGCGGCACTTCAATACAGCCAATCGTCAGATCTGCGCGTTGTTCGTGGTGAAACGCCAACATCTGGCCGTAATCCATCTTGTAAACATGATCGCCGGCGAGGATCAGCACAAAATCCGGATCGTGGGCACGCAGAATATCCAGATTCTGGAACACGGCATCGGCTGTGCCGGCATACCATTCATTATCGATACGTTGGGACGCCGGCAGAATCTCCACAAACTCACCCAACTCGCTGCGCATGAAGCCCCAGCCTCGATAGAGATGCCGTAACAGGGAGTGCGCCTTGTACTGGGTGAGCACACCGATTCGGCGCACACCGTAATTGAGGCAGTTCGAAAGTGGAAAATCGATGATGCGGAACTTGCCGCCAAAAGGCACGGCGGGCTTCGCCCGCCACTTGGTCAAATCCAGCAGGCGATCACCGCGGCCCCCGGCCAGAATCAGGGCGAGGGTGTCGCGCGTGAGGCGGCTGATGTAGCGCCTGTCGAGGTGGCCCGGATCGGTGGTTGGGGCTGAGCCGGGATTTTCGGTGTTCACAAGATTTGCGGTCTCGCTGGGATCACGCGTGACCATCCAACGGCAGCTGTGAGTTGTCAACCTCGGCGAGGGTCAGTGCGAACTGAGGATGCAAAGGGCCGACCGGGATTTGCACAACCCGTCGTTGCGAGGGGGGCCCCAGGCGACCGGGCAATCCAGGTAAAGGAGCGCACTTATTCGGCTGCACTGCTCCGCGTGCGCTCGCAACGACGGCGAGCGTGGCGCACCGCGGCCCAGGTCACCGTTCTTAAGAGCAGCTCATAGGTTAGTTCTTAAGGCGTGCCGAAGACATATTGGAGCCCGAGTTTAAGGCGTCCGGATATTGCGTCTCGCTTGGGATGTGCGCGTTGCGCATTGTTGGCCAAGTAATTGATAGCGCGTTTGACGGCCGTGTTGAGCTTGCGCA
>CAMATU010000132.1 GCA_945861225.1 Klebsiella pneumoniae
AGTTTGTGCTATGAACAAGTCGCCAATGACCGAGCTGGGCGCGCAACGTCTGCGCGAAGAATTGCATCGACTCAAATTCGTTGATCGCCCACGTATTACCACCGCGATTGCGGAAGCCCGCGCACTGGGTGACCTGAAAGAGAATGCCGAGTATCACGCGGCGCGCGAACAGCAAAGCTTTGCAGAGGGCAGGATTCTCGATATCGAAGGCAAACTCTCCAATGCCGAGATCATTGATGTCACGAAGGTCAACGCCAATGGGCGCGTGGTGTTTGGCGCGACTGTGCAGCTGCTGAATCTCAGTACCGACGAGGAAGTTACCTATCGAATCGTCGGTGAAGACGAGGCGGACATCAAAGCGGGGCTGGTTTCAATCAATTCCCCGGTTGCGCGTGGCCTGATCGGTAAGCAGGCCGGGGATGAAGTTGCCGTGCAGATTCCGAGTGGTGTAGCGGAGTACGAGGTACTCGCGGTCAAGTACGTCTAAGTCTTTTTCACACCAGCGTACATGTCAAAGCGCTCGTCCAGTCACCGCTGGTTCCAGACCCAGGCGAGCGATCCCTTCGTTAAACTGCGCGAGAAAGCGGGCCTGCGCTCACGTGCAGCCTTCAAGCTGCAGGAAATTCTGGCCCGCGATCGACTGTGCCGCAGCGGTCATGTGGTGCTGGATTTGGGGTCGAGTCCCGGCGGCTGGAGTCAGCTCGTGGCGCCCATGGTGGGCCCTGCGGGAAAGGTGGTGGCGGTCGATATGCTGCCTATGGCCGAACTTGCCGGCGTGCGCTTTATCTTGGGTGATGCAACTGAAGACGACGTGCTGAGCGAGATTCAAAACGCCCTGGAGGGACGCCAAGTAGACCTTGTTTTATCGGATATGGCCCCCAATCTAACCGGCATCCGATCAGTCGATGAAGCGCGCTCAGTGAGTTTGGCAGAGCTTGCGCTACAGGTTTCACAAAACTTATTGCGCACGGGAGGGTCTATGTTGATTAAGCTCTTCCAGCATAACGATACTGAGCAGTTCATCCGCGAAGCGCGCGCGCAATTTACGACGCTTAGCCGGCGCAAGCCGGCCGCCTCGCGCAGCCAATCACGTGAGTTTTACCTGGTCGCGAGCGGATTTCGGCTATAGTTCGTCGCGCTTCGATGCGCCAGGCATACCCTAAACCGGTGCCGTGCCGGTAATGAGAGGAAGTGGAGACAATGGCAAGAAACCTGGCGCTGTGGGCCGTCATCGCCCTCGTACTCATGCTGGTATTCCAGAATTTCGCACCGCGCCGTGGTGTCGCGCGGCCCCTCGATTATTCTGATTTCATCTCATCGGTTAAAAGTGGACAGGTCGCGAAAGCCACCTTGGATGGTCCGACCGTTGAAATTGAATTGCAGGACGGGTCGAAGCAATTTACCTACAGTCCCGAATCCGACAACGGCGCGCTGATCGGTTTGCTGCTCGATAGTCATGTCCGCGTGCAGGCCCAGCCACCCGATCGGCAGGGCATCCTGATGCAAATTTTCATTTCCTGGTTTCCGTTCCTGCTGTTGATCGCGGTGTGGATCTACCTGATGCGCCAGATGCAGGGCGGTGGCAACGGGCGCGGCGCACTGTCCTTCGGCAAGAGTCGCGCACGCATGCTGAGCGAAGATCAGGTGCGCATCACGTTTAACGACGTCGCCGGGGTGGAAGAGGCGAAAGAAGAAGTGAAAGAGCTGGTCGATTTCCTGCGCGACCCCGCCAAATACCAGAAACTGGGCGGCAAGATCCCGCGCGGCGTGTTGATGGTTGGCTCACCTGGAACCGGCAAAACCCTGCTGGCGAAAGCGATCGCCGGCGAAGCCAAAGTGCCGTTTTTCACGATTTCCGGCTCAGATTTTGTCGAAATGTTTGTCGGGGTGGGTGCTTCCCGGGTGCGCGACATGTTCGAGCAGGCCAAGAAGCATGCGCCGTGCATTATTTTTATCGACGAAATTGATGCAGTCGGGCGGCACCGTGGCGCGGGATTAGGCGGCGGCCATGATGAGCGCGAACAGACCCTGAATCAGCTGTTGGTGGAGATGGACGGCTTCGAGGGTAATGAAGGCGTGATTGTAATCGCCGCAACCAACCGACCTGATGTGCTGGATCCTGCCCTGTTGCGCCCGGGTCGCTTCGACCGTCAGGTGGTGGTGCCATTGCCTGATGTGCGTGGACGGGAGCAGATCCTGAAAGTCCATATGCGCAAAGTGCCCATTGGTGACGACGTCAAGCCGAACATTTTGGCCCGCGGAACGCCAGGATTCTCCGGCGCCGATCTCGCGAACCTGGTAAATGAAGCGGCGCTCTTTGCCGCGCGCGGGAACAAGCGGCTGGTCGGCATGGACGAATTCGAGCGAGCCAAGGACAAAATCATGATGGGCGCCGAGCGCCGTTCGATGGTGATGAGCGAAAACGAAAAGAAACTCACCGCCTATCACGAGGCTGGCCACGCCATTGTCGGGCGCAGCATGCCGTCGCACGATCCGGTCTATAAAGTCACTATCATCCCGCGCGGTCGCGCGCTAGGTGTGACGATGTTTCTGCCGGAAGAAGATCGCCTCAGCTATACCAAGGAACGTCTGGAGAGCTCAATCGCCAGCTTGTTCGGCGGCCGCCTTGCCGAGGAAATCGTATTCGGGCCAGATTCGGTGACCACTGGTGCATCGAACGACATCGAGCGCGTGACCGACATCGCGCGCAACATGGTGACCCGCTGGGGGCTTTCTGATCGCCTGGGTCCGATGACCTACAGCGATGACGAAGGCGAGGTGTTCCTTGGCCATTCCATCACTCAGCACAAGATGGTGTCGGACAGCACGGCGCATGTCATCGATGAGGAGATACGTAAGATTGTCGATCGCAATTACGCGCGAGCACGCGGAATCCTCGAAACTAATTTGGGCAAGTTGCACTTAATGGCCGAGGCGCTGATCAAATTCGAAACCCTCGACAGTGATCAGATCTCCGACATTATGGAAGGGCGACCGGCGCGTGCGCCGCAGGACTGGGACGACGAAGATCGGGGTGGCGCATCCAACACGCCGCCCAATGTCCCTAACCCAGTGACCGTTGATGGAACTATTGGTGGCCCCGCTGCCAGTCAGAGCTAAACGAGGCAGCTAGCTTCAAGTGGTGGTAATTCGATGCCGATAATTGCATAGCGCGCTTTGAGATAATTCTCGGCGTGCCAACCGGCACACGTTTTTTGGCCACGCATTCAACCTAAGCTGCGTGCCTCCGCGCAGCTTATGGCGCAAGGCACAAGGAACTCGTATGGGAAAGTCCAGTCGCACGTATTTTGGAACTGACGGAATCCGCGGAAAAGTCGGCGAAGCACCAATAACGCCAGACTTCGTGATGAAACTCGGGTGGGCCGCCGGCCGCGTGCTGGCGCGCGGGGCCACCGCAAAACCCAAAGTCCTGATTGGCAAAGACACGCGTGTCTCCGGTTACATGTTTGAGTCAGCGCTGGAAGCCGGGCTCTCGGCGGCCGGCGTGGATATCCACCTGCTGGGGCCCATGCCCACCCCAGGCATCGCCTACCTCACGCGTACTTTCCACGCGCAGGCGGGTATCGTCATCAGTGCTTCGCATAATGGATTCGAAGATAACGGCATCAAGTTTTTTTCCGCCGCCGGGCAGAAATTGCCAGACACAGTGGAAGCGGAAATCGAAGCGGAACTCGAGAAGCCCTTTGCCACCGTAACCTCCCGCGAGTTGGGTAAGGCCCACCGAGTGACCGATGCAGCCGGTCGCTACATCGAATTTTGTAAAAGCACGTTGAGTTATGAGGCCGATCTCAGAGGACTCAAGGTGGTCCTGGATTGCGCGCATGGTGCGACCTATCACGTCGCTCCGGCTGTGCTGGAGGAACTGGGCGCAACAGTCACCGTGATCGGCAACAAGCCCGATGGTTTCAATATCAATGCCGAGGTTGGCGCGACCGCGCCCGAAGCGCTCCAGAAGCGGGTGCTGGAAGAACGCGCAGATGTCGGGATCGCACTCGATGGCGATGGTGATCGGCTCATCATGGTGGATGCCCAGGGCGAAGTTGTGGACGGTGATGAACTGACCTTCATTATCGCGCGCCATCGCCAGCAGCTTGGCCGCTTACGCGGGGCCGTGGTGGGCACACAGATGAGTAATCTTGGGTTGGAACTCGCGCTACGCACCTTGGGACTTGAATTGAAGCGTGCAAAAGTGGGCGATCGCTACATCATGGAGATCCTGAATAGCCATGGTTGGACCGTTGGCGGTGAATCGTCGGGACATATCATTTGTCTGGATCTCACTACCACCGGCGATGGCATCATCTCCGCGTTGCAAGTATTGGAGGCGATGGTGCGCTCCGATCAAACCCTGGCGGTCCTGAAGAGCGGGATGACGAAATTGCCGCAGATCCTGGTCAATGTTCGGCTACCCAGCAAGCAGGACGTGCTGAAGAATCCAGCCGTCAAACAGGCGGTGCAAGATGCCGAGCGAAAACTGGGTAGTCGCGGCCGTGTGCTGTTGCGTCCTTCGGGCACTGAACCTGTGGTGCGCGTGATGGCTGAAGGCAATGATCGGCGCTTGGTGGAAGAGGTCGTCAATACGCTCGCACGTGCAGTGAGCGACGCAGTCGGGACGCAGAGCTCCCAATCCTGCGCGGCCTAAGTCTCTCATAAGGCCGTCAGCGTGCGCTGACGGCGGCCTCAAATATTCCGCAGCAATTCGTTGAGACTGACTTTCGCACGGGTCTTGGCATCTACCTTCTTCACAATTACCGCGCAATAGAGGCTATGCGTGCCATCAGCGGCCGGCAGATTGCCGGACACCACGACTGAACCCGGTGGCACGTAACCATAAGAGACCTCGCCTGTCGCGCGATCATAAATCTTCGTGCTTTGCCCGATATAGACCCCCATCGAGATCACGGACCCCGCGCCGACGATTACACCTTCGACAATTTCAGAGCGGGCGCCGATGAAACAATCGTCTTCGATAATGGTGGGTGAGGCTTGCAGAGGCTCTAACACGCCGCCGATGCCGACGCCGCCTGAAAGATGTACGTTCTTGCCGATCTGGGCGCAGGAACCGACAGTCGCCCAGGTATCCACCATGGTTCCCGAGTCGACATAGCCACCGATGTTGACGAAACTCGGCATTAAGACCACGCCGCTTGCGATGTACGCGCCACGCCGGACAGTCGCGGGGGGGACTACGCGCACCCCCATCCGGCGAAATTCGGCCTCCGAGGTGTAGGCAAATTTCGACGCGACTTTATCGAAGTAACGGGTGTAGCCGTGGTCGATGACTTGGTTGTCGTTAAGCCGGAAGGACAGCAACACCGCTTTCTTCACCCACTCGTTGACGTGCCAGCTATCGACGCGCTTTTCGGCCACCCGCAGCGCACCAGACTCCAGCTGACTCAGCGTTTCCTCAACCGCCGCGCGTTCGGCGGGAGCGGGGCTGGCGGGTGTGAGTTCCGCGCGGCGTTCGAAAGCTTCATCGATAATCTTGGCAAGCGCTTGCATGAGGACTCCGTTCAAAGTTTAGTGACCACATCGCGAATGCGCGCCGCGGCTGCTACGCAACTCGCCTGATCTGCAACCAAGGCAATTCGCAGACGTTTATAACCGGGGTTGTGACCAGCGACCGTGCGCGCGAGAAATTGCCCTGGCAAGGTGGTCACGTTGGCTTCAGCGATCAGGCGGCGACACATTTCCAAATCATCGAGGGGAAATTCTGGCCACAAATAAAATCCACCGGGCGGAATAGTAATCTGAAGACAGTCGCCAAGAATCGCGCTGACCGCGCGAAATTTCTCGCGATAAAGCGCGCGATTCTCCCGCACATGTGTTTCATCGTTCCAGGCCGCGACGCTGGCGGCTTGAACGTGCAACGGCATGGCCGAGCCGTGATAGGTGCGATAACGCAGAAACGTCTCGAGCAAGCGCGGGTCACCGGCGACGAATCCCGAGCGTAGTCCCGGCGCGTTCGAGCGCTTGGATAAGCTGTGCATGACCAGGCAGCGCTGGAATTCGGTGCGACCACTGCGCCACGCTGCGGCCAGCAAGCCAGTGGGTGGCGCGGCCTCGTCGAAATAGATTTCTGAGTAACATTCGTCGGCGACGATCACGAAATCGTGGCGATCCGCCAACTCGAGCAATGCAATCAAATCGCCACTCGAGAGTATCGTGCCGGCCGGATTGGAAGGCGAGCATAGATACATGAGTACGCAGCGCTCCAGCATCGCAGGCGGCAACGCCGCAATATCTGGCAGAAAGCCCTGGCTCGCCGGGCAGCTCATGAAATAGGGTTCCGCGCCCGCTAAAAACGTCGCGCCCTCATAAATCTGATAGAACGGATTGGGCATGAAAACCAGGTTGCGCGTGGTGCTGCGCGGGACGAGCGCCTGCGCGATCGCAAACAGCGCCTCGCGAGTACCGTTTACCGGCAGCACCATGCGATCTGGATCAAGCGCACCGGCAGGCAGCGCAAAGCGCGCGCCAAGCCAACGCGCAATGGTCGCGCGCAGTTCGTCGGTGCCCTTGGTCGCGGGGTACTTCGCCGTCGTCGCCAGCGCACGCTCTAACGCTGCATGAATCAGGCGTGGCGTGGGGTGCTGCGGCTCGCCGATCGAGAGATTAATCGGAACCAACGCGTCGTTCACGCGGAGGTCGCGGCGCAAGGTCGCCAAGCGTTCAAACGGATAGGGTTCGAGATGGTGGAAACCGGGATTCATGGCGCGCAGGCGGTGGTTAACGGCGCTGGCTAGTATAGGGAAACGTGTGCGGGGCGCCATCGGTATCGCCCCAGAATTGATTACGGTATTCTTTGCGCCCTTTTTTTTCGGCACCGGACACTCTGCGATGACCCACAAAATTCTGCTCCTCGCCGGTGATGGTATCGGTCCGGAAATCGTTGGCGCGGCGAGCGCTGTACTGCAGGCGTTGCGTACGCGCTTCGGATTAGGTGCAGAACTTGAATCCGCGTTGATGGGGGGCGCAGGCATCGATGCCACCGGCGATCCACTACCAGAGGACACCCTGCGCCTGGCGCGGGCATCCACGGCGATTTTGCTGGGTGCCGTTGGCGGCCCGCAGTGGGACAAGATCGAGCGTGAGCGACGCCCTGAGCGTGGCTTGTTACGGCTGCGCGCGAGTCTCGATCTTTTCTGTAACCTGCGGCCGGCAGTGCTGTATCCGGCGTTAGCCACTGCTTCAACTCTAAAGTCTGAAGTGGTTTCCGGCCTCGATTTGATGATCGTGCGTGAACTCACCGGCGGCATTTATTTCGGACAACCGCGTGGGCTTGGGATTAACCCGGCGGGAGAGCGCTACGGTTTCAATACCTTGGTCTACACCGAGCCAGAGATCCGGCGGATCGCGCACGCGGCGTTTCGTATCGCGGCGCTACGTGCGCGTAAGGTTTGTTCGGTTGATAAGGCCAATGTGCTGGAGGCGACCGAATTCTGGCGTGAGATCGTGACCGACGTCGGCCGCGAGTATCCCGAAGTCAGCCTGTCGCATATGTATGTGGATAACGCTGCGATGCAGTTGGTGCGTGCACCGAAGCAGTTCGATGTCTTGGTCACCACCAATATGTTTGGCGACATCCTCTCCGATCTCGCCTCGATGCTCACGGGCTCCATCGGTATGTTGCCGTCGGCCTCATTGAATGCATCCAAGCAAGGCATGTACGAGCCCATCCATGGTTCAGCGCCGGACATTGCGGGTCGCGATCTCGCTAATCCACTCGCGACGATCCTGTCACTGGCGATGATGATGCGCTATTCGCTGGACGAACCGGAGCAGGCGATCCGCATTGAAAACGCGGTCGCAGCGGTGCTGGCCGGAGGTTACCGTACGGCTGACATCCAAGGCTCAGGAACGCAGGTTATCGGAACCCGCGAAATGGGGCGCAAAGTGGTCGAAGCTTTGCGCTGATTTTAGAACTACCTTCTCAGGCCAACCGTATGAGTAAGAAATTTGATGTGGCAGTGGTGGGTGCGACCGGCGCAGTGGGCGACGCGATGTTGTCAATTTTGGCCGAACGTCACTTCCCGGTCGGGACTGTTTACGCGCTTGCGAGCGAACGTTCCGCCGGCACGCGAATTCCGTTCGGTGGCACGCATTTGCGCGTCGAGGAACTCGCCACTTTCGATTTCAGCAAAGTGCAGATCGGCTTGTTTTCACCAGGCGCTGCAGTGTCCAAAATTTATGCGCCGAAGGCGGCCGCAGCGGGTTGTGTCGTAATCGACAATACCTCTCAGTTTCGTTACGAGGATGACATCCCGCTGGTGGTGCCGGAGGTGAATCCGCAGGATATCGCGCGCTATCGTAACCACGGGATCATTGCCAATCCCAACTGTTCGACTATCCAAATGCTGGTCGCCTTAAAGCCAATTTATGACGCGGTAGGGATCGCGCGCATAAACGTATGTACCTATCAGGCAGTGTCGGGGACCGGCAAAGAGGCGATTGAGGAACTCGCGGGGCAGACTGCGGCGCTGTTGAACGCGCAACCGATTGCGAGCAAGGTCTACCCCAAACAAATCGCTTTTAACTGTCTACCGCAAATCGATGTGTTTCAGGACAATGGGTATACCAAGGAAGAGATGAAGATGGTGTGGGAGACCCGCAAAATCATGGGCGATGCGACAATCCTCGTGAATCCCACAGCAGTGAGGGTGCCGGTGTTCTTTGGACATTCCGAAGCGATACACATCGAGACCCGCGCCAAAATTAGCGCGCTACAGGCACGTGAGTTGTTGCGGAATGCGCCTGGGGTCAAGGTGCTTGATGAGCACAAGGATGGCGGCTATCCGACCGCCGTGACCGAGGCGGCACACGCCGACGCGGTGTTCGTGGGCAGGATTCGCGAAGACATTTCGCACCCATTGGGCCTTAATCTGTGGGTGGTCGCAGACAACGTCCGCAAAGGAGCGGCACTGAACAGTGTGCAAATCGCGGAAATGTTGGTAAAAAGCTATTTGTAAGCTATAGTTAACTATGAATTATAAAGTGTGTTCGTAGGTTGCGAGGGCACCCGTCAGCCAGCTTAGGCACAGACTGGGCGGTCCCTCTGCACACTTGCGGGCGAATCCACAAAGCCACGCTCGATTAAGGAAGCGCAGCATGCTACGGAAGAGAGCCGTCGCCGTTGCCCTAACGGCCCTGTTGAGTCCGATAGCCTTTGGACTTGGCCTAGGAACGCTAAAGACCAGTTCGGCACTGAATGAGCCGTTCGACGCGCACATCGAGATTGTGGGTGCCGCAGCCCAAGATTTTGATGCCCTGACGGTCAAGCTTGCCGATTCGGCTCAGTTCGACCGCGCTGGCGTCGCGCGCGACGCAGTGCTTTTAAACCTCCGTTTTGAAGTCGTCTCTGCTGACGCCGGGGCGGATTATGTTCGTGTCACGACCAAAGACCCGGTGCGTGAACCCTTCTTGAACTTCCTGTTGGAGCTCGATTGGGCCAAGGGGCGGTTGGTGCGCGAATATACGGTGCTACTGGATCCGCCGTTGTACGATCGTAATCGGCGGCCAGCCAACAGTAGCCCGGCTCCGTCAGTTGCGCGTGTCAATGCGCCCGCACCTGTGGCACCGGCAGTGGCCCCAAGCACGCCGAACAATGCCGCCTCGAAGGCGGAGGTACCGGCTAGCAAGCCTGTCACCGACGGCGCAATTGGTCCGGTCCAGGCCAACGATACCGCCTGGGGCCTCGCGCTCGTCCATCGCCCCGACCGCACGGTGAGCGTGCAACAAATGATGCTCGCGCTGTTGCGCGCGAACCCGGACGCGTTCATCCAACAGAATGTCAATCAGTTGCGGCGGGGGGCAATCCTGCGGCTGCCGACGCGCGCGGAAATGGCGCAATTGGCGCAGGGCGACGCAGTCGAGGAAATTCAGCGACAACACCAGCTTTGGCAGGAATATCGCCAGGGTGTAGTGGCTGCAGAGACGCCGAGTAGCGCACCTGACGACCTTATCTCTCCGCCAGAAGCCACGCCTCCTGAGAACACGGAAGCTGCTCCGACGCCCGCCGACGCCGCGCGCTTGGAATTGGCAGCGCCTGAGGATGGCGAAGCCGCGAAGACGCCGGGTGGCGAAGCGGGCGGCAGTCTCGATGAGTCTCTGGCGAAAGAAGATATAGACGCGAAAGCCCAGGAGAACACGGATCTCCAAGCCAAGCTTTCGGAAGCCGATCAGATAATCGATCTGCTGCAACGGCAGGTGAAGATCAAAGACGAAGAGCTGGCGGCGCTGCAAGCACGCCTGGGCGACACACAAGCGCAGCCCAATGAAGTACCACCCACCACCGTCGAAGATGCCAAATCGCCGGCCCCGGTTGAGCCAATCGCCGAGCCGAGTGCTGGCACTGAAACTACCGCGGCCGCCACACCAGAAGTGGCGGCACCTGCTGAAGAGCCCTCGCCACCGCCTGTAGCTGAAGCGCCGATGCCTGCTGAGGCCAGCGGCTGGCAGGCGTCAATGAACAACCTAGTGCCGGCGCAATTACGGGCGGTGGTTCCTGGTGGTGCGCTAACTGTGTTGGGGATCGCGGCCACTTTGGCTTTGTTGTTGTTAGTCGGGATCTCAAAAGCGCTCGCAGGACGCCGCGGTAATGCGATCGTATCCACCAAAGATGCCGCCACGGCGGCCATCGCCAGCGCCACCAGTAGCGTGCAACCCGTATTGACGCCAGACGCCATGCTTTCCACGCGCGAAGATTTAACCGCGTTTGAAGCCCCCAAGCCGGATACCGAACAGTTCCTGCGCACGATGGAAGCACCGGCTGAACAACTGGTCGCCGCGCCTGATGAAAAAGATCCGCTGGAAGAGGTCAACGTTTACCTGGCCTACGAGCGCTTCGATCAAGCAGAAGAACTGGTCACCAAGGTCATCGCTAAATATCCGTACGAGCACAAATACAAGCTTCGATTGCTCGAGATATTTTACTCAGCCAATAACAAACCAGCCTATGAAGAAGCTGCGCGGACGCTCCACGCGGCGGTAGGTGACGCGGACCCGTTGTGGGAAAGCGCGCTCGCCATGTGGAATGAAATGTCACCAGAGCGAGCGCTGTTCGCGCCGGGTGGCCAGGCCGAGATGGCGGCGGCTGCTGGCGCCACCAGTGCCTTTGTCGACATCACGGGTGACACCGCGGGCGGCGCGACGATGTCGCTACCGCCGGGTGGTGACAACTTGTTGTCCTCAACGCAGGTTGGCCTGACCAACGACTACGCGGGAACTTCCACCTTAGATTTTGACCTCAGCGAAGGCGTTGCTGCCGACACGCTGCCCGCGCCAACCGGCGCGCCAGGCGCGGCCGGCGAGATGATCGATCTGACCGCGACCACGGATGAGGCAGATCTTGATCAGATTTTTGACCTCACCGGGGAGCTAGCCGCCACGGGCGGTGCTGCGGCGAATGAGGTGTTCGATATCTCCGGAGAAGTCTCACTCGAGGCAACCACTACGGCGGAAAGTCTCGACCTGCTGGATGTCACAAAAACGACTCAGGTCGCGCTGGACTCTCTCGACTTGCTGCTCGATGTAACCTCGCCGCGACCCGGCCAGGCGGATCGCGCAGAGGCGGCCACCATCAACGCCGTCGCTGATGACATGAGTCAGGCGTTTGATATCAGCGATACCGTCGCGCCCGCAGGCGGCGCGCCAACTGGCGCCGAACCGACTCCTGATTTTGATGAGATGAATCTCGATTTCGATATCGAAGGCCTCAGTGGTGAGCTGCAGCCAGCATCAGTCGAAGCGGGCGCCGCTGGCGCGGAAGACTTTGACCTTACGCTCGATTCGGATATTGAACCCGCTGTAAGTGACGCGGCAAGTGAGACGGATATTGACCTCTCGCTAGACGACGGCATGCCGTTAGATTTCAATCTTGCGGAACCTGCAAGCCCGCAGTCATCGCCGGCTTCGGAAGTGGAATTCGACCTTGCCCTGCAGGACACGACAGATTTCGAAAGTCTTTCCATCGACGACACGCTTGAACTGCCGAAATCCAGCACGGCGCGGAGCGGGATGCGGCCGGTCGACGCAGCAAATGAATCGTTGGAGGATTTGACGCGCTCGATGGAAGCGTCAATCGCGGGTCTGGATCTCGGTGATGATCTGGATGACGACAGCATTCTTGATCTGGCGCTGGAATCTGATGGTCCAGATGGAATCGATCTTGATTTCGGTCTGGACGATATCAATGAGTTGGGTGAACTCGATACCTTGGCACTGGATCCCGAAGAGTTGCGTCGCGCAGCGGACGCGGTGATCGATAAGACAGTCGCGATCCCCCGTGATCCAGGTGCTGAGTATCAGAACGCCTTGGATGAGACGGATACCAAACTCAAT
>CAMATU010000133.1 GCA_945861225.1 Klebsiella pneumoniae
CCATGATGTCGTGAGTCGTCGCCACGATAGCGCCGACCGCAAACTTGAACGTAAACCGCAGCATCACATAGAGCAGAATTCCGCCCATCGCGACCAGGGAGGCGATCACCGCATCTTCAGCCAGCTCATCGCCCACTTGGGGCCCAACAAACTCAACGCGCTGGATTTTGGCCTCCGGCAACAATTTACCCAGGCGCAAGCCGAGATCGGCGCCGGCCGCCTCGGAGCCGGCGACGTTCTCGGTCGGCGGCAGGCGCAGCAGCACATTGTTCACGCCGCCGAAATTCTGCACGATGCCGCCACCAAACTCAGAACTCTTCAAGGTCTCGCGAATGTGATTCAAATCGGCGGGCTGCGAATAAACCAGTTCTACCACGGTGCCGCCGGTAAATTCGATACTTAGATTCAGGCCTTGCACGAACAGCGACACGATCGCGGCCAGATTAATCGCCGTCGAAAGAATTAACCCCGCCAGCCGCCAGCGCATGAAATCGAAGTTGGTACGCGGTTTCATCGTCATCGTGTGTGCCTTTTTTGCAGCTCATTGGTGCGCATGAATTAAACCCACAGCTTCTGGACGCGACGCTTGCCGTACAGCAAATTGACGATTGCGCGGGTCCCCGTGATGGCCGTAAACATAGAAGTCGCGATGCCGAGCGAAAGCGTGATCGCGAACCCCTTGACCGGCCCAGAGCCGAATCCGAACAGCACCAGGGCCGCGATCAAGGTGGTGACATTGGAATCGAGAATGGTATCAAACGCGCGATCATAGCCGGCATAGATTGCCGCCTGGGGCGTTTTGCCGAGGCGCAGTTCTTCACGAATACGCTCGAAGATAAGCACGTTAGCATCAACTGCCATGCCCACGGTGAGCAGAATCCCCGCAATGCCAGGCAACGTCAGCGTGGCCTGTAGCATCGAGAGCAAAGCGACCAGCAGCACGACGTTTGCCGCCAAGGCCAGATTCGCTATGAGGCCAAAAGTCTTGTAGTAAAACAGCATGAAGAGCACAACGGCGATGAAGCCCGCGACGCAGGAACGCAGCCCGCGGTCGATATTGTCCTGGCCGAGGCTCGGCCCGATCGTACGTTCCTCGATTATTTCCATGGGTGCTGCCAGCGCACCCGCGCGCAGCAGCAGCGCTAAAGTGCGGGCTTCGTCCGGCGAATCGAGCCCGGTGATCTGGAAGCGCTTCGAAAGCTCATCACGAATGGTCGCCACATTGATGACCTCCTCGACCGGCTTTCCTTGCTGCTGCTCGATAAAGACCACCGCCATGGGCTTGCCAATCTCCTCGCGCGTGGCGCGGCTGAAACGGCGTGCGCCTTTGGCATCGAGCGTGATGAACACCGCTGGCGTACCGGATTGCTGTTCCAAGCCTGAATCGCCATTGATGATCGATTCGCCGGTCAGCATCACGCGCTTCTCCAACAGAATCTGACCGCCACTCCGTTGTTGGTAGAGTTTCGAACCGACTGGCACACGCCCGGCGGCCGCCGCTTCAACATCCCCATCGACATCGACCATGCGGAATTCCAAGGTCGCAGTCGCGCCGAGCAGTTTCTTGGCTTCAGCAGTGTCTTCGACGCCGGGTAACTGCACGACGATCCGAGAATCACCTTGCTGTTGAATGATTGGCTCGGCGACACCGAACTCGTTAATGCGATTACGCAAGGTGGTCAGATTCTGTTTGATTGCCGTTTTGCGGGTTTCAGTGACAAACTGCGGTTTCGGTTGCAGGAGTACTGCAAATTCATTCACTGCCCCACTCTCGCTGAGCACAAGATCAGCGAAGTCGCGCGCCAGCAGCTCACTGCCACGGGTCTTGGTTTCCGCATTGAGAAAAGTCACCTTGATGCCGCCGGAAGACCCGCGTGTGACAGTCCGAAACCGAACCTTCTCTTCGCGAAAGGCGGTGCGGAGTTCTGAAATAAACCGATCTTCGAGTTGCTTCTGCACGGTGTTGGTATCCACCTGCATCAGGAAATGCACGCCGCCACGCAAGTCGAGCCCCATGAACATGGGTTTGCCGCCAAGCTTCCGCAGCCAGCCCGGAGTGGCTGGTGCAAGGTTTAAGGCAACCAGATACTGCTTAGGATCGAGCGCGGCGCTGACTATCGGTAAACCCGCCGTGCGGGCCTCATCGCTCGCAAACCGGATCAGGATACGGTTCACGGAGTGTTCGCTGGCGATTACATCAACTTTGGCTTTCGCCAATGCATCAGTCAACGCCTTTTGTACGTTATCGTCGATGGGCGCCGAGCGGCGCGGCAGGATTTGGAGCGCCGGATCCTGGCCGTACAGATTCGGCAGCGCATAGAGCACGCCCAGCACGAGAACGGCCAACACCAGCAGGTAACGCCACAGGGGATATTGATTCATCGCGCGTGAATTCCAGCGAGCCGAGAAAATCGGCTAGATTTCTTTGAGAGTGCCTTTAGGAAGGATGGAGGACACGGCGGGTCGTTGGATTTTGACCTCAACGCCCTTAGCCACTTCCACTTTGACGTAAACATCGCCGACTTCGCTTACCCGGCCTAAGAGACCCCCACTGGTCACCACTTCGTCGCCTTTTTGGAGGCCCTGGATCAGTTTCGAATGATCCTTCTGGCGTTTCATCTGCGGGCGAATCAGAAAAAAGTAGAAGGCCACGAACAGCAGCGCCAACGGCAGGAAACCCATGAGGCCGCCTTGTGCAGAAGGGCCGGCGGTCTGCGCCATGGCATCGTTGATCAGAAAGTTCATAAATACCTCTAGACAAAGCGGCGCGTATTATTGCACAGGCAGTCGTGCCGACTCACCCTTCTTCCTCGCGGCCCCAACGGGCCAGGAAGTCGCGCGCAAATTCGGCACAGCGCCCGGCCAGGATTGCCGCTCGCAGGTCCCGCATCAATTTCAAGTAATACGCCAAGTTATGCAGGGTATTCAGGCGGGCGCCTAAGATTTCGTTCTGCTTATCGAGATGATGTAAATACGCCCGCGAATAATGCTGACAGGTTGCACAGGCACACTCAGGGTCGAGTGGGGCAAGCGAGCTGCGATGGCGCTGATTACGGATCTTAACGATGCCACTGGATGTAAACAGATAGCCATTACGGGCGTTGCGTGTGGGCATTACGCAGTCAAACATGTCAACCCCGCGGCACACCGCCGCCACCAGATCGGCCGGGGTACCGACCCCCATCAAGTAGCGCGGCCGGTCGTGCGGTAACAAATTCGCGGTATAGGCCGTCATTTCATAGAGGTCTTCTTTCGGTTCACCGACTGAAAGCCCGCCGATCGCATAGCCATCGAAGCCTATTTCACCCAGCGCCGCTGCAGATTGCGCGCGCAGCTCGGGATGTACGCCCCCCTGCACGATGCCGAACAAGGCTGCTGGGTTGTCGCCATGTGCCGCCTTGCTGCGCGCGGCCCACCGCAACGACAATTCCATTGATTCGCGCGCCTCCGCCAGAGTGGCCGGATATGGCGTGCATTCGTCAAAAATCATGGCGATATCGGCACCCAGCGCACGCTGCACTTGCAGCGAGCGCTCGGGCGAGAGGAACACTTTGTCGCCATTGATCGGTGAGCGAAAGGTCACGCCTGTCTCGGCAACCTTGCGCAGCTTGCCGAGACTGAAGACCTGGAAACCACCGGAATCGGTCAGGATCGGTCCTGACCAATGCATGAAGCCATGCAGGCTACCGTGGGCCTGGATGATTTCCGTACCCGGACGCAGCATTAGATGGTAGGTATTGCCGAGGATGATCTGCGCGCCCACGGATTCCAGCTCCTCCGGGGTCATCGCCTTGACCGTGCCATAGGTGCCAACCGGCATGAAGATCGGCGTGTCGATCACCCCTCGGGGCAAGGTCAACCGGCCTGCACGTGCAGCGCCATCAGTGGCTTGGAGTTCGAATTGCACGGCGCTGAAGGGTTCGCTGATAAGGCGCGTAAGGCGCGGCGCGAGAGTCTAGCAGGAACGAATTGGCGCGGAACCTGCGCTTAGGACCCTGGTCAAAATTATCTCTACATCCGGCTGCTCGTGAGCGGCCGCAGCGGCGTTGCATTTCTTGGCAATAGCGCCGCTATTGCCCGCGAAACGCGCCTTGCCGCAACCACTCACGAACACCCTCGGTGTCGACGAGATAATTTTGACCAGGGTCCTTAGGTCCCCACTCGACTCGTCGGCGCCGCCGTCAGCCACATCGCGTCCCCATAGCTGAAAAAGCGGTACCCGTCTGCCACTGCATGGCGATAAGCCGCCATCACCGACGCGTATCCACCCAACGTCGCGACCAGCATAAGTAACGTGGATTCGGGCAAATGAAAGTTGGTGAGCAGACAATCCACCACGCGAAATTGATAGCCCGGCGTGATGAACAACTGCGTGTCCCCCGTATATGGCGCCAAGATTCCGCTGCCCGCCGCAGTTTCCAAGGCACGCACTGAGGTCGTGCCGACTGCGATCACGCGTCCTCCACGTTGGCGAGCTGCGGTGACCGCCGCAACGGTTTCAGCGCTCACGGCCAACCATTCCGCGTGCATGTGATGCGACTTGATGTCGTCCGTCCGCACCGGTTGGAAAGTACCGGCGCCGACATGCAGGGTGACGAAGGTTTGGTGCACACCACGCGCAGTCAGCGCATCCAGTAAGGCCGCATCGAAATGGAGGCCGGCAGTGGGCGCGGCGACCGCGCCGGGTTGGCGCGCGAACACGGTTTGATAGCGCTCCCGATCACCCGCATCGTCCGCACGGGTGATGTACGGTGGCAGGGGCACATGTCCACACGTTTCAAGGAGATTGGTGAGCGACGCACCGTCTACGGTTTCCACGGTGTAGAGCCCGAGCAGCGATTTTTCGAGCACCCGCAGGGACTGCTCGCCAAGGTGCAATTGCGCCCCGGGCTTAGGCGATTTACTGGCGCGAATATGCGCCAATGCCTGGGTTGGCGAGAGCAGCCTCTCAAGGAGCAACTCGGCCCGGCCGCCGGTGTCTTTCTGCGCATAAAGGCGCGCAGGCACCACCCGAGTATCGTTCATCACCAGCAGATCGCCGGGCTCTGCGAGGTCAACCAAATCGCGTACCGCGCGGTCCGCCAACGCGCCGGTACTGCCGTTCAAAGTCAACAACCGCGCCGCCGAGCGCACGGCCAACGGCCGCTGCGCGATCAGCGCGGGCGGGAGGTCATAGTGGAAGTCGGTGCGCCGCATGCGCGGACTGTAACGGATTCGTGCGCACGGCAGGTGTCGATCCGGCGGGTGGCTTTCACTATACTGCGCGCCTTCCCGTGCCGGGATGGCGGAATTGGTAGACGCGCCAGACTCAAAATCTGGTATGGGCAACCATGTGGGGGTTCGAGTCCCCCGCCCGGCACCATATAACCCTCCGCCACCCTCCGGTGGCATCCGAAAATCAGGCTAAATACCGCGTAGAACAGCGGTATGCGCTCCGCCAGCCTCCGTCACTATCCGTTGACAACCGGGGGTAAGTGGGGGTAATTCTAGGGGTAGATCCACATTACCCCAAAGAGTTACCCCGATGCCGCTTACCGACACGGCGATTCGAAACACCAAGCCAGGCGTTAAGCCGTTGAAGCTCTACGATGGTGGCGGGTTGTTCCTGTTGGTGATGCCCAATGGCGGGCGGTGGTGGCGTCTCAAGTACCGATTCCAGAGGAAGGAAAAGCTGCTCTCACTTGGCACGTATCCCGACGTGTCCTTGAAAGAGGCTCGCAAAAAGCGCGATGAGCATCGGAAGCAACTGGCGGCAGAGATCGACCCCAGCGCAAATCGAAAAGCCAAGAAGGCGGCAAACGCAGAAGCGGGCGCGAATTCCTTCGAAGTGATTGCGCGAGAATGGTTGCTCAAACGAACCGGGAAATGGGAGCCGGCGACTGGTAAGCGAAAACTAGAGCGCTTAGAGCGCGACGTGTTCCCTGCCATCGGCGCAAAGCCGATAAACACACTGACTGCCGCCATTCTGTTGCCTGTACTACGTCGAATCGAAGCCCGCGGGGCTCATGAAGTTGCCAAACGAGTTCGACAAGCCCTAGGTCAAATCTTCCGCTACGCGATTGCCACCGGTCGCGCTGACCGTGATCCCGCCGCAGATCTCAAAGATGCGCTTGAGCACACCAAGACGACGCACCGTGCCGCGCTAACAAACCCTAGCGAAGTCGGCGCCCTCCTGCGGGCTATCGAGGGCTTTCAGGGAGAGCCGACGACGCGCGCCGCCCTGCAGCTTGCCCCGCTGCTGTTCGTGCGTCCTGGCGAGCTGCGTGCGGCCGAATGGGCAGAGTTTGATATTCCCGGCGCAACGTGGCGCATCCCCGCTGCTCGAATGAAGATGCGTGAGGAACATATCGTGCCTCTCTCGCATCAGGCTGTGTCGATCTTGCTCGAGCTTCAAGAAGTGACGGGGGGCTCGACCGCTAAGTACGTTTTCCCGTCGATTCGAACACGCACACGTTGCATGTCAGAAAATACCGTCAACGCTGCCTTGCGCCGCCTCGGATATTCGAAAGAGGAGATGACCGGCCATGGGTTCAGATCGATCGCCTCGACGCTGTTGCATGAACATGGGCAATGGTCTTCCGAGATCATCGAACGTCAGCTCGCGCACGGCGAACGGAACAAGGTCAAGGCAGCCTATAACCGCGCGCAGCACCTCTCAGAGCGTCGTAAGATGATGCAATGGTGGTCCGATTATCTCGTGTCGTTACGCGACGGTGCCGAGGTCATCCCATTGCACAAACAGGCTTAGAAACCGTGCTGGGCCGGTTGCCCGGGTTTGAAAACGACCAACCGGCAGCTGTCATCGCCAGTGCGGTGGCGGCCGCATAAACGAATCCCGCGCCTAGTTTTGCGCTGATCACGCAGAGCGAATAGCCGCTTCCCTGGCGGCCTGGCGCGGATCTATCAGGGGCGCGAAGGGAGCAACATGACGAAGAAATCGAAGTCAGCCAATGACTCTGAAAACCCTCCTGCCGAGACTCCCATTTCCCACCTGTCTGAACAGCAGTGCACGGAAATCTCGGAAATCATTAAGCGATACGCAGTACAGCGAGATTATGACCAATTCGCAATCCGCGAAATTCTCGAAGAGATCGATGGACTAACTGGTAATTACCGGGCGTCTGCTGTTGATCTAGACACTCCATCGAATCTTTCGACTCGCAACGCACTCCAGAAGTTAAAGCGAGAGTTCGGCGATGTGACGAAGGCCCTCGACGTTATCATCAATCTACCCTCGGGCGTAAAGGCCATCTTCGAGTCTCAAGACCATGGATATCTGGCCTTTCGAGAGTCATCTGAGCAGTTCCGAGACTTAGTGGACGCCATATCAAAAAGCACAAACGACCCATCACCAAGAAACTGGTACATCAAGAATTTAGGGCGAGTCTTTGGCGGGCTTGTTGGACAGGAACTCAAGGACCTTAAGAGTTACCATGACGCAGCCTCCGAGGAATATAAGGGTTCATTCTTCGAGTTCGCTCGGCTGATGTTCCATGAAGCAGAATTCAGCAACGCCGCCCTGGAAAAGGCGATACGTCGCGCCCTGGAATAACCGCCTGTAAGCAAAACAAGACACAAAGCACCAAATTTCGGTGCTTTGTGTCTTGTGATGTATCCGGACTTTTTTGTTTTTCTACGCTCACCGCCGAACACACACGGTGGCAAGACCCGCAAGGGCGTGCAGTACGTAGGAGAGGCAAATGACTAGCGACAACATCGACGTTCCCTACCTCGTTCTCATTTCAATTATTGAGGTTAACGAGGTTCTCGGGCAAGAAAAAACCGAAACTTATCTTAATGAGGCTGCAGGCGAAATAACGGAGCGAATAAAACAAGGGCGTTCGACTCGCTGGCCCCGGCACGAAATTCAAGCCATCGCCGCGGCCAGGATAGCTCGCGCAACGCGGGACGAGCTTCGCGTACTGGTCAAGGCGCTTATGGCTCGGCGACCCGAAATTTTTCAGTATTGGAGGGCAACCGCGCTGTCGGTTGCAGCTTAATGGGTGCCGGGAGTAACCCCGGCACGGCGCAAGAGGTTCAGAACGAAGTCGCAACAAACGACGTTCCGGAACTTGCGCCGAGCCGCGAAACGAATCAAGCGCTGCCACCCGCCGCGCGTGTCCTGCAATTCCACAGGCAGCCTCGCAAACTCAGCACTTGCACTGCTTGTGGCGATCACTTTTTCGCGTGTCAGTCTTGGCACTCGCTCTGCTTTCAATGCTTCGCCGGCAATCGCTTGTACTTGGCGCTGGCGCGGTATCGCGAGGCGCGGTCATGAGTGCGCATGAGCTGATCCATTCGTCACGCTCGAATGAATGGTATACGCCACCGCGATTTATCGATTCCGCGCGGGCTGTCATGGGTGACATTGATCTGGACCCTGCATCGTGCGTGTCCGCAAACGAAGTCGTGAAGGCGCACCATTTCTACTCAATTGACGACGACGGTCTGTCGCGAGACTGGAACGGCCGTGTATGGATGAACCCGCCATATGGTCGAAAATGGCCGCCGCTATTCGTCAGAAAGGCACTGGCCGAGTATCAGCGCGGCAATGTTAGCGAAGCGATCCTATTGCTCAACAGCAATGCAGTCACCAACGCGTGGTTCAAGCCGTTGTGGGACTACCCGTTGTGCTTCGCGCACGGTCGCGTGAAATTTTGGGGGCAATCGGGCAAGAACTCGCCGACGCACGGCGCGGTGTTCGTGTACCTCGGGGTCAATTCGGAACGGTTCAAGACTGAATTTGCGCAGCATGGCCCGGTAGTGCGCCGCTACGAGGGGGCCGCATGAGCGCGTTACAGATAAATACTATTTCGCACGTGCTAAAAAGCATTAGCCGTAACGACGAAGCCGCGCTGACTGACGCCGAAGCGCACATCGATGGTGTCATGAATGCCGTGGGCATCAAAACCACTCCAGAGGCGAGGGCGGAGCGACACCGGCAGTACCTTTGCGAAAGGTATGCGCAGAACTGTTGGAAGTGCAATCGCGAATTTGCTGATGGCGACATCATCTATCGTGGTCGCATCTACGTGGGCCGAGGCTTCATGGGAACGGGGCGATACTCCATTGTCCCGTTATGCAAGGCGTGCGCTCCCAAGCGGCAGTATCAACCCGCGGCGCCCTGTGCTCATTGCGGCCGCCATGTGGCACTCCAATACGACCGCCTGTTTCGTCGGCACTGCGTTTGCGGCTACGAATGCCGCGCCTCGCTGATGATTGCGTTACAGAAAGAAAAAAGGAGACGTGAGAGGTATTTCAAAGCCGTAACGTGCACTCAATGTGGTGAAACATTCGAGCCCGAGCGCGCCGACTCCCGATACTGCTCATCACCGTGCAGGCAGAGGTCCTACAGGGCGCGCAAGGCGGTGGCCGCATGACCCACACCGAAACTGTCGATCAATTCCGCGCGGCAATCACAGACGCCGGCACCTCCTTCATCCGTCGTGACCAAACCTACATCGTCATCGACGTGAAGCCGCACACCCGCCGTGATGGTGTCGCGTCCAACGTATACACGCTGAATTCAAACTGCGTGACCTGTGGTGACGCATTCGAATGCACTACTGGCCCCATCGCGCTTGCTGATGAGCAACGCCACATCACACGACGTTGCGCGAGCTGCCGGCCGAGGCGTAAGGCTCTGGGGCCAAGGTGTGCGACGTGTGGGCAGCGACTGCCGGAGGTGGTCGTATGAGCGTCAACACTAATAAGCCTGCACCTGATGAGGCGCTGATACTCGAAGCAATCACCGCACTGTTCGATGACGATCAGATCGTAGAGCTGCGCGCTTTTCCTAAAGGACGCGGAAAGCGCACGGATTCAGGCTATTTTGATGGCGATCACCGAGCCGAGCTCGCTCACCACGCCGCTGTACTCAACCGTACTGGCGCTCCTGTCTACGTGACGCTCAATACAGTCGACCCGCAGCTGCTCGGCCGCTATGCGAATCGGATCGAGCAGTACGCCTTGGCCACCACGACGGGCGCGAACATCCGCCGGCGTCGCTGGTTGTTGATCGATTTAGATCCAGAACGACCGAAAGACACCGCGGCCACAGATGTGCAACTCGCGGCGGCCAAGGCGTCCGCCATTCGATGCGCCGAATGGTTGGATGGGAAAGGCTGGCCCGCGCCGACGGATGCCGAGAGCGGCAATGGGATGCACCTATTGTATCCGGTGGACCTGCCGAACGATGAGGCGACCACGTCGACGATCAAGGCCGTGCTCGAAGCCATCGGAAAGCAGATCGACAATGACATGGTCAAGGTCGACCGGGCGGTCTTCGACGCGAACAGAATCACGAAACTCTACGGCACCGTCGCCACGAAAGGCGATCCCCTGCCGATGGCGCCGCATCGTCTCTCACGGATTCTGAACGCGCCGGGACGCGATGCGCTGGTGACGATAGAGCAATTGCAGGGGCTTATCGGAATAGATCAGAAGGATCCGAAGCCACGGAATGACACGCCTCGAAAGTCAGCACCGAAGAAGCAACAGTTCAATCTGTACGATTTTCTCGCTCGACTCGGGATCGAATACACCGAAGGCCCGCACAGTGGCGCAGATCGTTTCCTGCTGGCGTGCTGCCCATTCAATCCGGAGCACGGCAAAGGGGAGGCGGCGATCTTCCGGCGGAAAGATGGTGCACTCGGCTTCAAGTGTCAACACGACACCTGCGGCGCGCGCCATTGGAAGGACGTGCGCGAGTTGGTCGACGGTCCACAACTGCAGCGCGGAGCCGGCAGTACCAACGCTGAACCGCCAGCCAGCAGCATCGACTCGGACGATTCAGTGACCGAAGATGCTGTCGCGCTCGAATTCTCGGCACGGCATGCGAACCGGCTGCGATGGGTGCAGGACTGGTCACGGTGGCTGCGCTGGGACGGCATGCAATGGGCGCCAGATCGCACCGTGGTGACCATGGACATGGCGCGCAAGTTGTGTCGGGAGCTGGCCGGCGGCGACGAGAAGCGCGCCAGGGTAATGAGGCAAGCGCCTTTCATATCAGCGGTTGAACGTCTAGCGAGATCTGATCGTCGACACGCGGCAACCCCTGAGGAATTCGACGCCGGGGATTTCCTGTTGAACACCCCGGACGGGATCGTCGATTTAGCAACGGGCGCGATCATTCGACACGACCCAGCGCGATACCTGACGAAGATCAGTCGTGCGGGGATCAATGGGGAGTGTCCGACATGGCGCAAATTCCTGATCCGCATAACGAGCGGCGACGCCGAGCTGCAGGCGTTTCTGCAACGCATTGCCGGCTACTCGCTTACCGGCAGCGTGCGCGAACACGCGCTCTTTTTTTTCTACGGGACCGGCGCCAACGGCAAATCGACATTCCTTGACTTGCTGACATGGATTCTCGGCGATTACGGCACTGTCGCAGCCATGGAGGCATTTACGGCCAGCCAAGGCGACCGACACCCGGCCGACCTGGCCGCGTTGCGTGGCGCGCGTCTGGTGACAGCCAGTGAGACGGAGCAAGGGCGACGTTGGGATGAGGCGCGGATCAAAGTGTTGACCGGCGGAGATCCGATCACGGCGCGGTTCATGCGTGGCGACTTCTTCACCTACGCGCCAAGCTTCAAAGTCGTGATCGCCGGCAACCACCGGCCGCAGTTGCGAAGCGTCGATCAAGCCATGCGGCGCCGTCTGCACTTAGTGCCGTTCACTGCTTTTATCAAGCCCGAGGAACGCGATCCGGATCTGCAGCAGAAGCTGCGCGCCGAAGCTGGCGGAATCATGCGCTGGGCGATTGCCGGTTGCGCGGAGTGGCAGCGCAGTGGGTTGAATCCGCCGGCTGCGGTAGTCAGCGCGACGGACGAGTACCTGCAGACGCAGGACCGTCTCGCGGCTTGGATTGAGGATTGCTGCGAGGTATCGGCGAATTATTGGGCACTGCCCGCGGTGTTGTTTTCGAGCTGGACAGCGTGGGGAGAGAAGGCCGGCGAGTACGTGGGAACGCAAAGCGTGTTCGGCGACCGACTCGAAGCTGCGGGCTTTCGACGGAACCGAACTCACGGGGTTCGCCAGTTCGTTGGGCTACGCCTCAGGGTGCCTGAAAACGTCCAGGCGGGACCTTGGGAGCGGCGCGGATGAATGCTCGGGTGCCGCATGGTGCCGCATTCCCTTATATCGACGTCTACGCGCGCGCGCACATGTATACGTCGATAAGGGGAGACCCGTCACCCTGCGGCACCCGTCGGGATTTCGCTATGAAACCCACCGATAAAAATACTGCAACAAGGCGTTTACGCCTGCCTGGAAATAGCGGCACGTCGCAGTGCGCCGCCACGTTTTCGGCATCGTCGCTGCAGCTCATGCGCCGA
>CAMATU010000134.1 GCA_945861225.1 Klebsiella pneumoniae
ACCCTGCAACTGAAACGGCCTACCTATCGTTACCTGTTCGTGTTTGATATTACGCAGAGCATGAATGTCATGGACGTGCCGGCGAATCCAGCGCTCACCCGCCTGCAGTATGCCAAGGCGACCGCCCAGACATCTCTCGCGGACATGCCATGCGGAACAGAAATCGGACTCGCTTTGTTCACTGGGCATCGGGCTTTTTTGCTGATCACGCCGGTGGAGATCTGCGCCAACTATCGTGAATTGTCCACGATGTTGAGTAGCATCGATTGGCGAATGACGTGGGAAGCGCGCAGCGAAGTCGCCAAAGGTCTCTTTAAAAGCATCGAGCTGTTGAAGTCATTCAAGGACCGGACCCGGCTCGTGTTCCTGACGGACGGGCACGAGGCGCCGCCGATCAACCCGGATGTCCCACCGCAATTTGCTGGGGAGCGAGGGGCGATTAAGGGCTTGTTGGTGGGTGTTGGCGGAGATCTGCCAGTCCCGATCCCCAAGCTCGATGATACAGGGGTTCAACAGGGCGTGTGGAAAGCCGAGGAAGTGCTGCAGGTGGATACCTTTCGTGCGGAACATAACGCGCGCGAAGGCACACCTGCGTTGAATGTTGGCACAGAGCATTTGTCTTCACTACGCGAAACCTATCTGCAGATGTTGGCTGACAAAACAGGGCTCACCTATCATCGTCTGGTGGACGCGTCGGGGCTTTCCCGGGCGCTCGAAAGCAGCGCGCAAGCGATCCCCAAAGTGATCACCACCGACCTGCGCTGGCTGTTGGCACTGGTTGCGTTGCTGGCCTTCTTATTGACGCGAGTAGATGCGCTGCTACGGCCCTCTCTGCGGAGCTGGCGCTAGCGGCACGCTCACCAGCGCAAGACGCCAGGGGTGTGCGTAAAAGCGAGCATTAGAGGCCAACGACGAGTAACCTTACTCCGTGAATCTGTTTGCGGGTTATAGGGAGTTCAACCATGACTTGGCTACGTTTGGCATGATGACTTTGGAATCTAAGGGCCTCATATGCGGATTATTCGCGGTGCTGTGGCGCGGCATGTTCACTTTCACACCGGGTAAACCGTCGTGACCGGCGCGATAACCAGCCCTGATCCGTTTGCCGGCACCCCCCTGGTGCCCCACGATCAATTCACGACGCTAACCGTGACCCGTGACCCGGGCAACCCACGCGTGGCCCGCATCACCTTCAATCGCCCGGCACATCTGAATGCCATCACCTTCGCTACCCCGCGTGAAATTCGTCGCGCGGTGGAGGCGGCCAATGCCGACGAACAGACGCGGGTGATCGTGCTGCAAGGGGCGGGCGCGGCCTTCTGCGCGGGCTATGACATTGGCCTGTTTGCCGAAGCCGAGGCTGACCATCCCTGCAAGCAGGAAGCCACACCGTGGGACCCGATGGCGGACTACCGCCTGATGCGCAGCTACACCGACGACTTCATGAGCTTGTGGCGTTCGCCCAAACCAACGATTGCCCGCGTACAGAAATACGCCATCGCGGGCGGCTCCGATATCGCGCTGTGTTGCGATCAGATTGTCATGGAAGACTCCGCGCGCATCGGTTACATGCCAGTGCGTGTATGGGGCTGTCCGACCACCGCGCACTGGACGTACCGGCTCGGGCCGGAGCGGGCCAAGCGCATGCTCTGACCGGGGATCTGATCGACGGCGCCAAGGCCGAGCGTTGGGGTTTGGTGGGGGACGCCGTGCCGCCCGCGCAACTCGACGCCACCGTCGACGCGCTGGCTGCGCGCATGAGCAGTATCCCAAGCGGCATGCTGATGATGCAGAAAATGATCGTCAACGAAGCCGTCGAGCGCATGGGGCTGAACGCCAGTCAGACCCTCGCGACGTTGTTTGACGGCATCACCCGGCACAACCCCGAAGGCATGTGGTTCCGCCGCCATGCTCAGGTTCACGGCTTCAAGTCGGCGGTCGAATGGCGTGATTCAGGGCGGTCGATTCCGGACGGTGAGGCAGCGCGAGCGGCAATTGCCGAACTCGAAGCGCAGATCGCAGATGCCGCACGCGGCGAATAAACAAGAGACAGCATGATGACAGTACGAATCGAAAAGAATGGGCCGGTCACGACGGTCATTCACAGCCGACCTGAAGCCCGCAACGCGATGGACGTGGCTAGCGCCGATGCGCTGGTCGCAGCTTTCGCGGCCTTTGACGCCGACGCGGACGCGGCGGTCGCCGTGTTCTGGGGCGAAGGGGGTGCGTTTTGCGCCGGTTGGGATCTGAAAATGGCGAGCACGCTCGCCGGCCGCACCAATCCGCTCGGCCACCTTGATTTTCCTGCTGACGGATCGACTGCGCCGCGCGGCCCGATGGGTCCGAGTCGCATGCAATTGTCGAAGCCGGTGATTGCGGCCGTCGCTGGACCCGCAGTAGCCGGAGGGTTCGAACTCGCGCTGTGGTGCGATCTGCGTGTGATGGAGGAGAGCGCCTACTTCGGCGTCTATTGCCGTCGTTGGGGCGTGCCACTCATTGACGGCGGCACGGTGCGTTTGCCGCGTCTGGTGGGTCAGGGCCGTGCGCTGGAAATCATCATGACCGGGCGCAAAGTGCCCGCCGAGGAATGCCTGCGGATTGGTGCCTGCGAACAAGTAGTCCCGGATGGCAGCTCGCGCCAGGCCGCAGAAAAGCTCGCCGCTGACATCGCCCGCAATCCCCAGGGCTGCATGCGCGCGGACCGGCGTTCAGTTTATTTGCAACACGGTCTGTCGGTGGCGGATGCCCTGCGCGCGGAATGGCAGAACAGTATCAGCATGCTCGAGGAAGAAGGGGTCGCGGGCGCTGCCCGCTTCAGTGGCGGCCAGGGTCGGCACGGCGACTTCGGTAATCTCTAATTCAATGGGGTCGGAGTCCCTTAAAGGACTCCGACCCCATTGAATTCTTAAAGGATCTTGCCCGCAGGTTCCGCCTCGGCAGAGAATTGAATCCACGCAAACATACTTGGGGATTTCACGTTGATGGATATCGGCACCGACCTGCTCGCCACCTTCGATCACCTTCACCCGCGTATTGGTCAGGACGGTACCCCGTGTGCTTATTACGAGGCCTTGCGTGACGAAGCAGCGGCACGCGGACGCTATGTCGGGTGGAGCACGGCCCACGAGGGCTTTTGGGCGGTGGTCGGCTACGAGGAATACAGTGAGATTGCGCGCAATCCTGCCGCCTTTTCGAATCGTGAGCCGACTTTGCCGCGCTACGGGACCGGTGAAGCGCTGATGATTGCCGGGCAGGATGATCCTCATCACCGCTTCGCGCGTGCGCTCGTTAATTCATCCTTTGGCCCGCATGGCGTGCGCATCTACGACGACATCCTGCGTGACAACGTCAATCTGCTGATTGATGGCTTCATCGCACACGGTAGCGCCGATGTCGGTCAGTTAGTCGCGCGTCCCATCCCGGCGATCCTGACTGCGCTGTTGATGGGCTTGCCGGCGGAACTTGGTCCAAGTTTCATGCGGTGGTGCCGCGCGATATCCGAGGGCTTCATCATCGATCCAGCCGGTGCGGCGGCCGACATTGCCGAGATGTACGCCTATTTCGAAGACACTATCGCCAGGCGCCAGCGCGAGGGCGGCGTGGATGTCCTCTCGCAGGTGATCAATGCGGAGGTCGATGGCCGCCGCTTCAATCATCAGGAATTGCTCGGCTTCTGCACGGTGCTGATGCTGGGCGGCATCGACAACACCAAGAACCTGCTCGGTTCCATTCTGTGGCGCCTGGGCTGGGATGTCGATCTGCGCACGCGACTGGTTCGCGACTCCTCCCTTATCCCAAAAGTCATCAACGAATTCCTGCGCTTCTACTCACCCGCGTTCACTGCGCGGCTGGTCATTGAGGACGTCACCATCGGCGGGGTGCGCATGCTGAAAGATCAAATGGTGTTGCTGTGTAACCCCATCGCCAATCGCGATCCGCGCGCCTTCGAATATCCGGACAGTTTCATCGCCGAGCGCATGCCGAATCGCCACGTCGGCCTCGGCCTCGGCATCCACCGTTGCTTAGGCGCGCACCTGTTAACACTCGAGGCGCATATCGTGATTGAGGAGTTCCTGCGGCGCCTGCCCGATTACACGCTCGACGCCGCGCGCCCGAGCCGCTGGTGGCCAGGATTCGTGTCCGGCATGGGCAATGTGCCGATTTTGTTTGCGCCCGCCGCGCCGCGGCGAAGTGTCACGGGCAATGCCGGCGTCGCAGCCTGGCTCGCTTCCGCGCAAACGGCGTGACCGAGCTCATCATCACTACGCGCGATGGCCAAGCGCACGCCCTCGGTTGCACCGACGGGGTGAGTCTCATGGAGAACATCCGCGCCCACGGTCATCACGAGTTGCTTGCGCTGTGCGGTGGCAATTGCTCCTGCGGCACCTGCCATCTCCATGTGGAAGCCACCTGGTTTGCGCGTCTGCCAACGATGAGTGACGACGAAAATTATCTGTTGGGTCTGTCCGCGCATCGCGTCCCGACCAGCCGCCTATGCTGCCAGTTGGTGGTTGAGCCCGGCATGGCCGGCCTTACGGCGCGCATCGCGCCGGAGGATTTGTAACACAGGTCAGGGACAATTATTTATCAACGCTTGCGACACCTGTCAGTGTGCCAATGAGCGTCGATAACACGAAGATGCGCAGTTACCCCGGCCGTTGGCCGGTGGCTGATGCAGCACGGGCACCACGGCGGCCTTCGTAGTACGGCGCTCGAGCGCGCGCTTTCCGCTACCAAAAAATGGAACTGAATTTAATCCAGATACACGACGGTGGCCTGACGCGCTGATAGAGGATTTGTTATGTGTACTGACCGCATCCCGCCAAAGGGGTTTCTGACTGCGCAAACCGCCCCAAACGACAGCCAGGACCGAGGATGAAATTTTCCGAGCTCGCCGCGCAGGCGTGTGCGCTGGTCCAGGCCAGACAGCGCGTCACGTATCGCGCGATATCCCGGCCACCCGAAGATGCAATAGCTGAGTTCCAGACGTCTCTCGCGGTCGCACGCCGGCAACAGGCGAAGTCCTGGGAGCTCCGTGCGACGATCAGTCTCGCCCGACTGCTTGCGGCGCAAGGCCGCCCGCGTGAAGCGCGCGCGCAGCTAGCTGAGGTGTATAACTGGTTCACCGAGGGCTTCGACACGCGCGATCTGCGGGAGGCCCGGGCGCTGCTCGCAGAACTTGCGATCGTTTGACTGGCTAATGCTGAACCTGTTCTCTAAGAAGTGCCGCAGGTAGAAATCTCTGCTCGACCCGACCTGATTGGAGAATAGCAGCCTCGCCCGACCCTCAGCACAGTGTCGCGCGTACCTGCTGGTCTGAGCGAGTCTCGGCGGTCGAAATTTTCTGGGAGAAAATACGCGCTGGGCAACGGGCTCGCGCAAGGCGCCGCCAAATCGCTGCTGTCCTCCGCGTTCGGACCCGCGCGCGCGCTTCGATTTCAACCAGGATGAGCTGTGAGGCCGCGGAGAAGGTCGGTTATTTGGCCTATATTCGACGCGTGACGGTGCTGGTCGAGGGCACGATTTTGACCGGCAATGGCTCCGACGTGCTGACGCGCATACCTATGGTCGCTATTATCTCGAGCTCGACCACGGCATCGGTACTTGTGGTAAGGATGGCCAGTCGGCGCCAGTGGGTGTCGGTCAGTCGACTCAGCTTATGCGCTGTAAGGCAAGGGCGAATGAATTCGCACCTACAAAAAAATTTAGATATGGAGGGCCTCATGAATCTCACCCAACGAGGCATCTTTCTCTTCAGTGAGGGCATGAGCGCTGGCGAACTCGCCACCGCCGCGCAACGCATCGAACGACTCGGTTACGGCGCAATCTGGTTTCCCGAAGCAGTCGGGCGCGAGCCCGTGCTGGCGGCGAGCTGGGTGTTGGCCAATACCAGCAAACTCATCGCCGCCACCGGCATCGTCAACATCTATAGCCGCGATCCAATGGCCTGCGCGATGATGCAGCAGACCGTGACTGAACAATCGGGCGGGCGCTTCCTGCTTGGACTTGGTGTGTCGCACACGTTGTTCGTCAATTTGCGGGGACACGATTACGGCAAGCCGCTCGCGACCATGCGTGCTTATGTCGAGAACATCGCGGCCTGTCATAAGATGATCGCGATCAAGACCAATCTGGCGGTGGAAGGCATGGCCGAACAGCCGCTGACGCGCACCGAGGACGGCACATTGCAGGCGCCGGTCGGTGAGATGCCAATCATTCTTGCTGCACTCGGTCCCAAGATGACCGCGCTGTCGGGTCAGATAGCCCAAGGCTCACATCCCGCCAACTCGACGCCCGAGCACACCGCCGCTGCGCGCGGGATACTCGGCTCGAAGCCGTGGCTCGCGCCCATGCAGCGCGTGTGCCTGACCAAGGATGGCACCACCGCACGCCGCGTCGGTCGCCAGCTGCTGGCGCTCTATCTCGGCTTGCCGAACTATCTGAACATGTGGCGCGATTATGGCTACAGCGATGCCGACTTCGAGCACGGCGGCAGCGATCGTCTAATCGACGCGATGCTGGCCTGGGGAGATGAAAAAGCGGTGTGGTCGCGGGTGCAGGCCCATCTCGACGCGGGCGCGAACCATGTGCCGCTTGTGCCGATCAATCCTGAGAATCCGTCGCTGCCGTGCTGGCGGGCGATTGAGGCGTTTGCGTCTTGAGTCTGGCGAGGGAGGGGGCGGACTCGGCCTCAGCACTGCGCCGGCTCCGGCACCTGCCCGCGAAGGCGGACATGCCACCCAGGCGCAGGCGGAGAGCAAAAGGCAAGGTCTGACACCCAGCCGGGGCGCGGCTGACACCCAGCCGGGGCGCGGCTCCGTGGTGCTCGACATTCGTCCGGATTCCTCACGGTTGTCGGTGGTGGCCACACTGCGGGGCTGCAGATCCAAGTTTTGTCATCAGCGTTGGGCTTCCAGTGCCCGCCCCAGATGCAACCGCTACTGCGCGCGCTCCGACCAGCCGCCGCCGAGGGCGCGGTACAGCGCGATGGCCGCGCTGAATTCGGCGCGGCGCGCGTCGACGTGTGCGTCTTCGGCCGAGAACTCCGCGACCTGGCTGTTCAGCAGCGTCAGGAAATCGATGCGGCCGGCGAGATAGCGTTCGCGCGCGAGGCGCGTGGCGACCTGGGCTTCTGCGGCTGCGACTTTGAGCGCCGCGCGGCGCCTGGCGCTGGCGTTGACGGCGTTCAGCGCGTCTTGCACTTCGCGCGTCGCGGTCAGCACGGCCTGACGATAGTTCGCGAGCAGTTCGGCGCGGCGCGCGTGCGTGCGTTCGACTTCGCCCGCGAGCCGGCCGCCCTGGAAGATCGGCGCCGCGAGTGAGGCCGCGAGGCTGCCGATGGTCGACACGGGGTCGATGCCGAAATTGCCGCTGCCGCCCAAGGTCAAGGTTGGCAGCAGCGCCGCACGCGCGACACCGATGTCGGCATTCGCCGCGGCCAGCTCGGCCTCAGTGCGCTGGAGATCGGGGCGACGCGTCAGCAGCAGTGCGGGCAGACCGGGCGCTATCGCCGGCAAGGTCAAGACAGCAAGAGAGGGTGCACCCACCGGTGCGCCGTCCGGCGGCGCGCCCTGCAGCACGGCGAGCGCATTCGCGTTGTCGCGCAGTTGCTGGTCGAGCGCGGCGACCGCAGCTTCGACATTCGCCACCGTCGTGCGTTGCTGCGCGACCTCGAGGCGGGACGTCGCGCCTTCGCGCAGACGCGCCTCGACAATCGCCAGCACCTGCTGGTTACTCAGCAGGTTCGCGCGCGCAATGGTGAGACGCTCGCGCAGCCCCGTCGCGGTGATGAAGCCGTCGGCGACGTCCGCCAGCAGCAGCAGTTCGATCGCCGCGCGATCCTGTGCGCTCGCAATCGCGCGTTTCGAGGCCGCAGCGGTCTGCGCGCGAATGCGGCCGAAGACGTCGAGCTCGTAGCTCACGTTGACGCTCGCCTGGTGCGAGGTGCCTTCGCCAAAGCCACCGCCGCCGAAGCCGTTGCCGAAGCCGCCACCGAAGCTATCACCGGAAATAAAGGTGCGGGTGGCGCCGAGGCCGGCATCGACGGTCGGCCAGCGCGCAGCGCCGGCGATGCGCAGGCTCGCCCGCGCCTGGTCGATGCGCGCGAGCGCCGCCGCGAGATCCTGGTTGTCAGCCAGCGCCGCGTCGATCGCGGCATTCAGCCCCGCGTGGCCGAACTGGCGCCACCAATCGGCGAGCGCCGTCGCCGGTACCTCGGGCACTTCGACATAGCGCGCGGGCAAGGGTGGCGCGGGTGGCCCCTCGGCCGGGATCAGTGAGCACGCGCTCAGCAGCAAGCCCGCTGTCAACAGCAGCCCACGTCGCCAGCACGCGATCAATGACGTGTTCATTCGCTGGCGAGCGCCACCACGGGGTCCAGCCGCGCGGCTTTGCGCGCCGGCAGAAAGCCGAACACGAGACCGGTGACGAGCGCGCAGGAGAACGCGCCGATCGATGGCCACGGTGAGAACAGCACGTCCACGCCGAAGGCCCGCAGCAGCAGGCCGACGCCTATCCCGAGCGCCACGCCGATCACGCCGCCGATCATGCACACCACCGCCGCCTCCGTGTTGAACTGCAGCAGGATGTCGCGCATCCGCGCGCCCGTCGCCATGCGCACGCCGATTTCGCGCATGCGCTCGGTAACGCTGACGAGCATGATGTTCATCACGCCGATGCCACCGACGAGCAGCGAGATCAGGGCCACCGCGCCCAGCAGGAGGGTCAGGGTCTTCTGCGTAGCGGAGGCCATTTCGATCATTGAGGCCATGTTGCGCACGCTGTAGTCCTCCACGCGATGGCGCTCGCGGAAGAGCGCCATCAGCGCCTGCTCGGTGTCGCCGATGCGGGACAGGTCGCCCACCTTCACCGTGATGCTGTGCACGTGCGCGCCGCCGAAGAGGCGAATCAGCCCGGTGCTCAGCGGAATGAATGCGACGTCGTCCTGGTCGCTGCCGAACATCGACGCGCCCTTTGGGGCCAGCACGCCGATCACCTCGAAGGGCACGTTGCGCAGGAGCACGAAACGCCCGTTCGGATCCTCGCCGTTCGGAAAGAGCTGTTTGGCGACCGTGCTGCCGAGCACCGTCACCGGCGCATAGCCGGCGAGATCGCGCGCGTTGAAGAAGGAACCCGAACTCAACGCCCAGTCGCGCATCACCGCCATCGACGGCCACGCGCCGGTGACGGTGGTCATGTAGTCGAGGTTGCCGTAGCGCGCGGTATAGCGACTGCTGCGCTCCGGCAGTACCAGGTCGACGTTCGGGATCTCGGCGATGGCCTGGGCGTCGGCCGGCGTCATGGTGACGATGTCGCCACCGCCGCGAAAACCGAGCGCGCCGGGCCGCGCAATCAGCAGGTTGGTGCCCATCGCGGAAATCTGCGCCATCACCTTCTGCGTGCTGCCGCTGCCGATCGCCAGCATCGTGACCACCGACGCAACGCCGATCACGATACCGAGCAGGGTCAGCGCCGTGCGAAAAAAATTCACGCGCAGCGAGCGCAGCGCCATCTTCGTTGACTCCACGATCTCGGGCAGCAACCCCGGCGTGCCGCCGCGATGTGCGCTGGGCGCGCGCAGCGTGGCCGGCGCGACGGCGTCGAAGCCGTCGATCACGCGGCCGTCGCGCAGTCTCACGACGCGCTCGGCCTGGCTCGCGATGTGTTCATCATGGGTGATGAGGATCAAGGTGCGGCCAGCGGCGTGCAGTTCCTTCAGCAGCGTCATCACCTCGAGGCCGTTGCGGCTGTCGAGTGCGCCGGTAGGCTCGTCGGCGAGGATCACCGGCGGGTCGTTCATCAGCGCGCGCGCAATCGCGACGCGCTGCTGCTGGCCACCGGAGAGTTCGCTGGGCCGGTGGTGGCCGCGCTCGCCGAGACCCAGCTGGGCCAGCAGCGCGCGGGCCCGCGTGGACCGTTCTTCGCGGGCGAGACCGGCGTAGATGGCGGGGATTTCGACGTTCTCTTCGGCCGTCGCGTTCGCGAGCAGGTTGTAGCGCTGGAAAATGAAGCCGAAGGTGTTGCGGCGAAGTTCGGCGAGGCCGTCGCCGTCGAATTCCGCGACGTCCTCGCCATTGACGCGATAGTGGCCGGCGGTTGGCCGGTCGAGGCAGCCAATCACGTTCATCAAGGTCGACTTGCCGGAGCCCGACTGCCCCATGATTGCCACGAACTCGCCCGCCCAGATCTTCAGCGAGCAGTCGTCGAGCGCACGCACCACCGTGCTGCCGCTCACATAGTGGCGGCATACGGCAGCGAGTTCGAGCAGGGGCGCTACACTCATAGCCGCGGCGGAAACTTCGGCATGCCCGCCGCCGCGGCTGGCGTCACGCTCGGCAGCAGCACGTCGTCGCCGACTTTCAGGCCATCGAGCACCGCGCCGACGCGACGGTTGCGGATGCCGACATGCACGATGCGCGCGGCGCTGCCGGTGGCTGTCTTCACCTGCACGCGATGCGCCTGTCCGCCGGTGATGTCGGCGTCCGGCACGCGCTCGCCGAGCGCCGCAAGCGGCACCAGCGGCATGTCTTCGGCGCGGCCCAGTACGAAGAACACCTGCACGCTCATGCCGGTCATCAGGCGCCGATCGCGATTGTCGACGTCGAGCAGCGCGTTGTAGAGCACCACTTCGTTGATCACCTCGGGCGACGGCAGCACCTGGCGCACTTCGCCCTGCCAACGATCCTCCAGCGCGCCGAGGGTCGTGAAATACGCCGCCTGCCCGGGCGTGATGCGCATGACGTCCGCCTCGGCAACCTGCGCGCGCACCGTCATGCGATCGAGGTTCGCGAGCTGCACGATCACGGGCGCCTGCTGCACGGCGTTCAGGGTCTGCCCTTCCTGTGCGCTCTGCAGGACCACGGTGCCGTCCAGCGGGGCGAAGATCTTGGTGAAGGTCAGGTTCGTGCGATCGCCGTCGAGCGTCGATTCGGCTTCCTCGATCTGCGCGCGCAACGAAGCGGCCCGCGCCTGTGCCACGCGCCAGTTCGTTTCGCTGTCCTCGAGCGCTTCCTGGCTGACGGCCTGCTCGGCGATCAGGCGCTTGTTGCGCGCGTAGATGCGCTCCGCGAGGCGAATCTGCGCCTGCTGCTCGGCGAGTTGGGCGCGCAGTGTGCGCAGCCGGGCCTCGTTGGCCTGCACGCGTGCTTCGTAGACGCGCGGGTCGATCTCGGCCAGCAGCTGGCCCTTCTTGACGACATCGCCGATCTCGACGTGGATGTGCTTCAGCTGGCCCGAGACCTGCGCGCCGACATCGACATACTCGCGCGGCTCGAGCTTGCCCTGCGCGGTCACGACTTCCTCGACGGTGCCCTGCTCGATGCGGGCCACACTTTCCGGGCCGGGCCCGGTGGCTTCGCTGACGGCATGCTGCTGGTACCAGTACGCACCGCCGCCGATCGCAGCCACCAGCGGCAATATCCACCATTTCGCCCGGCGCGCGCGGCGCGGCGCTGCTTCCATGTTCAGTCAACCTCTCTCTGGTCAAAAGGACCGGGGCGGGATTTGGGCAAGCCGCGTACGCGAGCCGGCGTCGAATGGGAACCGCATGGCCGTTGGTAGTTCCGCAGGCACATCTAACGGCATGTTAAGCGAGATCTCCGATTGACGGTGAGGCGATGGTCGTTGTGGGTAAACACGCCGTGGATTTACTGCCATCACGTATTTAGCAGCGCCCGCAGAACGTGCTAGCCGCGGTCGCTTGACAGACCTCCGGTCGCTCTAGAAGCTTCGAGCAGGCTGCGCATCGTCCCCGTCATTATCACGGAACACGGATAGGTCAATATGATGAAAGTTTTTTCTTCGAAATGGTGTGCCGGGGCAACGCTTGCGTTAGTCGTGCAGACTGCCTGGGCGGCTGGGGAGACCCGTGCTGACATTGAAGCGTGGCTCGGGCAAAACATGGCAACGGTGCCGGCCCCTGGCAGCGTCCTAACGCAAACGGATCTCGAAATCAATCGCGCATTGATCGCGCCAGGGTATTTTGATTACGTCAATCACCCCGACGTGCGGCTTGAAATCGAAGCCACTGCGGACATCCAACCACATTCAAGCTATCTCGCCGCGACTGCCGCCCACGGGGACGCTGCTACTCTGCGTGCCGAGGGTGGCGTGGAACCACGTCCATCGCTGGCAGTATTTCGGCTACAAGGTCGACACTCTCGACACAAACGACTACTGCCGGATAACAGTACGCCAGAACGCGCGTTGGAAACGTCTGTGTCGGGCTGGCGCGGCAGCGTTGGGGTAGACGTTCTGCTCAACACAACCACCATTGCGCGCGCCACGTCGCCGACCGAGTTTCCGACGATGACGGA
>CAMATU010000135.1 GCA_945861225.1 Klebsiella pneumoniae
GCGCCCGCTTGGGGTCGCCATATCGATGCTTGAGGATGGCGCGACCACCATGCAGCGCACGCCATGAAAACGCGCCGCAATGGCCAGGGCGTAAGTCCCGATCTTGTTCGCGACGTCGCCATTGGCGGCGACTCTATCCGCACCGACGATCACCCACGCCACCCGTTGTTCTCGCATCACATGCGCGGCGCTGCCATCGGTGATCAAAGTGACGGGAATGTGGTCGCGACTAAGCTCCCACGCAGTGAGCCGCGCACCTTGCAGCCAAGGTCTGGTCTCGGTCGCGAAAACTTGCCTAATCCGACCTGCCGCAAAGGCACTGCGAATCACGCCCAGCGCCGTGCCGTACCCCGCAGTCGCGAGCGCGCCTGCATTACAGTGGGTCATGACTCTTGAATCTGCGGCGATAAACTGCGCGCCCAGTTCACCCATGTGCTGATTGGCCGCGAGATCTTCAGTGAAAATGCGTGTTGCTTCCGCTTCCAGGAGGGGACCGGGATCACCGCTGATACACGCAGCTACACGCGTCATCCGCGCCACTGCCCACGCCAGATTGACCGCCGTCGGGCGCGCCTCACGCAAGGCCACCAGCGCGGGCGCCAGCGTCGTCCGCCACGCGCTCGGCGTCGCGGCATAAGCTTCACGTGCAGCAAGTACCACGCCGAAGGCACCGGCAATGCCGATGGCCGGCGCACCGCGCACAACCATGGTCACGATGGCGGCGACCACTGCAGAATAATCTGTGCAGCGGACGAAAATTTCGTGGGTAGGCAGCGCCCGTTGATCGATCAAGACCAGGGCATCACCCACCCAGCGCACGGGATTAATTGCTGTTGTCATCGTCCCAGGGCATCTGTATTCGGTAATTTGTTGCGCAGTGGCTATGGTAACGTACGCACCCCCACTGCCTAGGCTTTATCGTGCAGAAGGTCGAACTCATCATCCATGCGCGTTGGGTAATCACCGTTGAACCGGGCGCACCAGTGCTGCCCGCACACAGCGTAGGGATCGCGCACGGTCGCATCGTCGCAGTAGTGCCCACTGCGACCTGGCAGCAGCAGCTAAGCGCGGACCTCGAAGTTGACTGCTCGCACCATGCCCTGCTGCCCGGCTTCGTCAACACCCACACGCATGCCGCGATGAGTTTGTTTCG
Source organism: Klebsiella pneumoniae (assembly GCA_945861225.1). Taxonomy (GTDB): domain Bacteria; phylum Pseudomonadota; class Gammaproteobacteria; genus CAIKBL01. Next base: position 1,154 of record CAMATU010000135.1, read on the forward strand.
CGGCATGGCTGACGATCTGCCACTGATGAGCTGGCTCCAGGATCAGATCTGGCCGGCTGAGGCGCGCATGGTGGATGCTGCTTTTGTGCGCGATGGCACGCGGCTCGCGGCCTACGAGATGCTGCGCGGCGGCACCACCTGCTTCAACGATATGTATCTGTTTCCCGACGAAGTCGCCGCCGCGGCCACCGAACTCGGCATCCGCGCCGTCGTGGGCATGCTGGTGATCGGCTTTCCCACCGCCTGGGCACAGGACACCCGCGAGTACCTGCGCAAGGGCCAGGAGGTGCACGATCGCTATCGCGATCACCCCACCATCCATTCGGCCTTCGCGCCGCATGCGCCTTACACCGTGGACGATGCCGCACTCACGCAAATCGCGATGCTGGCGGAAGAGCTCGATGTGCCCGTGCACATGCATGTGCACGAAACCGCGCAGGAGATTACGGACGCAATCGCGCTGACCGGCGCGCGGCCGCTCGCACGCCTGGAGCGCCTGGGGCTGCTCACGCCCCGCTTGCTCGCCGTGCATATGACGCAGCTCACCCCGGCCGAAATTGCGCGGGTGGCACGCGCGGGCGTGAGCATCGCGCATTGTCCGGAATCCAATCTCAAACTCGCGAGCGGCATGAGCCCGCTTGCGCAATTGCTCGCCGCCGGCGCCAATTGCGCGTTAGGCACGGATGGCTCGGCCAGCAATAACGATCTGGACATGCTGACCGAGCTGCGCACGGCGGCCCTGCTCGCCAAAGGGGTGAGTGGCGACGCAAGCGTCGTGCCGGCCACCACCGCGCTGCAAATGGCAACTTTGAATGGCGCACGGGCGCTCGGACTTGAGCAGGAAATCGGTTCAATCACGGTCGGCAAACAGGCCGACCTGATCGCCATCGATTTTCGCGATCCGCGCCTATGCCCGGTCTACGATCCGGTGTCGCAGGTCGTCTATGCCGCACATCGCGACAATGTGCGCGAGGTGTGGGTCGCGGGACGCCATGCGGTCCAGAATGGCTTGGTCATGCAGGTCGATCCGCAGCAACTCATCGCCAACGCTACGCGTTGGGGGACGTTAATTCGCGGCACGAATCCCACTGATTGACAATCGCACAGAACAAATCGGCGGTCTTTTCCGCGTCATAGATCGCCGAGTGCGCCTCTTCCTCGCGCCACTCGAGTTGGGCTGCGACCACCGCACGCGCCAGCACCGTCTGCCCAAAGGCCACCCCGGCCAGACTCGCCGTATCAAACGTGCTGAAGGCATGAAATGGATTGCGCTTCAGGCGGCAGCGTTCCACCGCGGCCTTCACGAAGGAAAGATCGAAAGCGGGATTGTGACCAACCAGAATCGCTCTGGTGCAACCCTGTGCCTGCACTGCGTCGCGCACCTTGGCAAAGACATCGGCCAACGCATCGCGCTCGGGCACCGCCAAGCGGAACGGATGATACGGATCGATCTTGTTAAAGCGCAGTGCCGATTCTTCGAGCCGTCCGCCTTCAAATGGCTGCACGTGGTGGGCAATCGTTGCCGCGCGATGCCAGCCTCGGCCGTCGCTCCAGGTGACGAGAACGGCGGCAATTTCCAACAGCGCGTCGGTAGCCGCATGGAATCCACCAGTCTCGACATCGACAACGACTGGTAGAAAACCGCGAAAGCGTTGGGCGACTGCTGACTTGGACACAGGATCCTGTTGCTGAATTATTCCGGGGGTCGATTGTAGTGTCTTTTCGCGTTGCAACCCATCGCACGCACTCGTATTCTTCGCGCCATGACTGTACCGCCGCCACTCGCGCTCTCTGCGCTTACTGCACTTTCTCCGCTCGATGGTCGTTACGCGCGCCACACTGCCGCGTTGCGCGAGACGCTGAGTGAATACGGGCTGATTAAACAGCGCACGGTGATCGAAATCCGCTGGCTGCAAGCCCTGGCAGCGCTGCCTGCGGTGTCTGAATTGGCGCCGCTGACCACCAGCGAGCAGCAGTTCCTCGAAGCGCTAATCGAGAATTTTTCGCTCGCTGATGCTGAGCGTGTAAAAACACTCGAGCAGACCACCAACCATGATGTGAAGGCCATCGAATACTTTCTGCGCGAACGCTGCGCGACACAGGGCACGCTCGCGCGCGTGATCCCTTTTCTGCACTTTGCGTGCACTTCGGAGGATATCAACAATCTTGCTTACGCGCTGATGCTGCAAAACGTGCGCGACACTGTGCTGCTGCCGCGCTTGCAGGCACTCGAAGCGGCCCTGCTCAAAGTGGCACATGAGGGGGCCGCAGCCGCCATGCTCGCACGCACGCACGGGCAGGCCGCGACGCCTACCACCATGGGCAAGGAAATCGCGAACGTCGTGTATCGGCTGCGTCGCCAAGTCGCACAATTGCAAGCCTGTGAATTGCTCGGCAAGTTCAACGGCGCCGTGGGCAATTACAACGCACACCTCGCCGCTTATCCCGATCTGGACTGGGCCGCCATCACGCGCGACTTCGTGTGGTCACTGGGTCTGCAGTGGAATCCGTACACCACCCAAATCGAACCGCACGACTTCGTCGCGGAATTCTGCGCGGTGTGTTTGCGGCTCAATACTCTGTTAATCGATTTTTGCCGCGATACCTGGGCGTATATCTCGATCGGCTATTTCCGCCAGCAACGGGTCGCCGATGAAGTGGGCTCCTCTACCATGCCGCACAAAGTGAATCCGATCGATTTTGAAAACGCCGAAGGCAACAGCGGCATCGCGAACGCACTCTTTGAACATTTCGCGGCCAAGCTGCCGATCTCGCGCTGGCAACGGGATCTGACCGATTCAACCGTGCTGCGCAATCTTGGCGTGGCAGTGGGCTATACCGTGGTCGCACTGGAATCCTGCCAGCGCGGCATCAGCAAGTTGGGCATCGATCGCAAGGCCATGACTGCCGATCTGGACACTGCCTGGGAAGTGCTGGCCGAACCCATTCAAACTGTGATGCGCCGCTATGGCATTGCGGATTCTTATGAAGCGCTCAAAGGACTGACGCGTGGCGCGCGCATTGATCGTGCTGGGTTGCATGCTTTTATCGACACCCTGGCCATTCCGCACGCGGAGCGGCAACGTTTGAAGGCGCTAACGCCCGCCACTTACCTCGGCGCGGCGCTCCAACTCGCACAGGAGATCTGACGATGAATGCACGACTGCTGGGCGAGACCGATGAGGAATTCGAACTCGAGCACAGCGAGACCGTGCGCGACGTGAGCTTAAGCCTGGCGACGCAGGCGCGACGTTCGTTGGACATCGTGAGCCGCCATCTCGATCCAACCTTGTATGACACCGAAGCCTTTGGCAACGCGCTGCGCGAGTTGGTGGTTGGCAGCCAGCGTGCGCAGGTGCGCATTCTGCTGCTCGACAGCGCGCCGGTGGTGACCCGCGGGCATCGTGTGGTGGAACTCGCGCGACGGCTCTCAAGCTACCTGGCCATTCGTGGGCCAGGGCTCGAGCATAAGGATCTCAATGAAGCGTGGCTGGTGGCGGACGCGACCGGCTTTGTCTATCGGCGCTTCAGTGATCGCTTTGAAGCGACCGCCAATTTTAATGATCGCCGCCACGCCGGCCATCTCACTAATCGCTTCGAAGAAATCTGGCAGCGCGCGCAACCGGATCCCAATCTGCGACGCCTGCATTTGTGATGCTTTCGAACATGCAAAAAGCGCTGCTGCTGAGCCTGCTGTTGACCGCGACTATCGCGTCAGCAGAGCGCATGGTGCTGGAGGTAATCGAGCTGCAACATCGTCTGGTGCGCGATGTACTGCCCATCCTGCAGCCGGTGCTCGCGCCCGGGAGTACGGCCACCGGCACCTCCAATCAATTGATTGTTCGTTCCACTCCGGAGAATCTGGCCGAGATTCGCGAAGTGATCATGGCGCTCGACACGCGCATCATGCAGCTGCGGATCACTGTGACGCAGGATGCGAGTGCGGTTGTACAGGCTCAAACCGATGCCCTTGCCGGACATCTGCACACGGGCGACTTTGCGGCCGGTGTGCCCGATCGGGGTCCGCGCGGTGGCGCAGGCATTCACGTTGAGGCGGGGCAGGGTTCGGTCAGCTACCGTACCACCCATACGCAGACCCAGGACGACTCGGCCAACACCCATTTCGTATTAGGCATGGATGGTCAACCGGCGTTCATCGCCACCGGGCAACAAATTCCGCAGCCGTATTATGAGGCGACCGCGACCCCCTACGGTGGCACAGTGAACAGCGGCATCGACTACCAGCAGGTCACGAGTGGGGTGTATGTAACGCCGCGCCTGCAGGGCGATCGCGTGGTCTTGGAGGTGGCGCCTCGGCTCGAGCGTATCGACGCTGCCGGTTCAGGGGCGATCACGACCCAGGGTGCACAAACCACAGTGAGCGGTCGCGTGGGAGAATGGATCCCGCTCGGTGGCGCCAATGTCACGAGCGGTGGAAATGACGCTGAATTGCTGGCACGTACGCGGCGGCGCAGTGACCATAGTTACGCTACGTGGATCAAGGTTGAAATAGCCCCTTGAGCTGCGCTTGATCTAATCCGAAGTCACACCATGTCGGCAGATCACCCGCCAGTCGCTCAGCTTTTGCTGGGCGACACCGCCTTTTCTCCCTTTCGACTCGCCCGCCTAAAGGCGCACTTGCGCTCGATCGCGCCGCAGGTAACCGCTATCCACGCCGAGTTCGTGTATGCAGTGTGGAGTGACGCTGCGCTCACGGACAGTGAGGCTGAGCGTCTGTGCGCAATCTTGAATGTCTCCGCACCGTTCGCGCCGCTTAGCCATGCGCGCTATGTCGCACCACGCGCTGGCACCCAATCACCCTGGTCGAGCAAGGCGACTGATATCGCCCGCAATTGCGCCTTACCGGGCGTGCGGCGCATCGAACGTGCGGTGCGCTGGCAGCTTGGCGGTGTCACTGAAACTGTCTGGCACGAATGCGCGCCGTTGCTTTATGACCGCATGACCGAGACGCTTCATCAGCAAGCAGAATCCTTGCTGGACTTTGGCGCGCGCGCGCCCGGCGCGCTCAACCGCGTGCCGTATTCGGCGCAGGGTCGGGCCGCCTTCGTCACTGTTAACGAGGCGCTTGGCCTCGCGCTCGCCCCGGATGAAATTGACTACCTCGCCGACAGCTACCAAGGTCTCGGACGCGATCCCACCGATGCCGAACTGATGATGTTCGCACAAGCCAACTCAGAACATTGTCGGCACAAAATTTTCAACGCAGATTGGCGCATTGATGGCGTCGTGCAAGCGCAGAGCTTATTCGCGCTGATTCGCGCTACCCACGCCAAGCATCCGAATCAGGTGCTCTCCGCCTACAGCGACAATGCAGCAGTCACACTTGGCTATCGGGGCGAGCGGTGGGCCGTGGCGCCGGGCGCTCACCAATACCAGGGTGAAGAAGAAGTGATGCCGCTGGTCATGAAAGTTGAAACGCACAACCACCCCACCGGTATTTCGCCCTACGCGGGTGCTGCGACCGGCGCGGGCGGTGAGATTCGTGACGAAGGCGCAACCGGGCGTGGCGCGCGACCAAAGGCAGGATTCAGCGGCTTTAGTGTGTCGCACCTGCGCATTCCAGGCTTTGTCCAGGCCTGGGAGACCCCACGTGCCCATCACCCGCGCCTCGCCAGCCCTTTACAGATCATGCTGGAAGGCCCGCTCGGTGCAGCGGCTTTCAATAATGAATTTGGGCGCCCGGCGCTCGGTGGCTATTTTCGAACCTTCGAGCAGGCCATCGACCCCACCCACCAGCGAGGCTATGACAAACCGATCATGCTCGCCGGCGGGCTTGGCAATGTGCGTCCAGAGCATGTGGCAAAGCGCCGTCTTCCGGTGGGCGCCAAAGTGCTGGTGTTAGGTGGCCCTGCGATGTTGATCGGGCTCGGCGGGGGGGCGGCGTCCTCCCAGCGAGCCGGCGCTAACGATAGCGATCTGGATTTCGCCTCAGTGCAGCGTGACAACGCTGAGATGGAGCGGCGTGTACAGGAAGTGATTGATGCCTGCTGCGCGCTCGGCGCGCAGAATCCGATCATCTCCATTCACGATGTGGGCGCCGGCGGCTTGTCCAATGCAGTACCGGAGTTGTTGCACGACAGTGGCCGCGGCGGGCGCCTTCAACTGCGCGCAATTCCGCACGCGGATGCGAGTTTATCGCCGCTGGAGATCTGGTGTAACGAGGCGCAGGAGCGTTATGTCCTCGGGCTTGCAGCGCAGGACTTGCCAACCTTACTCGCAATCTGCGCGCGGGAACGCTGCCCGGTCGCCGTGCTCGGCGAGACCACCGCCGAACCACAGCTATGGTTGTGGGATGAGGATAGTCAGATGGCAGTGATCGACTTGCCGCTGGAGGTTATTTTCGGTAAGCCACCCAAGATGTCGCGCACGGCGACCAGTCTCCCCTTGAAGGTGCGCTCGTTACCTGACGCGTATCCGCCATTGCCGGAGCTCATCGCGCGCGTGCTGCGCTTCCCTGCCGTCGCCGACAAACGGTTCTTAATCACGATTGGCGATCGCACGGTAGGTGGAATGTCGGTGCGTGATCCGATGGTGGGTCCCTGGCAGGTGCCGGTGGCCGATTGCGCGGTGACGGCGCTCGATTTCAGTGGCGTCGCTGGCGAAGCCTTTGCGCTTGGCGAGCGCACGCCGCTCGCCCTGCTGAGTGGCGCGGCCGCGACGCGCATTGCCATTGGCGAAGCGCTGACTAATCTTGCAGCCGCGCGGATCCTCAAGTTGTCGGACGTCGTGTTGTCTGCCAATTGGATGGCTGCCGCGGGTCAGCCGGGCGAGGACGCCGTGTTGTACGCAGCGGTAAAAGCTGCGAGCGAGCTCTGCCAGGCGCTCGGCATCTGTATTCCAGTCGGCAAGGATTCAATGTCGATGCGCACCACTTGGCGCGCTGAGAACACCGAATATGCCACCACTTCGCCGGTGAGCCTCATCGTCTCCGCCTTCGCGCCCGTCGCAGATGTGCGACTGTCACTCACCCCGCAGCTGGCGCGCGTGGCCGCTAGCGTGTTGCTGTTCATTGATTTAGCACGAGGGCAACAGCGGCTCGGCGGCTCGGTATGCGCGCAGGTGTGCAGCGGCTTTGGTGAAACTCCGCCGGATCTCGAACGCGCTGAGGATCTCGTCGATTTCTTCGCGACAATTCAGTTGCTGAATGACACGGGCTATCTGCTGGCGTATCACGATCGCGCCGACGGCGGGCTGCTCGTGACCCTGCTGGAAATGGCCTTCGCCGGGCGCTGCGGCTTCGATCTCGACATCAGTACCCTAGGCGGCACGCCGCGGAGCGCCTTACTGTGCGAGGAACTCGGCGCGGTAATCCAGGTCGCAGCAGCCGATGTGCCAAGTGTGCTCACGCAGTTCACGCGCATGACCACGCTCGGCGAGCACGTGCATGTGTTGGGCCGGGTCGCCGCTGATACCGTCATTACCTTGCGTACTGATCAGGAAATCGTTTATCAGACCGATCTCTTCAGCCCCCTGGAGCAATGGACGGGGACCACGCATCAATTGCAGGGTCTACGCGATAATCCGGCGTGTGCCGACGAGGAACTCGCCACCGTGCTGGATCGCCATGATCCCGGCCTCCACCTGCAAGTGCCGCCAAATTTCCCAGGCGGTGCTCCTGCACTGGCGACAACGCGGCCGCGCGTTGCGATCCTGCGCGAACAAGGGGTGAACGGGCAGCGCGAAATGGCCGCCGCGTTCGACCGCGCAGGGTTCGCCGCGTTCGATGTGCATATGTCAGACCTGCTGGCCGGTGACATCAGCCTGCGGGATTTCCAGGGCGTGGTTGCCTGTGGCGGATTTTCGTACGGCGATGTGCTCGGCGCCGGCGGCGGATGGGCTAAGTCGATTCTTTTCAACGCGCGCACGCATGACGAATTTTCGGCCTTCTTCGCGCGCCGCGAGACGTTTACGTTTGGCGTGTGCAATGGTTGTCAGATGCTGTCGCAACTGAAATCGCTCATCCCCGGTGCGGCGCATTGGCCGCGCTTTCTGCGCAATCGATCAGAGCAATTTGAAGCCCGCCTGATCATGGCCGAGGTAACCGCTTCGAACTCCGTGTTATTTGCCGGGATGACCGGGCTCCGCGCGCCGCTAGTCGTCGCGCATGGCGAAGGACGGGCAGAATTCGCGGCAGAACCGGCAGGGCTGTGCCTGCGCTTTGTGGATAATCGCGGCCGCCCCGCTGAGTACTATCCGCACAATCCTAACGGTTCGCCTGCGGGCATCACCGGCGTGACATCGGAAGATGGTCGCGCGACTATCTTGATGCCCCATCCGGAGCGCGTATTCCTGCGGCGGCAATTTTCCTGGTGGGATCCGACTTGGCGGGCCAGTGATTCGCCGTGGTTCCAGATTTTCGCCAACGCCCGCCGCTTCGTCACTTGATTCACGCGCAGAGATGGCACGTGGCGCGGGCCGGCGTCACCATTGGTGGCGTGGCTTTGCTGATGTATTGGGTTGCCCATGAACGTGCGTTGAACTGCGCGGCGACCTGGCCCGCGCTGCTGCTCGGTCTCTTCTTAAGCCAGCTGTCGTTTGCCTGTTATGCGGCGCGATTTCGCGTGGTGATGCGTCTCGCGGACATTGATCTCTTGCCCATGCAAGCGCTCAAGTTGAGCGCGCGCGCGCTGTTCTACCACTGCCTGCTGCCGCTTTCCGTGGGCAATGATTTAACGCGCTTCGCGTTGTGCCGAACCGCCGCGCCCACCGCGTCAGCGCGACTTATTGCGGGCGCTATCGTGCTCGATCACGGCATCGGGACCTTGGCGCTACTGCTACTGGTGTGCACTGTTAGCTGGCACCTGATCCCTGTCGTGGAATTCCCCTGGCAGCGATGGTGCAGCGTCGGCTTGGTGGGCCTGCTGGTGATTGGCGCCCTTGGCCATTGGGTTCACCCGCTGCGCCGACAGTTCGTCGCATGGCGTGCCCGGTTGCACGGTCATTGGTGGTTAGTGGTCCAGGCGTTGGCACTGTCGCTGTTGATGCAGAGTGTGCTCGCGGCCGCCGTCCATAGCGGCGCGCAGGCCTGGCACATCGCGCTGCCTTATACCCAAATCCTTGCCGTGCTCGCCGCGAGTGGACTGCTGCAAATCCTGCCCTTGAATGTCGGCGGTCTCCATCTTGGCGATGTGGCAGGGACTGGCATGTATGTGGCGCTAGGCCTTTCACTGTCGGACGCGATACTGCTCGGCTCAACGCTGATTTGTTACAGATTGACGATGGCTGTGATCGGTGGCCTGTGGGATTTGGGGATGCCGCGCGTTCAATCAACAAAAATATGCTTATGAGCAACTGAGCGACGATTAACCACATTCGGCAGCGCGCGCATCAACCAGTTGACCCAGGCATAGGGACTCTTGCAGCAGATCGTGAGCGGTTCAAATTCTGCCCCGACCAGCGCCTTGGCGCGATAGGAACCAAGTCCCAGGTGGATGTAGCGGCTGCCACGTTCGATGCCGAGCCGAATCACCTCATTCACCAACAGAAACCACGCTTTGTCGGGTGGCCCGGGATCGCGACCAAAAAAAGTGGCCACCGTATTTTCCTCATCCGTGAGCACCATGCCATGCGCCACCGTGCGGCCCCCGCGCATGACCACCAGAACGCGACTATCAGCCTTGAGTGCGCGGTCCATCGCCCGGTAGTAATCCGCAGTCAGCACTTCGCGCTTAAAACCCCTGCTGGTCGCGTAGACCACCCGAGACTGCGCCAAAAAAAATTCCGCTTGATCACCAAAAGTATCCAAGGTGTGCACGGTCTGCAGGGCGCCCGCCAGACGCAGGCGGCGTTGGACATCTTTGCGATAACGCGGGCGCATCGCGGCGAGGTACTCGGCATACGATTTCCAGCGGACTCGAATTCGCGCGAGTGGCATGTTCGATACTCGATTGAAGCCGTACCCGAGCAAAGCCGCAATATCCGCCGACTCCTGTCCTAAAAAATCACGCACCACCACCACGCAGCTACGCTGCGCATGGGCAATGTCGGTCGCGGCATCAGCAATTTTTTTGAGCAGCGCCGCGCGCGGAGCGGCCGCACTGATGGACACAGAATGGCCAACCACCAAGGGTGCCGCGCACTCGGTAATGCGGGCGCGCAGAAAGCCGCGCCAAACCAGGCGCACCACCTCGACCAAGGTCTGTAGCGCTCCCGGGAGGAGTTGCGCGAAATCCGTGGTGATGGTGTACACACAGGCGTGCGCCACAATCTCGTTCCGCGAATTAAAAATCACCGGATAGAAGTATTGGCAGTCCTCTACACCGGCCGCCTCAATCGCCGTGAGGTAGGCGTGCGAGCGCGTGATCGCGTCGGTGCCCACCAGGCTGTCCCAGCGTGCGGCATCGATATCTTTGATGGAGGTCAGGATCAGCGTGCGAAAGTTGGGATCCGACGGCCCACGCGGACGCGGGACGGGGCTGAGCGGCCGGCCTGTCAGGGCACTTTTTGCAACGCGCGAGGTGCGCGCAGCAAACCAGCGCAGAGGTACGATTGGGGACTTGTTCCACATGGCTTCGAGGTTGCTTGTTCGCCTGCTGGATTGGCGACGCGAGGTTATCACGCCACGCACCCACGTGATTGAAAGACCCGGAATTGGGTCATCGATTATGGCGTGCTACATTCCTACCCCCAGCGACAGTTTCGAAATCCCATGGCCAGAAGCCGCACGCCCACGCCCAACAATCCCACCCGCGAGAAAGTTGCGACGGCGGAGGACAGCGCGCTATTCCACGCGGCGGTGAGCGATGTGCGGCGTCTGCGTTCAGAGGCGCAACCGGTCCGCAAGCCACCGCCCAAGGCCATTCCTCGTAAGCACCTTGCCGCCTCTGCAGTATTGGAGCTCTGCGAGCCCTCAGTCGCCGAACTCGTAATCACCGAGCACCTGGAGTTCAAACGCAATGGAGTGCAGCCCGCACTCTGGCGCCGTCTGCGGCGCGGTGAATTCACCCTTGAGGAATCCTTGGATTTGCACGGTTGCACGATTGCCGAAGCTCGCGAACAGCTGGCGGAATTTCTGCACGCCTGTGTGGCGGGGGGCTGCAAATGCGTACGCATCGTGCACGGCAAAGGATTTCGGACCCCCGCCCACGCCCCGGTGCTAAAACCGCGTGTCGCGTTTTGG
>CAMATU010000136.1 GCA_945861225.1 Klebsiella pneumoniae
CGCGCGGTCGAGCTCAATCCGCAAAACTGGGACGCGGTGCACGATCTCGCTCGGTACTACACCGCTGCGCCCGGCTTTCTCGGCGGTGATCGACTCAAAGCTGACGCGTTACGCGCGCGCTTGAAGACTGCGCCTGGGCATGAGGCGCCCTAACCCGCGCTTTATACGCTCCGGCTGCTCCTGTAACTTAGGTTGCCCCGAATCCCCGACCTGAAATGTAAACGCGCCCATGCAAGCCACTCCGCTCATTTTCAAGCCGACTGCCAAACACTCTGCGGAGCGCACTCGCCACGAACGCGGCATGCTCCAGCAGCGGCTGCGGCGTCAGGTGGGGCGCGCCATCGCGGACTACCACATGATCGAGGCGGGTGATCGGGTGATGGTGTGCCTGTCCGGCGGCAAGGATTCCTATACCTTGCTCGATCTACTGCTCGCACTACAGAAAAAAGCACCAGTTTCTTTTGAATTGATCCCGGTACACCTAGATCAGAAACAGCCCGACTATCCACCTGAAGTTCTGCCGGCGTATCTGCGCGAGATCGGCCTCGAATTTCATATCCTGGAACAGGACACCTATAGCGTAGTGCAACGGGTGGTGCCGGAAGGCAAGACAATGTGTGGACTGTGCTCGCGCCTGCGGCGCGGCATTCTGTATACCTTTGCGCGTGAACACGGGATCACCAAGATTGCGCTCGGGCATCATCGCGATGATATCGTCGAGACGTTTTTTCTGAACATGTTCTTCGGTTCGCGCCTGAAGGCGATGCCGCCCAAACTCAAATCAGACGACGGCGACAATATCGTCATTCGCCCGCTCGCTTACTGCAAAGAGGCGGATATCGTGCGCTACGCTGAGTCGCGCCAGTTCCCGATCATTCCGTGCAATCTGTGTGGCTCGCAGGAGCAGCTACAGCGCAAACAACTGAAGATCATGCTGAACGACTGGGAACGGCAAACCCCGGGGCGCGTGGAGAATATTTTCCGCAGTTTGCAGAATGTCACGTCCTCGCATCTCGCCGACCCTAAGTTATTCGATTTCGCCAGTCTCGGCGCGCGCAGTGACCAGCGCTTGACGATGACGCAATGGTTGATTGAAGGTGCGCAAGATTCAGGCTGAACGACGCAGCGCGCGGAGTGACTTTAGGGCACCTCTATAAATTCGATGAAGGCGCGCTGGCGGCGTTGCGAGCGAGCTCAAAATGCGCATTTACTCTCTGTAAACTCCGCTTTTTCGCTCACTTGCGCCTTGCCATCATCGCCTTGATCGATTTTATAGAGGTGCCCTTTACTTTGTAGGAGCGGCTTCAGCCGCGAAGCGCACTGAATCGCCCACTCGCGGCTAAAGCCGTTCCTACTTGCGGATGAAGATCTTCAGGCAGCAACACCCTGCAACAGTGACGAAGCGCGTTCGAGATGGCTCACGTAGATCCGGCGTAAGCCGGTGCAATCTTGCGGATCGACGACATCGAGTTCATCCAATTTACTGCGATAAAACGCCAGGTCATCGCGCAGGCGTTGCTTGCGGTCTTCGATGCGTTGCGAATAGAGCTGCACCAGATTGGTAAGTGTCAACGCGGGCGCATCGGAGGCGATATTGTCGAGTGAGTACTGCATGACGGGCGACCTCTACGAATTCTTTATGCTTAAAGGCTGAGCATGGAGCATGCCAGGGCCCAGCACCTTGTGATGGAGTTGGCACATTCTCTACCGACCGCGCGTGTTCGTTTAAGTTGGTCCGCGCGGCATTGCGCCCATAGCGAAGAAGCGATGGTGGAACTAACCGTCTGATCAGACGAATTTAATCAGCGCCGGATGAAGGCATCCCGAAGGACTACGCGCGCCCCGGCGTGTGCAGTGCAGTAGGCACCCATCAATTAAGCGTTGGTCGAAGAAATAGGCCGGCTGACCCAGACTGCTGCCCGGATTTGTCACTTCCCGACGACGAATGGAGGCGCAATGTCAGTAGCGCTACCTCGCTTCACGCGCCCAGCAAGCCTTTTAAGCCAGCCAAAGTCGCACGTCCTGCGGCGCGATCGGTGGTGTCGGTGTTGGCACCGTCCAGCGCGAGATCTTCCTGTGGGAGTTCAGCCAGGAAGCGGCTCGGCTCGCAGGCTTCCGTCTTGCCATAACGGCGGCGGGTTCGCGCATAGCTCAAGGTCAAACGCTGCTGTGCCCGGGTGATGCCGACATAGGCCAAGCGCCGCTCTTCTTCGATGGTGTCACCTTCGACACTCGCCCGATGGGGCAGGATGTGTTCTTCGAAGCCCACCACAAAAACCTGCGGGAACTCCAGGCCCTTGGCCGCATGCAGGGTGGTGAGCGAAAGACAGTCCTGATCGGACTCGTCCTCTTTGCGATCCAGCATGTCGAACAACGTCAGCGCCGTTACCACATCACTCAATGTGCGCGCAGGTTCCTGCTTTTCAAGGCGCGCGATCCAATCCACCAGTTCACCCACGTTATTCTGACGGCGCGTGGCGTCCTCTGGGGTTTCGCTGTTTTGCTCAAGCCAATCGTTGTAGCCGATGTCGGCCAGGACCTGGCGCGTCAGCGCGGTCGGCGAACCACCTTCGCTGGCGCGCTCCATGCGCGTTAGCCAGCTGCCGAATTCACACGCCAGCTTGGTTACCCGCGGCGTGACCCTGGCGGCGAGCGCTGAGGTCTCCAAGGTCTCGCGGAGCGAGCGCTGCGTGTTGGACGCGACTTGCACCAGCACTTCGATGGTCGCAGCACCGAGACCGCGGCGGGGGGTGTTGATGATGCGCAGCAGCGCGTTGTCATCGGCTGGATTGGCGATTACGCGCAGATAACACAACAGATCTTTGATCTCGGAGGCGTCAAAGAAGGAGCGACTGCCAGACAACACATACGGAATGCCGCGTTCACGTAAAGCGCTCTCGAAGACCCTCGCCTGATGATTACTTCGAAAAAGTATCGCGAAATCACGAAACGCCGCACCCTGCAGCAGGCGCTGATGATTCACCTGGTTGACTACCTGCTCGGCCTCGCTGAATTCATCCGCGGCAGCAATCACGCGGATACGCTCGCCAAATCCGCGTTCACTCCACAGCCGCTTCTCGAACACATGCGGGTTATGCGCGATCAACTGATTCGCAGCCTTCAGAATCACGCCCATCGAACGATAGTTCTGTTCGAGTTTGATGACCTTGATCGCCGGAAAGTCACGGGTGAGCGCGGCGAGATTCTCCGGGCGCGCGCCGCGCCAGGCATAAATGGATTGATCGTCATCACCGACGGCGGTGAGTTTGCCGCGCGACCCAACCAGCAGGCGCACTAATTCGTACTGCGCGAGATTGGTGTCCTGATATTCATCCACCAGCAACCAGCGAATTCGCGCCTGCCATTTGCGGAGGAGCGCGGGTGTGGTTTGCAGCAGGGTGGACGGCAGGCGAATCAGATCGTCAAAATCGACGACGTTGAAAGCCTGCAGGGTGCGCAGGTATTCGGCATAACAACTCATGGCGGCTTTGCCAATCGGATCAGCCTGCGCTTCAACGGGCACCGTGTCAGGTGTCAGTAGCGCGCTCTTCCAGGCTGAAATGCGCTGCTGCAAAGCGCCTGTGTCGAAAGTGTTGGAACCGAGCACACGCCGCGCGATATCCGCAAGCGCGGCCTCACTGTCGCGGCCATCGAAAATCGTGAAGCGGGGCCGGAGCCCCACCGCCGCGTATTCTTCTTTGAGAATCCGCAGGCCAAGGGTATGGAAGGTGGAAATCCACGGGCGCGCGCGTGAGTTTGTTTTAAGCAGGACGGCGACCCGACTCAGCATTTCCTTCGCCGCCTTGTTGGTGAAGGTGATCGCTGCGATGCTGTCTGCGGCCACTTCGTGGGCGTTGATTAGATGCGCGATTTTCTGCGCAATGACTCGCGTCTTGCCACTGCCGGCGCCGGCGAGCACCAGCAAGGGGCCGTCGACGTAACGTACGGCTTCACGTTGAGGAGGATTGAGATCGCGCATGTAAGGGGTAGCAAAAGGACCACGGGGGAGCACGATTCTACGGGTTGAAAGCTGGCAGCGCGATGAGATCAGTCGCCCCGGGCGCGACGCCCAATTGCGTAAGCATCACCGTGATCTGACCTCGATGATGCGCCTGATGATTAAACAGGTGTACGAGTGCAAACCAGTACGGGTAGTGGCGCGGCACCGGCTTGGCAATCCCGATGTAATGAAGTTCGCCTGCAAGCTGGTCGGGCGTTAAGGTGGCGGCCCAGGCTTCGAGATCTTGATCAGTGCGCGCACGCTCGTGGCGGAGCGCCGTGAAATCCGCGTATAGCTCGTCGCCGAGCGTGGATACTTTGAAAGACTCAGCCATGAAGCGCGCTAACCACATGCGATCACCGAGCAACAGATGATTGAGGGTGCCGTGGACAGACTTGAAGAAGGCACCGACATCGCGTTTGCGATCCGCGTCTGAAAGCTCGGCGCAGGACGCATACAAATGTTCGTTCACCCAGCGGTTGTAAGCAGCCATTTGGCGGGCGTATTCACAGAGCGTCATGTTTTTCTCCAGAACGTGCGTGCTTGAGTCTAAATAGTCCGCACTGCAATGGAAACAAAACGCGAGATGTGGCGAAATTCTTTA
Organism: Klebsiella pneumoniae; assembly: GCA_945861225.1. Taxonomy (GTDB): domain Bacteria; phylum Pseudomonadota; class Gammaproteobacteria; genus CAIKBL01. The sequence goes on from CAMATU010000136.1 coordinate 4,605, forward strand.
GAGTCGTCATCCCGGGCGAAGCGGCGTGAGCCGCGCAGACCCGGGATCCAAGGGCGCCAGAAGGACAAGATGGATCCCGGATAAGTGCTACGCACTTTCCGGGATGACGGGGATAGAAGCTGTCGGTGTCCCCAATGCCGCGTCGAATCATGAGTTTGTCTCACCCACAGCTAACCGTTCTTTGTTAGCATTCGGCAACTGATTCACCTAACTCGCAAGGACATTCCTCATGCACAAATGGGCTCGTTCTTTATTGATGGTCGGGATTCTAAGCGCGCAGGGCGCCCTCGCCGAACAGTCTCCGGTTTACATGGTCACTCCGCACGATGGCGCGACGGTTAAAAGTCCCGTGTCCGTGGTGTTCGGGTTGCGCAATCCGTGGGGTGTCGCGCCGGCCGGTGTCAAAATGGATAACACGGGACATCACCATCTGCTGGTGGATACTGACGTTCCTGATCTTAAGCAACCAATTCCAAAAGATGACCAGCACCGCCACTTTGGTGGCGGGCAGACCGAAACTTCGCTGGTACTAGCTCCCGGGAAGCATACCTTGCAACTGTTGTTCGGGGATTTTGCGCATGTGCCGCACACTCCGGCATTGATGTCCAGGAAAATCACGATCACCGTCAAGTAGCGGGTGGCGCGAATGCCCACTACGTAAGCCCTCTGGGAAGGAGCACTGCAATGAGTCAAGACCAAGAGCAGATTCTGGCCGGCATTCGTATGCTGGATTTCACCCGCGCTTTGGCAGGCCCCACCTGTACGCGGCTGTTCGCTGAACTCGGCGCAGAGGTGATTAAGGTCGAATCCGCGCCAAGCGGCGACCTCACACGGAGAATTTCGAAAATCCGCAACGAACGCAGTCTGTATTACGTGCAACAGAGCCTTAACAAGAAAAGCCTGTGTCTGGATCTGCGCCAGCCAGAGAGTATCGAGTTGCTCAAGGAGCTCGTGAAAGAATGCGATGTGGTGGTCGAGAATTTCAAGCCCGGGGTGATCGCTGAGATGGGCTTGAGTTATGAAACCCTGCAAAGTCTGAAGCCCGACATCATCCTCTGTTCAATTTCGGCGCTTGGCCAATCAGGGCCGCTGTCGGCCAAACCCGGCTACGATTACATCGCGCAAGCGTATTCCGGGGTGACTTCGATGATCGGTGATCCGAACGATGCCCCCACCTTGCCCTTGCTCGGCGTGGGCGATGTGCTGTCCGGCGTACATGGCGCGTTCGCGGTGGCCGCGGCGCTGCTTTATCGTGCACGAACCGGGCGCGGCAAGCACATCGATATCGCAATTCTGGATTCGTACTACCACTGCCACGAAGTGAATGTGCACCAATTCAGCGGCAGCCAAGGCGCAATCAAGCCCACGCGTGGCGGACGCCATCTCTCGTATGTGTGCCCGGCAGGCGTATATCGTGCGAATGGCGGTTACATCACGATCATGGCTTTTCTCCATCACTGGCAGGATCTTTGTCGCGCAATGGAGCGCACCGATCTGATCGATCTGCCCAAGTACAAGGACGACGCCGCACGCCTCGCGAACCTGCAGGAATTGATCGATCTTATTGAAACGTGGCTTAAATCCTTTCCGGATGTCGCGAGTGCAATTTCCCGCATGGAGGCCTTCAATGTGCCGTGCGCGCCGATTCTCTCTGTGGCGGAAACTGTGACGCATCCGCATTTCATCGAACGCGGCACCATCCGAACCGTTAACGATAAACTCGGCGGTTCATTTGAGATCCCGGGCATGCCGATCAAATTCGTCGGCGAAGAAGCGAATAAACCGTTCAGTGCGCCGACCCTGGGTCAGCACAATGCAGAAGTGCTCAGCGCGGTACTGGGCAAGAGTGAAGCGGAGATTGCCGCACTTGCGGCGCAAGGGGTGTTGTTCGCGAAGGAAGTGTGAGCGCGAGCTGATTCGATGCCGATCTCCACCCATCCACTGCACCATTATCTGCAGGAGATTCATCAGAAGTATTCGACGCTGCACGCCGGCGAGGTGGCGAGCTACATCCCGCAACTGGCGACAGCAAATCCTGAACACTTCGGCATCGTGCTGGTGGCGACCGATGGCGAGGTCTACGCAGTCGGCGACACCGAGGTCGCGTTCACGCTGCAGTCCATCTCCAAACCCTTTGTGTACGCGACAGCCTTGGCTGATCGTGGACTCGAAGCCGTGCTGCAGAAGATTCATGTGGAACCGACGGGCGACGCCTTCAATTCCATCAGTTTGCATCCCGCTACCGGCGCGCCGCTCAACCCCATGATCAATGCCGGCGCGATCGTCGCCGCTGGACTCGTGGATGGCGGAACGCCCGCCGCACAATGGCAGCGCATTTTGGGCAGTCTCTCGGCTTTTGCGGGGCGTTCACTCGCCATCGATGAAGCGGTGTACCAATCTGAAAGCGAGACCGGCTTTCGTAACCGCGCGATCGGTTGGATGGTGCGCAATTTCGGCGTCATCGAATCCGATCCCACCCCGGTAGTCGAAAATTACTTTCGGCAATGCTCCGTGCTCGTGAACTGCCGCGATTTGGGCATGATGGGCGCGACTCTGGCCAATGGTGGGATCAATCCGTTGACTGGTGAACGGGTGTTACCGAACTCGTTAGTGCGTCCGACCTTGGCGGTGATGAGCACCTGCGGCATGTACGACTACGCAGGCAGTTGGATGTTCGAAGTAGGACTGCCCGCCAAGAGCGGCGTGAGCGGTGGAATCCTTGCCGTGTTGCCCGGGCGCTTCGCGGTGGTCACTTATGCCCCGCGCCTGGACGCCAAGGGGAATAGCGTACGCGGCATTGAAGTGTGCAAGGCGATCTCAAAGAATCTTGGGCTGCACATGATGGACACGCCGCGCAATGCGAGTCAGGTTATTTCCCGCGAGTTTAGCGGCACGGAGGTGCCTTCAAATCGCATGCGCTCGCATGCGGCCAGAGGGTGCCTGGCCACGCATTGGCAGCGTATTCGGTTCTTTACCCTCCAGGGCGATATCACGCTCGACGGTGCCGAGTTGCTCAGTCGCCGCCTGGTCAAAGATTCCGCGCTGACACATGTCGTTCTCGACATGCACCGAGTCACCCTCTGCACACTGTCTGCGGCGAAACTGTTGGTGGCATCGATTGCCAGCTTACGTCTGCGTGGTGGCGATCTCGCATTTGCCCGCATCCGTCAGGACGCAAACAATATCGAAGCGACCTTGCGTCAAGGCTTGGCCGCCGACGGTGCGGGACTGCACGTGTTCCCGGACACCGATCGCGCGATGGAATGGTGTGAGGACCAGATACTCCTGAGTCTCGACCACTCGACTGACCAATCCGAGGTGCATGAAGTTGACGACTTCGAGCTGTTCGCCGGCCTGCAGCCGGAGGATCGCGCGGCGCTGGTCGCGCTGCTGCAGCAGTTCCACGGCAAAGAAGGGACGACTGTTCTCCACGCAGGCGAACAGGACGACGACCGAATTTTCCTGTTACGCGTGGGCGAAGTCAGCGTTCTGGTGAATGTGGATGAACACCATACCCAACGCCTCGCCACCCTCGGCCCTGGCCAGACCTTTGGCGAGATGACGATTCTCGACCAGCTCACACGTACGGCAACGGTGCGCGCCGATACCGATATCACCTGTTGGGCACTGCGCGCGGCCGAGCTGAATGAGCTCGCCGCCAGCCGCCCTCAATTGAAGATAATGATCCTCAGCAATCTCGCGCGCCTGCAAGCGCAACAGCGTCGGCAGGCGAATGGATTGGTGGCGATATTGGCGCGCTGACGGGACAACCTAGAAGTCTGAGCCTCGCCAGGCGCGCGCCACGGTCAATTATTCGCGAGCGCGATCCGGGACTGATAGTACGCCCACACATTGTTACTGCCGCCGCTGCGCAGGCGTTGTCTGATGCGCTCAATTGGCCACAGCAGCGAATTGCCGTCCTCGGCTTTGACCACCATGAGGCGTTTGCCGTTGGCGGCAGCGAAGCCCCATTTTCCGCCGTGATTGCGGCGATAGACTTCCCCGACGTAGCTGCCGAGCATCTGCACCAAAGTATCGACATCGCTGATGGCGCCGCGTTCGCGGCGTAGATCGGCGTGCAGCTCGGAGGCCACTTCTTCGATTTGCGCGATGCTTGCGTCGCTCCAATTCAGTTTGAGGTTTAGCTCGACTGCGGCGAATCGAACCATATCCTGGGCGTAGCGCGCCGCAGTGCGTGCGGCGCCGTCATCGGCGGTAAAGCTTAAATGAGATTCGAGCGCCAGCGGGGTCTGCAGGACACCGCACAGCAGCCATAGCGTGAGCCAGGGTCGTAGCACGTTAAAGAATTCCTCTCGGCGGGCGTTTTATTGTTATCGTCGCGAGACATTGTGCAGTTGAATCGCCCGGCAAGACGAGAACTGACCCACGTCAATCGCAAACAAGTGCAAGCAGCGTTCAGCGCGATAACATGCTCGCTCAATATCCAAGAAATAAATGACCCTTATGAACCAAGCGCGGTCATTAGGCAGGCCCAAGGATCTCGAAAAGCGCAGCGCAATCCTCGAGGCCGCCGCCCGCTTGTTCCTGGAACAGGGCTTCGAACGGACTACAGTCGATGCAATTGCAGCGCAGGCGGGGGTCTCAAAGCTCACCGTCTATAGCCATTTCGAAGGCAAGGAAGGCTTGTTCAGAGCCTTGATTGTCGACAAATGCACCGAGCATTTTGGTGCAAATGATTTCGCGGCCCTAGCGGTGCTCGGCCCGCAGGCGGCTTTGCAGCACATTGCGCAGGCCTTCACCACCCTGATGTTCCATCCTGATGTGGTGGCCTTGCATCGGGTGTTGGCGACGGCGGCGGCGCACAATTCCACCATGAACCAGACGTTCTGGGAAACCGGCCCCGCCTCGCTCATCAAAGCACTCAGCCATTTGCTACAGGATTTTCACGCGCGGGGTGTTCTGCATGTGAAGCATTCTGCGCAGGCGGCGGACCAGTTTTTTTCCCTGCTGAAAGGCGCCGACCATTTGCGCGCGATACTGAATGTCGGCGAGGTGCCAGCGCCGGAGCAACTTATGACGTACGCGACGGCGGCAGTAGAAATGTTTCTGCGCGCTTACGCGCCGGATGCTTCGGCTGGTTGAGCGAGCGCGAGTACTGCCTGGGCCGCGATTCGATCCGGCGGAAAATCGCACCTGAAGGTACTGCCCTCCCCGGGCTTACTCTTGATGTCGAGCGTGGCCCCATGCCGTAGGAGCACATGCTTGACGATCGCGAGCCCAAGTCCGGTCCCGCCGTCACCGCGCACGCGCGAACTGTCCACGCGATAGAACCGCTCAGTGATTCGCTCGAGGTGCTCCTCGCCAATGCCGATCCCGTTATCCTGCACTTCGAGATGCGCGCCGCGCGCATCACCATACCAGCGCACCCGAATCACCCCACGCGCCGGGGTGTAATTAACCGCATTCACCACCAGATTCGTAAACGCACTGTTCAATTCACCCGCAGCGCCCATGACCTGCAAGACCGGATCCGCTTCCAGCGCGAACAGGTGCTCGCGTGTGCCGCTCACGATCCGGGCCTGGCGCAGGATGTCGCCAAGCAGTTCGCTCACCAGCACCGCTGCGGGATTTGGCACTTCATCTTCCTGTTCGAGACGCGACAGCAGCAGCAGCTCTTCCACCAGCGATTGCATGCGATTGGCATGGGCGTTTAATTGTTCGAGCACCGGCAACCAGGCCGGTGGCGCAAGTGCGTGCTGATCGATCAAGGTCTCCAGATAACCTCGAAAGACCGTGATTGGCGTGCGCAGCTCGTGCGAAACATTGGCGACAAAGTCGCTGCGGATCTGGTTCGCGCGATGCAGCTGCGTGACATCACGCGCCACGAACAGCCAGCGTGCTTTGCCATAGGGCGCGAGCAGAATGCTCAGGAAGCAATTCGGATTAGTCGGTGAGGGGATTTCGATCGCGCTGTGCTCTGCGTGCTCCAGCACGAAATCCCGCACAACCGGCAGGCGGATCAGGTTGGTAATCCGCTGACCCATGTCCTCTGGCCAACGGATGCCAAGGTAGCGGGTGGCGGCTTCATTGGCCCACTGTACGTCGCCGTGTTCGCCCAGCACCACCGTCGCATCGGGCAGCGCGCGGGTCGCTTGTTGGAATTGTTGGAGATAGGTCGCGAGCTTTTTTTTGCGCTTCTTGTGGCGCTCGCGCAGATAGTCGATTTCAAGTGAGAGCTCTTCGAAAATCCCGGGCGGTTCTGGCGGCTCGTGGGTTTTGCGATTCCGTAGCCATTCAAGCAAGCGCGCCAGGTTGCGATGAACCCAGGCGACATACCCCACGGCGGCGGCGAGGTAACTCAGCGTGTAATAGCCACTGATAAAGCCAGTGGCGGTGGCCACCAAAGTGACCACGATTAGGCGCCAGAGATCTTTGCTCAGCATGGCGGTCGCCTCCCGATAGGTCTCTCGCCCAGTGGCGTGCTAGATAGAATCGCGAAATTCCGGTTCTACGTCGTTGCGAGGAGCGCAGCGACGTGGCAATCCAGTTTAAAAGTGCGCTGCGCGCAATTATCCTGCTGGATTGCTTCGCGTTCGCTCGCAACGACGAGCCGTAGCGTACTACTGCGCATCGCTACAGCATTATGAGCCGAACAAGGCCTGCTGCGCAGCACGCAAAGTAATGGTCGTAAGATTAGCGCGCCTGGGGCGAAAAACGATAACCGACGCTGCGCACGGTTTGAATCATGTCGTCACAGGCATAGGGTTCGAGTAATTTACGGAGGCGTCGGATGTGCACGTCCACGGTCCGCTCCTCGATGTAGGTCTCATTGCCCCATACCTCATCTAACAACTGACTGCGGCTATAGACCCGTTCGGGGTGGGTGATAAAGAACTGTAGCAGGCGGAATTCGGTCGGACTGACTTCGACAGTTTCGTTTTCAATCGTCACGCGGTGAGTCTGCAGATCCATCCGCAGACGTCCCGCTGCGAGGACTTCCGTTAATTCCTCAGGCTGGCCACGCCGTAACACGGCCCGCACCCGCGCGAGCAGCTCGCGGGTGGAAAAAGGTTTGGTGATGTAGTCATCCGCACCGCTGTCGAGGCCTTTAATTTTGTCTGTTTCCTCGCCCTTCGCGGTCAGCATGATGATTGGAATGTGGGTCATTTTGGGGTCACGCTTCAGGCGTCGCGCAAAATCCACCCCGCTAATTCCTGGCAGCATCCAGTCGAGCAGGATGAGATCCGGGCGCTGGGTGCTCAAGGTCGCCTGCGCCTCGACCACATTCCCCGCTTCAAAGCACTGATAGCCATCGCCGGCGAGGGCAAAGCCAAGCATCTGCCTGATCGCCTGTTCGTCATCCACAATCAGAATGTTCTGGCTCATTAAAAGGCTCGTCGGCGGAATCTGTGGGTAGATTCTGAGTTATTTTCGTTGTTTGTGCTGCTGAAGGGATCGATATAGCTTTCGGCAGGTTGCGTCGAAAGCACGTTGCGCGGTCTCGGTGATGCGTGGCCAGATCAGTGGACCTCCCTCTT
>CAMATU010000137.1 GCA_945861225.1 Klebsiella pneumoniae
AATCGCCGTGGGGTGCGCGCCGTCCTCCGGTTCCAGCAGTCCAATGCGGGCGGAGGTCTCGGTAACCTCGCCCACCACATGCGTGCCGCGGATACCGATGGTGGCCACCGGCACGCCAATAGACGTGTTGCGCGGCCGATGCTTGGAAATCTCACCGGAAACAAAACGGAAGAACCCTTTCAAAACACGAGTCGCAGCAAAGTCGCCATCCGGATCGCCGCTGTAGCGATAGGTGTCGATGCGGAAGCGTGTCGCCGGTCCGAGTTCGTACTTGGAGTTATCGCTGAAGCGCAAAATCACCCGCGCGCGACCTAGGGTGACGATCGTCTCCTCGGGATAGACTTCTTGCGTGACACCCAGTCGGCGTATTTCGTTAGCATCGGTGATGGCGAGAACTTTCCCTTCCAGCTCAATCGCACGCGCCGCGGAAATTCGAACTTCTGCACTGGCCGCAAATACGGCGAAGAGTCCCGCACTGAGGAGCACCGCACAGCCGAACCGCTTCAGTCTTGCGTGGTGCATTTGCAAAGCGTGCCCCTTAGAAGGCGATTCGCACACCAATCTCTACCGAATGCGTGGTGAGATCTTGATATCCCACCAGGGCTTGATACGCAGCAAACGCGGACACCCCATTGTTCATCACGAAACTGGAAGAGACACCGACATGCGCAAAGTTACGATCAGGATCATCAATCGGCATTGAGAAACTGAAGGTTGGTGCGTCGACATAGCGGCCGGTGATGTTGGTCGCATCATTATCGAATTCGTGCACATACTCCGCCAGAAGCTGTGGATACCAAGTTCCCCAGGATTGTGCAGACAAATAGCCGAGCGTCGCACCGAAAGCGGTCATGATGGACGTGTAGGATTGATCGTCGATTTGCAGTGCCACACCTGAACCTGCAGCATTCAGGTTAGACATGCGCTCGCTGTAACCATCAATCTGGACGTCCGCCACATCGAGTCGTGCGTACGGTCCCAGTACCCAGTCACCACTGGCGTGATCGAAGCCAAGTTTCAGGCTGCCGGCGACTTCGCGACTGTCGAGATCTGAAAGCGCAGTCTGATTGACCACAGTGCCCAAGGTGTAGGAGAGGTTACGGGTCTGGTCATGACCATTATGGGTATAGCCAACCATCGCATCCAAGTACCCATCCGTCGCGAAGGCGTAGGTGGCATAGCCGAAACCGCCAAAGCTATCGGTTTCCAAAGTACCACCATTCGCAACGATATCTGCCTCTGCTGCGGTATAGGTGAAAGCCGCACCGACCAAGAAGGGTGCCGAGACTTGTAGGTCAAGGCCAGCGGTTACGCCGTAGGTATCGGATTCGAAACCCGACTCATTGCTGGTCTGATTTTTATCGTTGAATGCATAGTTGCCATTGACGAAAAAGCCTAGCGCACTGCTAGCGGCATCGCCTGCCGCACCACCGGACAGCCAACCATCGGAACTGGCCGCTGCCAGCTGGCTCGAATCGAAACCCGGCATCGTGATCGCGATCCGGGCGCCGCCGGCACGCAGATTTGAGAGCCGCGCACTGATAGCGTCAACTTGACCAGCGGAGGCATCCACTTCGCTGGTACCGATGGTATTGACCTCTTCGGCCGCAAGATTCTGTAAGGCGTTGGCCGCACCTTCAAGTTCGCCCGTGACTAACACCGCGAGCGCGATATCGGTACAGCGATCTTGCAGGTCCTGACTTCGAATGACCCCGCGGCCTATTCCATTGGGGCAGATTTCTTCGACCATTTCGGCGATCGCCCGCTGCGGCTCATTTTGCGCCTCGCTCTGGAGGCGACCTTCAATCGGACTATCGAAGCCGTCACCGTCGTCAGTTGCGCCAGCGACACCGGCGAAGCTGAAGCTGAGCGACAGTACCAACGTTGCCAGCAGCGTGTGGGATTGATTGGTGGTCATGCGGTAGCTCACTATGTTTTAAAGCGCGGCGGAATCGCGAGTTAATGCGATACCTTAATTTCGCAAATGAACCATCAAATTTCAAAGAATAAATGTGTTTTGCCATCAACCAAGACCTTACTCATCTGCGGCGAGTCTGTCAGACTTCCGCGCGCACGGTCGAACCGGCATTCATGTTTAGATTCGGTTCGGGTGTAAGTCTCGATTCAAACCCAAGAGGAATTTTCCAATGGCTGCCTATTTGATCGCTCATGCCAAAATTAAAGACCAAGCGAAATTGCAGGAATATGCCGCTGCAGCGGCGCCAACTCTCGGCGCGTTTGGCGGCGTCGTAGTTGCGCGCGGCAAAGCAGTTGCTGTGCTGGCGGGCCAGCACAGCGGCGACACCGCACTTATCGCCAAATTTCCCGACGTCCAAACCGCCAAAAATTGGTACAACTCCCCCGCCTACCAAGCCTTAATTGAGACCCGCAATCTGGGCATGGAGCCGACTTTTGTGCTCATTGAGGAACCTACCTAGGGCATCAGATTAGTCATCATATAGGCGTACAAGAGGTGGAAAGTGCTGACACCAGTCTCAATTGAAACTGCCAGCGGCCGTATCGAAGGCAGTTATGACCCAAAGTTTGCGGCGGTGTTGGCGGCGTTCGTCGCGAACTTCGAACAGCACGATGAAGTGGGGGCGAGCTGTGCACTGAGTCTGGACGGCCGACCGGTGGTCGATCTGTGGGGCGGTCGTGTCGCGCGCAACGGCGCGCCATGGACTCGCGACACTATCAGCATGGTGTTTTCTTCCACCAAGGGGGCGATGGCCATTTGCGCGCACCTGTTGGCAGAGCGCGGTCTGCTCGATTTGGATGCGCTGATAACCGACTACTGGCCCGAGTTCGGGGTGGGGGGTAAGGAAGATGCGCGGGTGGCAATGGCGCTCGATCACACCTTGGGTGTGCCCCACGTCCGGGCGCCGGTCAAACCCGGTGAATTCTGGGATTATGCGGCGATGGTCAAGCGGGTGGCCGACGAGCCCGCGTTCTGGGTACCGGGAACCCGCCAGGGCTACCACGGGATTACCATGGCGTGGACGGTTGGCGAACTCGTGCATCGCGCGAGCAAACACCGGCTCGGGGAGTTTTTCGCGCACGAAGTCGCGCAGCCACTCGGCCTTGATTTCTGGATTGGACTGCCTGCGGGCGACGAATCGCGCGTGGCGCCGATGCTCCTCGCCGAACCCGATCAAGCCTGGATTGAGACCAAATTCATCCAAACCGCGCTGCATACAAAAGACACGCCCACTGCATTATTCATGCGCGATTTCGCGACCTTTGAACCGAACACGCGTGCCTGCCGCGCGGCGGAAGTGGGCTCGGCGAACGGGATGGCCAATGCCCGCGCCCTCGCCGGTCTTTATGCGCCCTTCGCTAACGGCGGGAGTCTCAACGGTGTGCGCTTGGTCGGCAGCGAAACGTTAACGCGCATGGCGCGAGTCTCTGCCGCCACCCAGGAAGACGCCACTCTAATGATTCCTGTGCGCTTCGCGCCTGGCTTCATGAAAGCCACCGACAATCGACGTTTGCCGAAGGTGGTTAATTCTTCTTTGCTGCTGAGCGAAGGCGCCTTTGGACATGTCGGCGCAGGCGGTTCGATCGGCTTCGCCGATCCGGAATGTCACATGAGCTTCGGGTATTCGATGAATCGCATGGGCACCGGATTACTGCTCAACCCGCGCGGCCAGTCGTTAATCGATGCGGCGTACACCAGCCTCGGCTTCCGTACCAATCAGGGCGGGGCATGGACCATTTAAGAGGAACCTCAAATGCCTGAAATCATTTTGCATCAATATGGATTATCGCCATTCTCGGAAAAAATTCGGCGCATTTTTGCCTACAAAGGCCTGACCTGGCGCAGTGTTGAACAGCCCTTGATGGCGCCCAAACCGGAACTTACACCGCTTACCGGCGGTTATCGGCGAATTCCGGTACTGCAGATCGGCGCTGACATTTACTGCGATACGTGGCTCATCGCGCGCGTGATTGAGCGGCTTTTTCCCACACCATCATGCATCCCTGCGGCGGCCCGCGGCAGCATGGCGTTGATCGAAGATTGGGCGGATCATCGATTCTTCATGCAGGCCGTGCCGCCAGTACTGGTCGATTTACTGCCTGCGTTACCGCCAGAGTTTTTGCATGATCGTAGCGCCATGTCTTCCGGTTTTAGCCAGCCGGTGATCGAGGCAGCGGCGCCGCAGGCCTTGACGCAGACCATCCAGTCCCTGGATCGACTGGAGGAACAGCTACAGTCCACGTCGTACCTGCTTGGCGATCAATTCTCACTCGCAGATGCTGCTTGTTTCCATTGCGTGTGGTTTTTGAAAAATAGCCCGCGGGTATTTGCAGCAGTTCAAGCACGAGCAGGAGTTGCCGCCTGGCTCAGGCGCATAGAAGAATTTGCCAACGACACCATGCTGCCAATGACTACTGCCGATGCCTTGGCAATCGCTGCCGCTGCGACGCCGCAAGATGTGTCTGGAGGGTGCATAGCAGATTTCGAGCTGAAAGCGGGTCAGGCTGTTGTCGTCCTCGCCGATGATTACGGCAAAGAATCCACAACCGGACGTTTAGTCCAACTTTCCGCAAATACGCTTACGGTGCTCCGGGAAGATCCCCAGCTTGGGGAGGTTGCCGTGCATTATCCGCGTGCGGGATATCGTGTAAACCTCGCTTGAACGCACCTCGTAAATGTTGGCATTCCCATAGGCCGAGCAGGTTTAGCGCTCACAACCAACTCGGAGTAGGCAACTTCTTCTCACGTAAAAATTCTGGATTGAAGAGTTTCGACTGATAGCGCGTTCCACTATCGCAGAGCAAGGTCACTATTGTATGCCCCGGTCCGAGATCACGTGCCAAGCGAATCGCCCCGGCGACATTAACCCCCGAAGAACCGCCAACACAAAGCCCTTCCTCCCGGAGTAGATCAAACACTATCTGGACGGACTCTTCGTCTGGAATTCGATAGGCGCGATCAACCATAGCCCCTGCGATATTCCCGGTGACTCTACCTTGCCCGATACCTTCCGTAATTGAGCTACCTTCCGCCACCAGTTCGCCAGAGGTGAAGTAGCTATACATGGAAGCACCCGGTGGATCCGCGACCGCAGTGACGAGCGATGCGCGCTGCTGCTTGAGATAGGCGGCGATGCCGGCGAGCGAACCACCGGTTCCGATTGCACACACAAAGCCATCCACTCGCCCCTCGGTTTGCGCCCAGATTTCTGGACCGGTGCCCTGAAAGTGTGCTTCTCGATTTGCCAGGTTGTCCCATTGATTAGCCCACAGCACGCCAGCGGGTTCCTGTGCAGTCATTTCAAGCGCCACCCGTTCAGACACTCGGACATAGTTACCGGGATCCTTATACGGTGCCGGCGGGACCTCCATAAGGCGTGCGCCACACAGCCTCAGCATCTCCTTCTTTTCCTGGCTCTGTGAATTTGGAATGACTATCAGCGTGCGATACCCACTCGCATTGGCAACCAACGCGAGGCCGATACCGGTATTGCCAGCAGTGCCTTCCACGATCAGGCCGCCTTTATGCAACACTCCGCGTCGCTCAGCATCCTGGATGATAAACAACGCGGCGCGATCTTTGACCGAGCCACCAGGATTGAGGAACTCGGCTTTACCTAGAATGGTACACCCGGTGCTGTCTGAAGCCCGGCGAAGCTTGATCAACGGGGTGTTTCCGATGCTTCCCAATAGACCATCAAGATAGGCCATACATATTCTCTCCAGGTTTATCGGAGTAGCGAGCCAAGCTCGTCGCTCACTCACTGACGATGAAATGTAGATTTTGCGAACATTGCCTGCCGTTTTTATGCGGACTTATCTGAGTCAGCAACCTTTCGCAACGCGAGTTCTGACGCGACAACCAGTGCGCCCAATTCGGAATGCAAGTGGGCGACGGATTTCGTGATATCCGCGATAGGCATGTACTCGACGCGACGCGCATAAGCCGCAAGCCGCAGGGCGCCGACAGTGCGCGCAGCCCCGCATAGTGCGTGCATGTTATGACGAAGCTTTTCGAAGTCCTGCGCTGACTGGACATGTTCCAGGCTATCGACATAGCTTCTGGCGTCTTCGGAAAATTCTGCAAAAAAAAGCGTTCGCTCTAGTCCATCCATATAGCTCAGCAGCTCAGTGACGATCTCTTCATCGAGCAATACAGAATCGATATCGATTTTACCGATACGCGTTCGCGAGGTTCTGGTTGCCGTTATCGCCGACGCTTCATGTCCTTTATTTCTCAGAACATGATTTATAGTTTCGAGCATTACTGAGGGCTTTAAAGGTTTGGTGAGGAAGCGCGTAACGCCCGCAAGTTCGGCATCCGCGACGACTTCTGGGCGACTATCTGCGGTTATCATAATGAGTGGGATTCGCTGTGCTGGATCCGTCACCGAAAAATTATAGAGGCGCGCGACTTCCATGCCATCCATGGTCGGCATATGCATGTCAATTATCGCAGCAGCGTAGGCGCCGTCGGTCAATTCGATGAGCGCTTCTTCTCCATCCGCCACGATCGTGCAGTCGAATCCAGCTTCGGCGAGCGCGAGACGCGCGATTGTTTGGTTGGTTGAATTGTCTTCCGCCACCAAAATTTTAATTCTGTGTTCACTTTCTTTAGAGACTTTCGGTGACGAATAATCCTTGCGCAGCGCGGCGGCCATACTGAGGAGTCTGGCCGCGCCAGGGAGAAGTTCAGACAGCGGAATAAAGCTGTTATAACCAAGTTCAATTGCGCGCTGTCGCGCTGAGTCAGCGCCGACCGCGCAGACTGGCAATATGACCTGCTCGGTATCGCTACAGATTGACGTTCTAATCAACGCGACACTTTCTTGAATCATATTCAGGTCTACGAAAACTATCGCTGGCGGCGTGGACAACGGCACGTTGCCGTGAACTGAGTTAGGAGGGAGACAGATCGTCCGTGCGCCCAGCGCCGTTAGCGTTGTCTCGATTGTTTCAAGGCTCCCCGAACCAGCCAACACCGCCACATCAAGCGGATAGAAGTCGCGCGCCTCAACCGTTGCATGCTGCCGCTCGAACGCCAGATCGATATAAAAAGTTGTACCAGACCCAAGTTCGGATTCAACCGAGATTCGCCCCCCCATCAGGCGCACGAGTTCACGCGCAATGGCCGTACCCAACCCAGTACCACCATGCTTACGGGTAATGCTACCGTCTGCCTGATAGAAAGGATTAAATATTTTTTCCAGATGTTCCTTGGCTAGTCCAGGCCCCGAATCCACTATCTCGAAATGGACCCTGACCCGACCATCCTCAGCCTGGCGACTGATAACGTTTAAACGCACGCTCCCAGCGTCTGTGAACTTGACGGCGTTTCCACAGAGATTGATTAGGATTTCCACAAGTTGGCGCGGGGAACCGATGACATTCGGCTCAATCTCAGAGTCGATAAAAAAATCGAGAAGCAGCCCTTTCGCCTGTGCTTGTGGTCCGAGAATGGTCAGGGTGTCGTTCATCACCGCATACAGATTCATCTGTTCGCGCTGTATCGCGAAGGTCCTGTCCTCAAATTTGCTGATGTCCAAGATTCGATTTATCAAATCCAATAATGTGTTGGAGGAAACTGAAATAATTCGAAGCATCTCCCTTTGCTGAATAGTCGCATCGGTGCGGCTCAGCAGATCGGCGACAGAAATAATGCCGTGGAGCGGCGTGCGCAATTCGTGGCTCATATTGGCGATAAAGTCGCTTTTGGCGGTGTAGGCGAGGCGGGCGTCAGCCACTGCGGACCTTAAGCGCTTGATGAGGAAGGATGCGTAAACTGGCACGACGACGAGCGCGATGCCAAGTCCGAGAGAGAGCGAAGGGTTGCTTTTCCAAAAGGGTGAGAACTGCGTAACCAGGGCATACCCGATAATTGAAGCCGCTAGATTGCCGTATAGATAGCTCAGCCCGAAGCGCATCCCGTATCCGATCGTAATCCACAAATACACGCCATATGCACCTGCAAGCGCCTTGCCCCCAAAGTAGAGCAACCAGGTCACAGCGAGGTTATCGATGACGATGCTGGCTACGCGTTGGGCGACTCGCCAATGAGGATCTCGGAGCGTATTCCCAAGCATGCGCGCCCAGACGTAGAGTGACATTGCGGAGATCGCACAAACGCTGAAAGTCGCCCAAACCCAGGTCAAACCGATACTTGGGTCATGCCGATAGGCGATTAATCCAAGCAGGATGAACGCGATATTCATCCCGAAGCGGATTCTCGCCTGTGCGAGTTCTCCTAATGAATCGGCCTCGTCCTCGATCAGCTTGGTTTGCGCTGAGGACACTGTAGGTTGCTCGAGAGGCGCTAGACCGCGACCAGCCAGACGCTTGAGCGTATTGCTAAAGGACGGCCCGATTCGCGAGGCTTGATTCATCTTCGCGGGAGGTGGCAACTCGCCCAACGGCTGAAAGGTAGGTTGTTGGAATAGCTGCCTCGACTCCAGCCGCTAAGACCGTGTCGCGCGAAGCCTTTTCTACCACTAGGAGACACGGCTGAAAATCAATCCCGCGTTGTGGCCACCGAATCCAAAACTGTGGGATAGCGCGAATTCGAAGTCATGGTGCGCAGTTTCACTACAGAAATTTAGATCGGCAATCGGATTTTGGAGATTTCGCGAAACATGCGTTCTTTGTTCTTGCAAGCTTTTCACCGCCACAATCGCCTCAAAAGCGCCGCTGGCACCGATTGTATGACCGAGAATCGACTTCGTACTGTTCACCCTCACCCTATTACCAAAACTCTCTTCAATTAACTTGCTCTCCACTCGGTCATTGAGTTCCGTAGAAGTTCCGTGAGCATTGATGTAGCCGATATCTGCAGCTTGGATGCCGGCTGAGTTAAGTACTTGCTGGAACATGGCCGGTATCGAGCTGTTTTCCTCGGACATAGCGACCATCGATAGCGCGTCCGAGGTTAGAGCGAATCCGTTTACTTCAGCAAGCACTCTAACCCCACGTTTTTTGGCTGACATCTCAGATTCCAATATGAGTACCGCAGCACCACCTTCGCTGAACAGGAAGCCTGACCGCTCTAAATCGAAGGGTCTGTTTTCGGAACCGGCTGTCGGACGTGGTTTCGCCAAAATTTGGAGACGATCGAATCCCATGAAAACACCACCCGCTCTGTCACTAAGATGTTCTACGCCCCCCCCCGCGACAGCGAAATCCAGCTCGCCGCGCTGGATTGCTTGAAACGCGCGGCCGATTGCGACGGTACCGGAGGCACAAGCGTAGCAGACGGTATCATTCGGGCCTTTTAGGCCATATCGGATCCCGACCCCGGCACTTGCGGCATTGGGCATAGACTGACATATCACCATTGGATTCACGCGCGGATGAGCTTTCAGCGCTGCAAGCTGCTCTTTGATGTGAAGGTCATCTGGAAATTCTTTAAGAAGCATATTGAATCGCGTTCTTAATCCACCAAGGAGGTGCGCGCGATAATTATCGAATGGCGACTTCGCTCCCCCAAATCCTGTTCCAAGAAAAACGCCTGCGCGAATTTGAACTGCGATTGTTGAACCCAAGTGCATGTCTTCTGCTTCGGCCTGGCGCATTCCTTCGCTGCTCGCGGCCTCGGCCAGTAAAGAAGGAATGCTGGCGGTTAGGATTTCAGTCCGCGAGAAGCCAAGTACTGAAAAATCGATTGGTGGTAGCGGCGACCAAACACGGCTCGTTGCTTGGTGATACAAGCGCCAGGGCGCAGGCGTGGGCTCGGTTTTGCTGTCACCGGCCATGCACCCCTGCCAAAGTGCATTAACACCAAGCCCGAATGCTGAGACCGCACCGAGTCCGGTTACAAAGACGCGAGAGTTCACTACTCGCTCAGACTCGGGCTCGATCGGCCGCGATGGAGAGTTCGACGAATTCACTTATCCACTGAAGAGTTACAGCGTGCGGCGGGATGTCCTCTGGACGAAATTCCGCGTCGAATTCGTCATCAAGTGCGATAAGAATAGTAACCATCTGCATTGAATCAGCTTGTAAGTCTTCCGTTAATCGCAAGCCTGGCAGGAGCTCTTGCTCAGCTATCCCTAAGGTTTCTGCGACAACCTTACGGACTCTCCGATAAATCTGCTGTTTGGTCATCGATAGTTCTGCATTTCATGCAGATGGGTGTAACAAGACATGTTATTCGCTTACAGAACGAGTGGAATCGACCTTCGAATGGTAGCGTTGCCAAAAGTCCCTGCGACCGACGCCGAAAACTTGAATTTGGTTCGCAAGCGCATTCCCTTTAGGTCCTGGAGACTTATTTGTACCCAAAATTGAGTTCCGCTCCCGCCCTGCTGAACACAAATTCTAGTAGCGCATTCTGTATTAGTTGATTCGGGTGATACTCGCGGATTCGGCCGTTCTTGTAGCCTCGATGCGACGGCGGCCGTGGAGTGAATAAGTTCGCCCGGTCGCCGTATCGGAGACGCGAGCAATTGCCGGAGTGCAATCATTACCCTCTGAAAAAATCAAGAAAGTATCAAATCACGCCTTAATGATTGGAAGGTTGAAATGACCACTCTAGCGACCACTCGACGGCCGCCGCCACAGCCCCCCAAATATGCGCCGACAAAAGAACTGCGTGGGTCGCTGTCATTATTGGAACTGGAATTTGACCGAGCGAATGCTGCTGTTTGGATGAGCTTGGCGCCCTCGGCTCCAAAGTACGTCTCTGGACAGCTTCTCACTGAGTTTTCTGCTATCTCCGCCAGCATCGCCAGCGGCAATTATGGCACCGTACGCTTCAAAGTACTTTCATCGCGCATAGCCGGAACGTTCTGTCTAGGAGGCGACCTGGGATTATTCCTTAACCTCATTAATTCCCAGGATCGACTGGGACTTGCTGATTATGCGAAGACCGCAATAGCGGAAATTTGGGCCAATATGACGGGCTGCGGTAAAGATGGACTCACAACCATCGCGTTGGTTGGAGGCGAGGCCCAAGGTGGTGGGGTTGAGGCCGCCCTGTCGTGCCATCTTATTGTGGCAGAGCAAGGGGCGCATTTTGGTTTCCCTGAATCGCTTTTCGGTTTATGTCCGGGAATGGGTGCAGTCCCGTTGCTGGCCGCAAGAACCGATTCTTCTGTCGCAAATCGATTGACCGCTACTGCAAGCCGGTATGCCGCTAATTTCCTCCGCGATATTGGCGTGGTCGACTATGTGGTCCCTAATGGGACGGGTCGAGAGTTTGTAAGGTCGCTAACGGTATGTTCGCCAAGCAAACTAATCCGGCGGCGAAAGGCTCAGCTTGCGGGTATACCGTACACCGCGTTGCAGAAATCTATCGATCACTGGGTGAGTGACGCTTTAGCGCTCTCGGACAAACACAAGCGTGCGATGGTTTATTTGCTCAATGCGCAGCGGCACATGCAGGAGCGCGAGCCCGTATCGCGCGTAAGACTAATGCTCGATTCGTAAGCAAAGTAGGGTTCTTGCGCGGCAGCGTTACGACAGGTCGGGCAGAGCGCGAACGATCGCGCGGCAGGAGGCGTCTTGCTGATTGGCGACGGTGGCCCCGGCTAAAATCTTGCCGGGGCCCCTGCCCTTATTTGATGCCTGGCGATGACCTACTTTCACATGGCTACTGCCACACTATCATCGGCGCTGAGCAGTTTCACTTCTGAGTTCGAGATGGGATCAGGTGGTTCCCGCTCGCTATTGTCACCAGGCAAACCGTTTTGGACCTACCTAGAAGGTAGCTCCATAAAAAGAATTGAGTAATTGATAGGCCAAAGTTACATTGATTCTGTGTCATCGCGACTCACAACGCTTGAGCGTTATATGGTCAAGCCGCACGGGCAATTAGATACCGGTAAGCTACATCCATTACTGGACTTCCACACCCGGCCTATCAACCTCGTAGTCTACAAGGGCCCTTCAGGGACCTTAAAGGTCCAGGGAGACCTAATCTCAGGGGAGGCTTCCCGCTTAGATGCTTTCAGCGGTTATCCCGTCCGCACATAGCTACCCGGCAATGCCACTGGCGTGACAACCGGAACACCAGAGGTGCGTCCACTCCGGTCCTCTCGTACTAGGAGCAGCTCCCTTCAAGTCTCCAACGCCCACGGCAGATAGGGACCGAACTGTCTCA
>CAMATU010000138.1 GCA_945861225.1 Klebsiella pneumoniae
CGATGTGCTCACCGAAGTTTATGGCTACGCGCGTGCGCGCAAAGTGATCTGGGCTGGCTTTGGGGCCATGATTTTTGCATCTCTAATGTCCTGGTTGGTGATCCATCTTCCAGTCAATCCAGCGGAACCTTTCAATCAGACACTTCAACCAGCGCTCGAAATCGTTTTTGGCAGTACCTCGCGCATCGTAGCCGCCTCTATCATGGCGTTTTGGGTGGGCGACTTCGTCAACTCCTATGTATTGGCGAAGATGAAAATCTGGACCGCCGGCAAACACCTCTGGAGCCGTACGATCGGTTCCACTATTACCGGTCAGGGCATCGACAGCCTGATCTTCTACCCACTCGCCTTTTACGGCATCTGGGATAGCGCGACCTTATGGCAGGTGGTGGGCTTCAACTGGCTATTCAAGGTTTCTGTAGAAGTTCTCATGACCCCCTTCACTTATTACGTGGTCAACCTTCTAAAGCGTCATGAGCAATCCGATCATTTCGATCGAGATACGCATTTCACGCCGTTCTCGCTCGCGGATGACTAGCTGGGCACTCGCAGCTAGCTGAGTTCTGGTACGTTCCTCGAATCAGGCAGCGCGGGTAATTGAAGATTAAAACGCTGCCCAGGACGGGCCACCTGCAACCCCGCGCGTTGGAGCCGCTCGGCAGCGGCCGCAGATTCGTAGTGATAAATAATCGCGCGCGCGCGAACGTCCTCCGAGTACTCTCGCACGAAATCTGCTAACCCAGTGTGGGCAGGGGAACCGTGCTCAGCGCAGTCGTGAAAGATCGCTTCATTCGCGTTGGCGAAGCTACTCGTTACCTCAGGAATTGGACGCGTGTCGCCTGAATAGAAGAACGCACCTCTAAGCGCAAGACCAAAAGACCCACGAAACCCGCTGTGACGAACTGGGAAGACATCGAACAGAATTTTCTCGTGCCAAAAATGTTCAGACACAGGAATGAGGTGAAAAGCATCCCAAAAATTCGCACCGCCTTCGCTCAAGACATGCGCAGAATTTGCGAGCTTTTCATGTAGCCCAGGGACAAGATAAGACGGCACGAACAATTTTATCGGCGGTGACCCTGAGAAATAGGATCGGTAAAAAAGTGGTTCGATCCCACCGATGTGATCGAGATGTAGATGGGTGAGGAAAACCGCGGAGGGTAACCGCGCACCATAGTGATGCGCGAAATCATCCAAAGTGCGCGGACCGCAATCAATCAAGAGTGACGGCTGCTCATTCACTTCCAGAACCGCCGCCGCGCTACCAAGCGCCGATGCCTTCGCATTTCCAACGCCCATGAAACGGAGACTTAGTGCCTCAACCATGGGCGGCACGCTCTTGGGGGGCACGCAAGGATGGTTGCGCTTGCCGTTTTAATGTCACATAAGTCCGTGTGAAATAAAACAGCAGGGCAGCCATGGTGACAGAGCCGAACATAAAGATTTGAACGGCCAGGGAGGCCACCAGCCCAGCTGCTTCAGGAATACCGTAGGCGGCCATTGCCAGTACAAACACGAGTTGATAAGAACCCAGGTAACCCGGCGCCGTCGGCAATAAAGTACTAAGCGACGAGGCACCCACCAACAGTAACGTCTGCGCGAGGCTTAGGGAGAGGTGAAGCGCCTTGAAGGTCAGCCACAGTGAGCCGGCCTCGCACATCCACACCACGCTCGACAAGCCGGTAACGACACTCGCGGAGCGCAGATTCAAGCTGGAAATCCCGCGATAAATCTCACGCATTATTCGCCACTTGGCGAGCGCGCCGGGCGTGCGAAGTCGGACGCCTAAGAACTTAATCGCAAGTCCGACCACTGCCACCAAAATCATGCCGTTAAGCACAATCCCCTTGATGGTGGAGCCGAAACTCGAATGCGAGGCTAACGCGCCCAGCGCTAAGCCTCCCACCAGACAGCCAAGCACCACGATTAAATCGAGCAGGCGTTCGCTCAAGATCGTTCCCAGCACCAGCGACCGCGAAAGATCGAAGCGTCGTTTCGCATACTCGGCACGTGCAAATTCGCCGAGCCGTGCGGGTAATAAATTGTTGGCGCCGTAACCCACCACCAACACCTCGGCCACCGACCACCAGGTCATTGCCTGCAACTCCTGCAGCAGGCAATGCCAGCGACTACTTCGAATAACCATGCCAAGCCAATAAATCCCACAGGCGGCCAACATGTAGCGCACCTCGAAAGATGCAATCAGCTGCCCAAGCTGTTGTCGATCGACTTGCTTGACAGCAAGCCACAGCAACAGCCCGCCAACCGCAAAACCGCCAAGTCCTATCAAGCTATTTTTGAGCTCCGCGCGCATGGGCTAATCGAAACGGTATTTCAGCAGATACCATAGCGCTTTCACGCCGTCCTTCCAGTTGATTTTCTTGCCTTCCAGGTAAGTGCGGCCGTAGTACGAAATTCCCAATTCATAAATCCGCCAGCGCCTGGCGCGCGCGACCTGGGCGCTGAACTGCACTTCGAAGCCAAAATCATCAGCAGTGATGTTCAGTGAATTGAGGACCTCTCGCGTAAACATTTTGTAGCAGACTTCAATGTCAGAAAGGGTCTGGTCGTAGAGTGCATTGAACAGAAAGGAGATTAGCCGGTTGGCGAGATAGTGGTGAAAATACAGCGCCCGATGCGGTCGACCATAGAAGCGCGAACCGTAGACCACATCCGCGACGCGCCGGGTCACAATCAAATCGAGCATGAGCGCCCAGTCACAGGGGTCGTATTCCAGGTCAGCATCCTGGATCACGATCACGTCCCCGGTTACTGCCCGTAAGCCAGTCTGTAACGCGCCGCCCTTGCCGCGGTTCTCAGCGTGGAATAATGCGCGAAACTCAACCGCAGCAGCAGGCCCTGGGACCAGGCTGATATTGCCAGCCGCATCCACCGCCACCGCGCACGCATGCCCCGCAAGGTGGGCAAGATTGCGCTCTAACCACTCGCGCGTGCCATCGCGCGAGCAATCGTCGATGACAATGATTTCTTTCGCGACTTCGGGGAGCGCACTGACGACGCGTTCCAAACAGGCGGCAATCGTTTGCCGTTCGTTATACGCAGGAATAAGGATGGAGAGTTTCATCAAGACCCTTGTATACAGAAGAAATAAGCGGAATTGGTCAATTATTTCATTAAGTTGGAAAGCATTTCTAGATGATAGTCTCAATTTCTGGGCGATGTTCACTCCCGTTTGCCCTTCCCCCCAAGAGGAGGCCGCGGGTTCGCGCCTGCCATCAAGCAAAAGAAACGGGCGCCCGCGGCGCCCGTTTTAGTGAGAAGTAACCTTGGCGGCTTTTTAGGGCCGCCTAAGACTGCTGGTTCTCAGCTGTTATACGCGCGTTCTCCATGTTCAGCGGTATCCAAACCTTCGCGTTCCTGATCTTCAGGCACCCGCAAACCAATCGTCCAATCGACTAATTTGTAGGCCACCAAGGAAACCACGCCTGACCAGACGACCGTAGTACCGACGCCCCAGGCCTGTGCGACGAGCTGCGCGCCCATGTCGAATTCAGCCGCTCCATTCGCCACATAGTCATACCAGCTGGTACCGCCGAGGCTCGGGGAGGCGAAAACACCGGTCAACATCGCGCCGAGTATTCCACCGACACAGTGGACGCCGAATACATCCAGAGAATCGTCATATCCGAGCACATGTTTTAGCCAAGTCACCGCCCACAGACACACCATGCCCGCGAGGACGCCCAGCGCGATCGCGCCCATGGGCCCGACATACCCGCAGGCTGGGGTAATGGCCACCAGCCCCGCAATTGCGCCGGAGGCTCCCCCCAGCATGGTCGGTCTTCCGCGCACCATCCATTCCGCCAAGGTCCAAGCGACCGCCGCCGCCGCTGTGGCCACGAAAGTATTGACGAAGACCATCGCCGCGAAGCCAGACGCCTCGAGATTGGACCCGACGTTGAAGCCGAACCAACCCACCCACAATAAAGATGCGCCCGTCATCACCATCGGTAGATTGTGCGGCGGCAACGCGGCTGTCCCGAAGCCGACTCGCTTGCCGAGCAATATCGCGCCCACCAGCCCGGCGATGCCAGCGTTGATGTGCACCACCGTGCCGCCTGCGAAATCCAGCGCACCTTTCTGGAACAAGAAGCCCGCGATGGCGCCAGCTTTGGCACCTGCTTCAGCATCCGTATAAGCATCCGGGCCGGCCCAAAACCAAACCATGTGGGCAATCGGCAGATAAGAAAACGTAAACCACAGCACCATGAACACCAGCACGGCCGAGAATTTCATTCTTTCGGCGAAGGCGCCCACGATTAGGCAAGGCGTAATCGCTGCAAAGGTACATTGAAACGCGATATAGACATATTCAGGAATGAACACGCCCTTGCTCCAGGTGGCGACCAGGGAATCCGGCGTGACGCCTTTGAGGAACAGGCGATCAAAGCCCCCGATAAAGTCACTACCCTGGGTGAAGGCCAGGCTATAGCCATACAGCACCCACAACACCGATAACAGCGAGAAAACAATAAAAACCTGCATACAAACCGAAAGCACGTTCTTGGCGCGCACCATCCCGCCGTAGAAAAGCGCTAACCCGGGGACAGCCATCATTAGCACCAACACGGTGGAGATCATCATCCACGCGGTATCGCCCTTATTGGCGGTAGGTGGGGCCGCATCCTGGCTCCAGGCCAAACCCGCAGCCATCCATAGCATCAGCCCTACTAGCCACAGGCTCGTCGGGGTTAATCGGGACACGAAGGTCCGCTCAACCGCGTTCAATTTCGCTCTCATTCGCCGTCTCCTGGTTAGGTGGATCTTCTGACCCCTACATACGAGAAGTATGTCTGGCGCCTAGGAGCGACGACTGCAGCATCTGTGCCATAGGGAAATTTACTTTTTAAAACCAGATGCTTGAGGGGCTTTTTGCAGCGGTCGCGACGACCATGAAAGGTAAATGTCCGAATCTCTGCGCCGTAATGGTGCGCGGTTCAATGGTGTGCACCATTACGGCGAGGCACGCCGTGCGCTACTAACGCGCGTCTTTTACCGTGACCAAGAGGTCGATGATTTCCTCCTTCATGCGATCGACCTTCTGATGAAGTTGCATGACCTCGACTTCAGCACGCAGATTGACCTCGTATTCGATATCCGCGCGCACGCGCTCTTTCGCGTCCTGCCGGTTCTGACTCATCATGATGATGGGTGCCTGTAATGCCGCAAGCATCGACAGAATAAGATTCAAGCCAATGAAAGGGGGTGGATCGAAGGTCGAAAACCCAAATAGCTGCCACGCATTCAGCGCCATCCAGACCAGCATCACGCATAAGAACGCATTGATAAAAAGCCACGATCCCCCAAAGCGCGCGACGGCATCGGAGACGCGATCGCCAAAGGTCAACTTCTCCTCAATGACCTGATTAGCGTTCTGGGCCATATGCTCGGCCAGCATCAGATCCGCGCGCCGTAAGCGACGCGACAGCGTCGCGAGAATATCCAGCGCGGCCTCCGGTCGCTTGCCGAAAAGTAATTTAAGGTCGTCGCGATCAATGACCGATGTCCGCGTGCTTTCAGTCGCGATAGCGCTGGCAGAACGCGGCTCCCCGTCAAGCAACGAAAGCTCACCAAACATCTCGCCTGGTTCAACCACCCCCACCAACGCGCGGTTACCCTGGCTATCCACAATAAATAGCTCCACATTGCCGTTGATCACGACATGCATTTCGCCGCCAGGATCGCCCGCCTTAAAGATCGTTTGGCCTGCGACAAAACTCCGCTCCTCCAGGTGCGACGATAACTCGCTGAGCTCGTCCTGATCGAACAGGTTGAACATGGGGACTTCTTTGAGGATTGCCGGATCAACGGACATAGGGAATGCTCTCTCGCTATAGCACACGGTGGAAAACTGAAGACCCATGGTCTCCAGTGCTATCTTACGAGAGTTCGCGCGCGAGGCTGCGCTAGGGTGGAAGCTGGCGTGTCGAGTTAAAGAAGTTCCCGCTCCATTGGAGCGGGACAAATAGAGGAATTAGAAGGAGAGGCACGCTGCCTACTCTAGCGGCCGTGATGGCACTGAACCGGTCTTGCTTCACGTTTCGTGTTTCACTTTGTAAATGGCATAGCGCAACCTCAGCGCGTCAATTGATTGCCCGTTGCCCATGACCACCATCGTCAACTGCGCCGCACTCGAAATGCGCTATCCCGCAAGCTCGCGGCCGGTGCTGCATGATCTCGATTTAATCGTGAGCGCTGGCGAGTTCGTGGCCATCCTGGGTCGCAGTGGCTCCGGCAAGTCAACCCTTTTGAACTTACTTGGCGCAATGGATAAACCCACCGGTGGGGCGTTGGAAATTGCCGGTATTGATCTCACGCGCATCGATGAGACTGGGCAGACCTTGTTTAGACGCCGCCACCTCGGCTTTGTGTTCCAGAGCTTTAATCTGGTGCCGGTCATTAATGTCCGACGCAATTTATGCCTGCCACTGGAGTTGAATGGCATTGCCGATACCGGACAGGTTTCCCGGCTACTGGAGGCCCTCGGTCTGACCGCCTGCGGCGAACGTTATCCAGAACAATTATCGGGCGGAGAACAACAACGGGTTGCCATTGGGCGCGCGCTGGTACACCAGCCGTCCTTGCTCCTCGCCGACGAACCCACTGGCAATCTCGATCTGGAAACGAGCAGTACGGTGCTTGCGTTGCTGCGCAATCTGACCCGCGCTAACCAGCACACCGTGGTGATGGCGACGCATAGCCTGGAGGCAGCGAAATACGCTGATCGCGTGCTGCATTTGGTCGCTGGTCGGGTGGTGGAAAGCGCTTGATGTCCGTGTGGCTCATCAATCTTCACTACCTATGGCGGCGGCCTTGGCAAACGGGTCTGGCCGGCCTTGGCATCGCGCTTGGTATCGCTGTGGTGGTCGCGATCCAAATCGCCCAGCAAAGCGCGCGCAACGCCTTCGATAACGCACAAGACGCGCTGTTTGGGCGCGCCTCTCAGCGTATTCAAGCGGATGAGGGTGCACTGCCAGAGCGCGTCTACCGCGATCTTTGCCTGGCATTTCCCGAGTTAAAAGTGACCCCTTTTCTAACGGCCAGCGTGAAGTCGACCACCGGCGGGGGCCACTGGCTGGAAGTCGTGGGGTTTGATGCGTTAAGCGCTTTGCCGAGCGGGCAGACAATCCCGGCCGACCGCGCGATGCTGCACTTTTTGATGACCCCTGGCACTGGCGTGACGAGTGCGGCGACGCTGCGCCAAGTCAACGACCTCAACGGCGTTGCTCACTTCGCGCGCAATGGCCGGCCCTTTAGTTTGACCTTACGCGCGTCGACTGCTTCCGGTGAAAATACGGCGCCCTTTCCAGAGGCGCTGATCCTGTTGGATCTCGCCACTGCGCAGGATGCGTTAGGGAAAAGGGGTCTGCTCTCGCATATCGATTTTGAAATTCCCGAGTCGCCGGCCGGAATGGACCTTCTCGCGAAAATTCGCGCGCATGTGACAGGACCTTACACCGTGCGCGATCTGCGTCAGGAGCGCGCGCTGCGTCAGGGCTTGAGTACAGCGTTTGAAACAAATCTGACAGCGCTGAGCCTGCTTGCCCTCCTGATCGGGATGTTTCTGGTTTACAACACTGAGTGCTTTCTTATCCTGCAACGCAAATTGCTCTTCATGCGCTTGCGTGCGATCGGCGTGACGCGTGGCGAAATATTCCGCGCGGTGGTCGGCGAAAGCGCACTCCTGGGCGCGCTCGCCAGTGCAGTCGGTTTAGGAGCCGGAATTTTGCTGGCGACTGAATTACTTGAGCTCCTCACGCGTACGATTAACAACTTCTACTACCCGGTGCATGGGGCGCGCGTTACGCTGGCGGCCCACACCCTTTTGTTAGCGTGGCTGGCGGGCGTTTTAGCGACTGTATTGGCGGCACTGCCGGCAGCGCGTGAAGCCGCAGCGAATCCGCCTATTCAGCGCACCGTCCCGCCACCCAACCGACGTCGACGCTTGCTGGCACGCAAGTCTGTGCAGAGTCTGCTGGCCTTGGGGCTAGCGGGAACCCTGAATTTTTGCGCGCCGCACCCCCTGTGGCTCGATTTTTTAATCCTCGCGCTCGGCTTGCTGGCAGCCGCGCTGCTAATTCCCGGCCTCCTCGTCTGGCTATCTCGCCAACTCACGAGATTGCTCGT
Organism: Klebsiella pneumoniae; assembly: GCA_945861225.1. Taxonomy (GTDB): domain Bacteria; phylum Pseudomonadota; class Gammaproteobacteria; genus CAIKBL01. The sequence continues at coordinate 8,149 of CAMATU010000138.1, forward strand.
ACAGCATTGCCTGTGGCCTGAGCAAATGGGGGCGGAAAATGTCTACTACCATCGCGCGCGAACCGGCGTCGCCGCGGCCGCCCTGTGTCTGGCTGCAGCGGTCAGTCTTGGCATGCTCTTAATGACCGCGAGTTTTCGCGCGGCAGTGGGGGACTGGCTGCACGAATTGCTGCGCGCGGATGTTTATCTATCGATGCCGCAAGACGTGCCCGTCGCGATAGCGGAGCAGTCCCTTACGAGATTGAAGGCGAAGCTTCAACGGCATCACGCAGTGAGCGCAGTCAGTAGCGTGACTCGCCGAGAAATTATGGGCGTTCGCGCGTTGGTCCAAGTTGCGGCGTACGACCTGCCAACAGAATCGCGTGCCGGATTCAAGTTTCTGGAGGGCGAAAGTACCGAGATATGGCGCCGCTGGGAGCGCGATCCGATCGTGATAGTGAGCGAGCCCTATGCCTTCCATCACCAGGTGCGCGTCGGCGACACCTTGAAACTGCAGACCACGCGTGGCCCAGTCACTTTCGCCATCGCCGGTGTTTATCAGGATTACGCGAGTGAACGCGGCACTGTAGCGATGAGCCTGCAATGCTTTAACCAATATTGGCCGGGCGAGGGTATCAGCGGAATTGGGGTCTATTTCGCACCCAATACGCACTTCGATGAATTTAGAAAGTCCGTCACCCTCCTCATGCCGCCCGACGAGCCCATACTCATTCGACGCAACCGCGATTTGCAGGCGCTTTCATTGCAGATTTTCGACCGCACCTTTGCCATTACGAAGGTGCTGGGTGCTATCGCGATGGGCGTTTCGCTGGTCGGCATCATGGGCGCACTGCTCGCCCAGCAACTAGAGCGCGCGCGCGACTACAGCGTCCTGCGAGCAATTGGCGTCGGGCGTCTTCAGTTGTTCAGAATAGTGCTCGCGCAAACGCTGGTGATCGGTTTAGTGGCGGCGACCGGCGCGCTCCCCATCGGCCTTGGCTGCGCGATGTTTCTGGTCCAAGTCGTGAATCTGCATGCCTTCGGCTGGACGATGCCGATCACGGTATCGGCCGGCGTACTCTGGTGGACTTGGCTCGGTGTGTTAGTGGCTGCCGTCCTCGCGGCAATTTATCCCGCGCTGCAGGTGATCCGCACGCCGCCTGCGCGCGCCTTGCGTTACGAATGAGTTAGGCCAGAGATGCAACGCCGGACTTGGTTGTTACTGCTCGGCGCACCGGCGGCGCTGTGGGTTGTGCGCCGAAATCTGCTGCCCGCGCCGAAACCTGCGACCAGCATTCTCGACTTCATCGGCGACCAAGCGCCTTCCTCGCTTTTTTCGCGGGTGACCGGCGCGCGACCGTTTTCTTTCCCCGCCGATCACGCAGCGCATCCTGATTATCGACATGAATGGTGGTATTTCACGGGCAATTTGCAAGATTCTGCTGGACGACAATTCGGCTTTCAGCTGACGTTCTTCCGCTTCGCATTGACTGCTCTGGAGCCGACGGCGCGCTCAGCCTGGGCGACGCGCCACGCGTTGCTTGGCCACTTCGCGTTGACCGACGTTGACGCGCAGCGCTTTCATGCCTTTCAACGACTGGTTCGCCCCGTGCTAGAACTCGCCGGCACCACCCAACGACCCGTCAGCATTTGGATCAAGAATTGGCGCGCAACTCTCGAGGAAATTCCAGCACCGCACTGGACCCTAGAGGCGGCAGAAGGGTTTCAGAAATTGGCGTTAACGCTTAAGCCCGCCAAGCCCTATGTGCCCCAAGGCGATGCTGGGTATTCCCGCAAGAGCGCCGGACCTGGCAATGCGTCCTACTACTATTCCAACACCCGCCTGCTGGCAGAAGGATGGTTAGAACTGCAGGGAACCCGTCTGGCAGTCACCGGGCAGGCCTGGCTTGATCGGGAATGGGGGACCAATGCGCTGGCCGGGGAAATCCTCGGCTGGGATTGGTTTGGCTTGCAGCTTTCTGACGGCACCGAGCTCACGCTCTACCTGCTGCGCAGGCACGACGGAACCTGGACTTCGTTCAGCGCAGGATCCTGGGTTGGATCTGAGGGCAAGGTGACTCAGTTATCTGCAGATGATTTCTCAGTACGCGTGAAAAACCACTGGCGGAGTAAGCAGACCTACGTGACCTATCCTGCAGCCTGGCAGATCGAAATCCCGAGGTTGCATTGCGAACTGGAGATTGCACCGCTTTTCGAAGCCCAGGAATGGACTTCGCCGTTTCGCTACTGGGAAGGCAACGTAAAAATCAAAGGCACGCGTGATGGGCACCCGCTCGGTGGTGTGGGCTATGTCGAATTGACCGGATATTGAAGGCGCCGGGTGACTAAGGACCCTGGTCGAAATTCAATTCGCGAGTTCATAGCAGGGCACATACGCCTGACCCGCCAGTCGCATGCGGCCCTGCGCCGCGAAGGCGCGCAGCAGTACGTCGAGCTCGCGCATGATGAAGGGCTCGGCGCGCAAACGAAATGGGCCATGCGTTTCCACGGCGCGAATCCCCTCTTCTTTCACATTGCCACTGACGAGCCCCGAAAAAGCCTGGCGCAGATTGCACGCGAGTTCATGCGGGGGAAGTTCACGTTTGAGTTCTAGTGCGGACATTTGCGCATGCGTCGCCTGAAACGGCACCTGGAAAGCATGGTCGATGCGCAACAGCCAATTGAAATAGGCCGCGTCGTCGTTGTCGTCGCGGAACCTGAGCACCGCGTCAGTCGCTTTCTTCATGCTGGCGGCCGCACGCGCCGGATCGCCCACGATGATCTCATAGCGCTGCGTAAATTCTGTCCCGAGCACCGTCGCAATGAAGTGATCAATCAGTTGAAAGTACTCAGCGCTGGAGGCCGGTCCCGTCAAAATCACTGGAAAAGGAATGTCCGCGTTATCGGGATGCGCCAGCACGCCTAGCAGGTACAGCAGTTCTTCAGCAGTCCCCACCCCACCCGGAAAAATAAGAATGCCATGCCCCAGGCGCGTGAAAGCTTCGAGGCGTTTCTCGATATCCGGCATGATCACCAGATCGTTCACAATCGGATTCGGTGCTTCAGCAGCGATGATCCCAGGCTCAGTGATTCCGATATAGCGACCATCAGTCACCCGTTGCTTGGCGTGTGCGATAGTCGCGCCCTTCATGGGCCCCTTCATCGCGCCGGGACCACAGCCGGTACAGATATCGAGGGAGCGCAAGCCCAGTTGGTAACCGACCTCTTTGCAGTAGTCATATTCGACCCGACCGATCGAGTGGCCGCCCCAACATACGGCGACACCTCTCACGGGCCCGCTGCGAAAAAGACCGGCCTGCCGCAACAGGTGAAACACCGAATCCGTAATGCCTGAAGGCGCGCTAAGGTCGAAGCGCTGGCGTTGCTCAATCTCGCGCGCCAGATAGGACAGATCGCGCAACACGGCAAACAGGTGCTGCTGGATTCCGCGAATCATCGCGCCATCGACGAACGCACGGGCGGGGGCGTTGCGCAGATGCAGCCTGACGCCGCGGTCGACCTGTTCAAAATCGACTTCGAAATCGGCATAGGCATCCAGCAGTGCACGGGCATCGTCGGATTCCCCGCCGCTACTCATCACGGCCAGTGCACAGCGCCGGAAAAGCTCAAAAATTTTGCCCGAACGCGTCATACACAGCGCGTTCACCTCAGCCTGGGAAAGAATCGATAAAGCGCTGTCTGGGATCACCAGCGCATGGGCAATAGTCCCGCTCATCCCCCAAGACCCAGGTCGGAAAGTCGTTTGAAAATTAGCACTGAGTGGCATTTCCTAGTTGAAGTTAATTCTTAAGAACCTATAATTAAAATCATAAAGATCAGGTTATTATGGGATTATGATGATAATCTCAATAAGATGAATCGCATAACTGATATTAAATCGTCGCAAGGGAGGTT
>CAMATU010000139.1 GCA_945861225.1 Klebsiella pneumoniae
TGGACGCTGGACGTTGCCGCTGCAGATCGGCGCGTCGCGGTGGTGAAGGAAATTGTCGCGCGCTGGCAGGGCCTCGATATTCTGGTCAACAACGCGGGCGCAGTGTTCGAATCTACCGTGGAGGATATCGACTTCGATGCCCACTGGGCACGCACGTTTGCCATCAACCTGACCGCCCAGGTCCAATTAGTGCGCGAGTGTCTGCCGCATCTCACCCAAAGCGGTGCCGGCAGAGTGGTGAACATCGCGTCAACCGAAGGACTTGGCGCGACGAAAGGGATCAGTGCCTACACGGCGAGTAAGACCGGCGTCATCGGTCTCACGCGCTCGCTGGCGGTGGAACTTGCCGGACGTGGCATTACCGTCAATTGCATCTGCCCGGGCGCGGTGAATACCGGCATGACCTCCAATATCAATGACGATCACAAGCAGCTGTTCGCGCGGCGCAGGGTCGCGCTCAAGCGCTATGCAGAGCCTGAAGAAATTGCGCAGATGACTTTGAGTCTGGTGTTGCCGGCAGCATCCTATTTAACCGGGGTGGCAATCCCGGTGGATGGCGGGCTGACGATTAAAAACGCGTAACAGAATTAATCGCTGCGGGACTCTTCATCCGCCTCCGCAATCAATTCCTCCTGTACCGGATCGGGCGCACCACCACTGGCGAGATGCGCCTGATACCACGCAATGATCAGCTCCGAGAGCGCGTCCTCGTCCTCGTCATCGAACACGGCGATATCAATTCCACTGGCTTCGCAAATCTGCTCGATCGGCGTCCAATCGAACGAGATATCCCCGGTGTGTGGATCCCGCGCAAGTTGCAAATCGGAAAATTTGAGATTCTCTGGAATACGAATATTGAACGGATCTTCTTCCGTGTTCGAATTTGAACTCATGCTTAACCTTTCATCGTCGGCAACGTGAACCCACCGTCCACGAAGATCATTTGTCCCGTAAGGTAACTGGAAGCCGGCAGGGCCAGGAATAAAAACACCCTGGCCACGTCCAGCGGTTCACCGAGTCGCCCCACTGGCGTCTTGCCTACCCAGCGTTGCTTGATTTCAGGCGCGACGGCATCGGTCATCGGCGTGACGATCATGCCCGGTCCTACCGCGTTGACAGTCACGCCATACTTGCCGAATTCCATCGCCAGCGAGCGCGTCATGGCCACCACCCCGGCTTTGGTGGAAGCGTAAGATGCATTCGCATACGAGCCCAGTGACGAGGTTGAAGAGGTCGTCAAAATTCGGCCGTAGCCAGCTTCTTTCATGTACTGGAACGCGGCTTGGCAGCCCCAGAACACGCCCGACAAGTTGATACCGATCACGTCATTCCACAACGCTTCGCTCACGTCCAAGGTGCGGGAGGGGCGTGTGATGCCCGCATTGTTCACCATGATGTCGAGGCGACCGTAAGTGGACATCACCTTACCAAGCGCGACTTCGATGTCCGCACGCTGCGCGACGTCCACTGGCAACGTGAACGCACGCGCGCCCCGTGCTGTCAGCTGCGTCACCTGTTCCGCGGCGGCCACCTCGTCGCGATCGAGGAGCACCACGGCAGCCCCGGCGCCTGCCATCAGGGCCGCCGTGGCGGCGCCAATGCCGCTGCCGCCACCCGTGATCACCGCCACTTGGTCTGTGAGTTCCATACGCTCCTTCTCTGTCGCGACTTCAGGTTGTGGGTGCTCCTGCGCGTCCCCGCGAACAGTTCAAAGCTTTACGCGGGGACGCGGTTAACCATTTTGATAGTATGTTCATCGCGTGCAAACTCCAACCATAAAAAGCCCACAGCGTCCTACCGCCAAGGCTGGGCAGCGCGGCCCGCGCATTGTGATCATTGGCGCAGGTCCGGGCGGCATCTGCATGGGAATCAAACTGCTCGCCACGGGCTACGATAATTTCATCATCCTGGAAAAAGCGCCCGGGGTCGGCGGCACCTGGTGGTACAACCGCTATCCCGGCGCGGCCTGTGATGTGCCCTCGCATTTGTATTCCTTCAGCTTCGAGATCAAACGGGATTGGTCCTGCCCGTACGCCGCAGCGCCGGAGATCTTGGCGTACATGACGAGTTGCGCAACCAAATACGGGCTGCTGCCACATATTCGCCTGAACACTCAAGTAACTGGTGCCGCCTGGGACGCGGATCGCGCGCGTTGGCAGGTGATAACAGCCAATGGCGAGACCGAAGAAGCCGCCGTGCTGGTCGCCGCGCAGGGCATGTTCAACGAACCGACATCGCCGGCAATTCCCGGCTTAGGCGATTTCGCTGGAACTGTCTTCCATACCGCGCGCTGGAATCATCAACACGATCTAAATGGTAGAAAAGTTGGGGTAATCGGCAGTGCCGCGAGCGCCGTGCAATGCGTGCCGGAAGTCGCGCGCCTCGCCGACCAGGTGGTGATGTTTCAACGAACACCGAACTGGGTGTTGCCGAAGAATGATCGCCCTTACTCCCGCGAGAGGCTTGCCTATTTCATGACCGCACCTGATGCGGTGGAGCACAACCGCAGCCGGTTCTGGCAGGAGTTCGATGGCTTTGGCCTGCTCAACAATCCGGCGCGCTATCAGCAGACCATCGAAGAAGGCCTCAACAACATCGCACTGGTAGAAGATCCGGACACGCGCCGCAAGCTCACGCCAAGCTATGCCTTCGGTTGCAAAAGAGTGCTGCTCTCAAGCCAGTACTATCAAACCTTCAATCGCCCGAATGTGACCGTGATAACCGACAACATCACGCGCGTCACACCGTCCGGAATCCTCACTGCGGACGGTTCCGAACGCGCACTGGACACTTTGATCCTGGCCACGGGGTTTGATGTGACACGCTATCTGTCCACCGTGCAGGTGGTTGGCCGCGCCGGACGCGAACTTGCGAGCGCCTGGTCTGATGGCGCACAGGCTTATCTCGGGATCAGCACGGCAGGCTTCCCCAATCTGTTTCAAATCTATGGTCCAAATACCAACAAGGGTTCTATTCTGTTCATGATCGAGTGCCAGACCGCCTACATCACCCGCCAGATTTCACGCCTGGAAGCCGAACAGCTGGCGTGGATGGAAGTACGACCGGACGTGATGAACAGCTATAACGCGGGCATTCAGGCGGATGCGAACGGCATCGCGGTGTGGTCCGAGCCGTGTAACAACTATTTTCGTCACCCGGCCTCGGGTCGCGTGGTCACCCAGTACCCGCGCGACATGGGCCAGTACCGCAAGGACACGCAGGCGCCTGATGCGCAAGCGTACGCCGTGAAGCGACGTCCTTAACCGAACTCGAAACCAGCGTAGCCGCTCGCAACCTCGTCGTCGCACCGGCGGCGATAACGCGTCGCGCCGCCCGCATACAGCAGTACCTTACGCTGCTGTCGCCCCGCAAGATTGCGATTGATACCCGTGAACCAGGAATCCGTCTTGTTGATGAGTAATTTCTCCGCCACCTGGTGCACGTGGTCGGTCCACGCCGTTTCGGACGCTAGCGCCGGTTGCACGCGGCTGTAGCCTTGTTCCTGCGTGAAGCGGATAAGGTCTGCGACAAAATCCACGTTCTCCTCACCACAGCGCGGCATGTTGCAAAAGGAGGCACCGGTGTGCGGACCGATCACCATCATCATGTTCGGGAATCCAGCCATCTGCACACCAAGGAAGGTGCGCGGGCCCTCGGCCCACTTGTCCTGCAAGGTCTGCCCAGCGCAGCCGCGAATTTCCATGCGGTCATAGGACCCGAGCATGGCATCGAAACCAGTGGCATACACGATGATGTCGAACTCATAGTCCCGCCCAGCCACGCGCAACCCCGTCGGCGTGATGCATTCAATCGGCGTGTCGCGAATCGAGACTAGCTCGACATTCGCCTGGTTATAGACCTCGTAGTAGCCACTTTCCATCGGCACTCTCCGCGTGCCGAAACCGTGGTCGGTAGGAATGAGTTTATCGGCAACGGCAGGATCGTTGATTCGCGCGCGGATCTTGCGCGCAATGAATTCGGTGATGATGTCATTGGCCGCTTGATCAGTGAAGGTGTCATAGAAATTGGCCAACCAGATCGCGAAGCCCGAAGATTTATAGAGTTTCTCGAAAAGTGCTTCGCGTTCTGCGGGGCTCACGTCAGCTGTTTTGCGCGGATCCACCATGTGCATGAAGCCGCCCTCGGACTGGTGGCATTTGGCAAAAATCTCCGGATACTGGGTCCTGATACGGCGCATTTCTTCTGCATCGATCGGTCCGTTGTTCAATGGTGAACACCAGTTAGGTCGGCGCTGAAATACGGTGAGGTGCTTGGCCTCCTTCGCCACCGTTTGAATGAGTTGCACGCCGGAGGCGCCCGTGCCGATCACCGCGACTCGCTTGCCGACGAAATCGACCGGGGTGTGGGGCCAGAGCCCCGTGTGATGGGACTCACCCTGGAAACTCTCCATCCCGGCGAAACTCGGCATCACCGGTGCCGAAAGCGGTCCCAGCGCGGTCACGAAATAACGCGCGCGGGCCTTGCTCCCATCTGCTAACGTAATCTCCCACTCATTGTGCAGTTCGTCGAACACGGCCGAGGCTACGCGGCTATTGAACTGCATATCTTTGCGCAGCGCGAATTTATCGGCCATGAAATTGCAGTAGCGAAGGGTGTCTGGTTGCGCCGAGAAATGCTCGCGCCAATCCCATTCGTCGAGCAGCTCCTGTGAGAAAGAGAAGATGTAGGTATAAGACTCCGAATCGAAACGACAGCCTGGGTAGCGGTTCCAATACCAGGTGCCGCCCACATCGCTGGCCGCGTCGAACAAACGCACTGAGAGCCCAAGTTCACGCAGGCGGATCAGCTGCAACATGCCATTCACGCCGGCGCCGATAATGATCGCGTCGTAACGTGCGATGGTTGCTGCAGGTGAAGGGGAATTGATCTGGTCATCGAACATGAGGGACTCCTGAAGTAAGCACAGAGGAGAACTCAGCATTCTGCTTGCTCTCCGTGCCTCCGTGGTAAATCTCTAACTCTTTCGAGTTAAGAATTCTCTCACGCATGAATGGCCCTTAGCTTAAGGGAAAAAGCATTGGTTTAAGCGTCGCTAGGAAGACACGCCAGACCAAGCAGGCATTTCGGTAGGAGCGGCTTTAGCCGCGAACAGCGCTGAATCGCCCCTCGCGGCTAAAGCCGCTCCTACGGTCATAAGATCGAAGCTCGCGTGGCTTAGCCTTGTCATGGGCCTCAAGTAAGTGTCATTCCTCTCACGCATTTTTTTTGTCATTCGTGTAATTGGGTCACCAACCACGCTTTGAGGTCGCTGCGCGCGCGGCGCGCCACCGCAGTATTCGGCGTCAACGCATCAAAACCGTGCGGTGCCCCCGCGTACACGTGCAGTTCGGTCGGTACCCCGGCATGCCGGAGCCGCGTGGCGTAATCAATATCTTCGTCGGCAAAACCATCGAGCGCACCAACGCAAATAAAAGCGGGTGGCAGCCTTTCGAGATTAATCGCGCGCGCCGCAGCCGCGTACTGCGGTACCGCATCACCCCTGAGATCGCCAAGATAACAGTCCCACCCGAAGCGGTTCGCCGCCGGTGGCCAGACCGGATCTTGCCACTGGCTCGAGATCGTGTGTTGTCGGTCATCAAGCATCGGATAGATCAAGGCTTGAAACATCATCGGAAATTCTGCGCGATCTCGTGCCAGTAACGCGAGTGCGGCCGCCAACCCGGCGCCTGCACTCGCGCCACCAATACCGATTCGCGTGGGGTCGATACCGAGTACGTCGGCCTGTTGGTGCACCCAGCGAAGGCCAGCGTAGCAATCCTCAAGCGGCGCCGGATAGGTTGATTCCGGCGCCAGCGCATAGTCCACCGACACACCGACACAGTTCATGTGCGTACACCAGCGATCGAAACGCAGATCATCATCTACATTGCTGCCGAGGACGAGACCACCGCCATGCATCCAGTAGATGCAGGGCAACTTGCCGCTCGCCGCTTTTGCCCGGTGCACCCGCACCCGTAGAGGTGGCCGATCCGGCACGGCGTAATCGACGCGGGTCACGAGGTCAGACAATGTAGGCGGCGACACTGCGGCCCGCGCAGCACGAACCTCCGGCAAGGTGCTCCGAGATAGCGTCGCAAAATTCAGCGGCAATGCGCGCAACGCCTGCGCGATTTCCGGATCGAGCAATGCGTTGATATCGAGCGAATGGTTCATGCCGCGACCGCCAGTGAGACGTGCTAGAGCTTATAAACTCGAGTCGCTGTCCCACGGAACAGCTGGTCCTTGTCTGCTTCGCTGAAGTCGGTGGCCATCTTTTTGAAGGCATTCCACAGCACGGCATAGGACAGCACGCATTTATCGACCGGGAAATTGCTCTCGAACATGCAGCGCGAAGGGCCGAATTGTTCAATGGCGTAATGGTAGTAACGCGCCTGCGCGGCGACGATCATATCCGAGGTCGGCGGGTTTACTTGGGCCTCGAAGTCGAAGCCATTCCACGGCATGCACAGCCCGCCGAGTTTGATTGAAACATTCAGGCAACGCGCCAGCGCGGCGAGATCGCGTGCCCATTCGCGGTAGATCTCATCGCGTCGTCCAGCGTAGGGACCAACCCCTAACGGCGTACCGAGATGGTCAAGCACGATTTGCACCTCCGGAAATGCTGTCGCGAGTCGGGTCAGTGCGGGAGTTTGAGGGTGATAATGATAAGCATCGAACACCAGATTCATTTCACCCAACACCGCAAAGCCGGCACGAAACGCTGGGTCGTCATAGAGATTGCCGTCGTTCAAGCCCGGCAACGACATGATTCCCTCATCACTGTCCCAGGCAGCGGCCTGCCGCACGCCGCGAAATAACTTGCTCGCGGCGCAGTGCGCCTCGAGGACGGGCCGCACCTTGGCGCCGAGACGCAGCTCGGTGGTGCCCATCATCCCGCCAATCTGCACGGCCTGCGGATTCTGCCGCGCGCGCGCCGCGATCGCATCAACCCATTCGGTTTCGCCCACCGGACGAAGCTCCTCAGGCCCGTCCTGACGATAACCCTCCCAGCACTGGAGGTAGACAGTCTGCTCCACGCGGTGGGTGGCCGTGTCGGTGGTCAAGTCACTTAAATCATAGGCAGGAAACTGTCCACCCGGCACGAAAAAGTGGTGATGGGGATCAACGATACGCCGCGTGGGTTCCAAGATTTCTTCACTCACTCTGGCCAACCACTGTTCACGGATTTCCATCGGCATTAGCAGGTCCTCATCTGATTGGCGTCGGCTTAACCGTACTACTGAAGCGCGTTCAATTTGACTTAGGCGTGGTCGTTCGGCCAGTGTTCGCGCCAGTCACGCGCGAAGTCTGCCACCGTCACCGCGCGCCGCAGACTCAAGTCCTCATTTAAGAGTTCGTAAATCACATCTGTCTCGCTGCGCATGCCGAAGAAGATAATCGCCTGCTCGCTGCCGCTACCTTCGATATGAATTTCGCCTTCGCCGCCTACTGAGTAGCTGCCCGCGGGTTTGACCTTGATGACCTCTGTGCCATTGAGCTGCTCGCGCACGCGCAGCTCACCTTCGAGCACCAGGGTGGAGGTGCACGCCGCGTGGCGGTGGTACATGCACTGGCTTTCAGGCTCAAACCTGACCAGCATGTCGGCTTGGCGCGCCGCAACGTCCACACTCAATATCCGGTACCACGTGCCTGGCGTGAAAAATTTATGCCACTGGACCGTGGTCGCATCAAACTTGAACTCGCCAACACTTGGTCCTGTGTTCCTGGCTAAACCTGAGTTATTCATAATTTCCGCTCCTGGCCTTTTAGGGCTTGCTCCTGGTTCAATTGTTTAAAGAATCCGCTCGTTCGTGTCGCGCGCGTTCATCTAGCCTGCGTGGCCGGCTTGAGTTCGTGCGCCATCGAACCGCCAGCACGGGTGAACTCAAACCCGTCATAGCCATTGGCGACGACCGCGTCGCAGACTCTGCGGTAGGTGCCGACTCCACCCGCGTAGGGCGTGAACATCCTTGCCTTGCCCTCGATGTTGGTTCCGGTATACCACGAATTGGTCAACGGGTAGAGCGTGCTGTGTCCAATGTCATGAACGTTTTTGACCCACGCCGTCTCGGCTTGAAGTGTGGGCTCGATCGACTTGAAATCCGCACGACGCATATGCTCAATGCAGGCCGAGATCCAATCAACATGCTGCTCGATAGAGATCAGCATGTTGCTCAACACACACGGACTACCAGGCCCGGTGATCGTGAAAAAATTTGGGAAACCGGCAGTCATCAGGCCTAGATACGTGCTCGGTCCCGCCTGCCATTTGTCTTGCAGGCGTACACCGTTTCTACCGCGGATATCAATTTTCATTAGCGGACCGGTAATGGCATCGAAGCCGGTGGCGAACACCAGCATGTCCAAAGCGTACGTAGCGCGGGTGGTGCGCAGCCCGCCAGCAGTGAGGGTTTCTATCGGCGATTCGCGTAGATCGACCAGTGTTACGTTGTCCTGGTTGAAAGTTTCGTAATACCCGGTATCCACACACATGCGTTTGGTGCCGAGCGGATGATCGGTCGGGATCAGCAGCGCCGCGACCGCGGGATCCTTAACCTTTTCGCGAATCTTTCGGGCGACGAAATCGGCAGCCGTTCGATTCGACTCAAGATCGGTCAATAAATCTGGATAGGTCATGACAAAATTGAAGCCGCCTTCAGCCCACGCCGCTTCATAATCGCGTTCGCGCTCGTCCGGCGGCACAGCCTTCGCCGATTTTTCATTGCTCGCGAAAGGAATGCCGATTTGGGCGTAGCGCGCCGCTTCGCGCCATTGTCGATAGTTCAACTTCACGGCGTCCAACTCCTGTGGCGCGAGCGGGCCGTTCCACGCCGGGACGCTGAAGTTTGGCGTGCGCTGAAAGACAAACAAGTGCTCGGCCTCAGCGGCAATTGCTATCGTAGATTGCACGCCTGAGGACCCTGTGCCGATTATCCCGACGCGCTTGCCCCGAAAATCCACCCGCGCATGCGGCCAGTGTCCGGTGTGATGCCACTCGCCAGCAAAACTGTCGAGTCCAGCGTAGTCGGGCAACGCCGCGGCAGACAGACAGCCTACAGCTGAGATACAGAATCGCGCGCTGATCTGTGCGCCGCGATCTGTGTTGAGGGTCCACAAATCGGCATCACTGTCGAAGATTGCCGCAGTGACCGCCGTGTTGAACTGAATATCGCGACGCAAATCAAAGCGATCTGCCACGTGATTAGCATAGGCAAGGATTTCGGGCTGCGTCGCGTAACGTTCTGTCCACACCCATTCCTGTTCCAGCGCTGCCGAGAAAGAATAGGAATAAGTCACGCTTTCAGTATCACAACGCGCGCCTGGGTAGCGATTCCAGTACCACGTGCCGCCAACGCCATCGCCCCGTTCAAAAACTCTGGCACTCAGACCAAGGCCACGCAGGCGATGCAGCATATACAAGCCGGCAAAACCCGCGCCGATAATTACTGCGTCAAAATCCAAACCTGTACGCAATGCGCGCTCGGTTTGGTTAACAGCATCCGTTTGCATAGCGCCTCCACTATAGACATGCCGCGCGGGCGTCAAAGCTCGCGCGGCTCACCGCTTGGTTATTTGTTGAGGTAATGCGGCATGACCTCACGCCCGAACCGCTCCAACATACGCTTCATGTCATCCAGCGGCAGGTAGCCCTGATCGGATTGCCAGATGAACCATTCGGGATTCGCGGTCTCCACCAGCAAATCCATTTCCTTGCGCACGTCCTGCGCGTTGCCGGTCAGACAGAAATGCGATTTCTCAAAACGCTCCATCGTGGCTTCGGAAACAGGCAGCGGTTGATTCGGGTATTTAATGTCATCCTCAGGCAGACGGAACGCATCGGTGAAGCCGAAGTCATGCGCCCAGCCCGGCCACCCCGTGCCCATCAGCCCCTTCATCGCCAAGTCCCGTGCCTGTTGCCGGGTGTCCGCCATGTATACCCCGCGGAATACGCCGAAGTTCTCGCCCAGCGCGAGATTGCGCCCGTGCAGCTTCGCTTCCTCCACGTGCACTTCGGCAAACTTCCGCAGAATCGCGGGATCTGAAGTGAGCACCGTCGGGATCGAGCCTTCCTTCGCACACCAGCGAATCGTGCTCTCACTCTGGGAGAAGGCTTGAAACAGTAGCGGATGCGGCTTCTGGTAGGGCTTCGGCACCACATCAATCAACTGGATGTTGCCCGCGTCATCCACTTCGCCCGGTGAGCCATACTTGCGCGTCCAGTTGTGCGCCGGCCATGGCGTGCCAGTCTCAAACGGATACGGATATTCGTAGTACTTGCCCTTGTAGCGGAAGCCGCCTTCCTTCCACGCGAGCTTGATGATCTCGAAGATCTCCTGGAACGCCTCGCGGTTCACTGCGTCGTTCGTGGGCTGGGACTCCTTGGTATTCATGGCCGCCGCCCCTACGTGCAGGTGCTGCGCCATCTGGTTCAGCCAGCGCGCCTGGTAGCCGCGCGCGAAACCGATGATCGTGCGGCCTTTGGTGATTTGATCGAGCCACGCGATTTCGAGCGCCAGGCGCAACGGATCCCAGCCCGCCAGTACATAACCGATGGGGCCTGCCTTGATCGTCTTCGTATTGGCCAGCACATGCTGCGTGAGCAGGGGCAGGCTGCCCATTTCTCCGCCTTCGGTATGCAGATGATGCTCGGGATAGGTCACCGCGGTGAAGCCGAGATCTTCCGCCATCTGCGAAAGCTCGACTACCTCGTCCAGCATTTTCTGGAACTTATCCGTGCGGCTCGCGATCGGCCGCAACTTCTCGCGCTCAGCCAGAGTCGCCGGGATCGCGGGGTAAAAAAAGAAAATGAATTTCATGCATCACCTCTATGCTGACCAGCCAGGCATTGTGCAAGACGTGCTTGCAGTAAACCGTCGGAGTATCCAAGAGCCGCCCTCGACCCGGAATAACGGATGGCGTAAATTGTTTAACATATGGCGCCACGAGAGATCCAAGTGAGAACTCCAAGTCCGGGCAGTGACCACTCCGCGCCGGGGAAAGCCGAGTATCTGTACGGCGGCACAATGCTCAGACGACAGCGACTGGCTTACGGCTTGGCACCCGTGATTGCCGTGCTGGAGCGGTACCAGCACAACATCGCGCCACTTCTGGCGCTCTCCGGGATCCCCCTGTTCGCCATCGAGGAACCGAGTTACCGGATTCTATTCGACCAGGAGTTGATCTTCATTCGTTCCGCGCTGAACATGCTCCAACTGCCAGCGGCAGGGCTTGAGGTCGGACGCGAATACAATCTCGCGTTATTCGGCGTGCTGGGGCTTGCCGCCTCGTGTGCGCCGACAGTACGTGAACTTTTTCGTACCGTTCCGTCCTATCCATCTCTTGCGTGGGGCTGCATCGAACAAGCGATCTGGCGAGAGGGGAACGAGGAATATGTCGCGTTTTACACTAACGAACAAGTCGGTGACTGCGCGCCCTTCTTTGTCGAGCGTGATGTCACTGCAACGCTAAATCTTTTCCGTCAGACATTGGGTGAGCACGTGGTCCCGGTGTCCGTCCGTTTCGCCCACGCGCTTTCTGCCGATTGTGCTGCCTACCAGCGTTTCTTCCGCTGCCCGCTTTATTTTTCCGACACGGTCAATGAGATTCGATTTTCCCGCGCAGTGTGGGATGCCGTACCGCCACAGGCGAATCCCATGTCTTATCGTTTTTTTATCAATCAATGTCGACGCCTGAGCACGGTGATGGACGAGCCGCTCTCTTATTCCGACGTGGTGCGCGTTCGTCTGCGTATTGCCTCAAAGATGCCATCGCTCAGTGAAATCATGGCAGACCTGCATCTCACGGCGCGCACACTGCAGCGTCGCCTGCAGGAGGAACATACGGATTTCGAAAAAATTCAAAAGGAGGTACGCATCGAACGCGCGCGGGAACTGCTGGCGCGTGGCGGTATGCACAATGACGAGATAGCGCGTTGTCTGG
>CAMATU010000140.1 GCA_945861225.1 Klebsiella pneumoniae
GCTTGTGTTCTAAATCCTGACGCGCTCCATCGCATTGATGATCTTCCTAACTCCGGGGCCGAAGGCGGCACCGTGCTGATCGGAAGCGCAAAGTTTGCGGTGGCTAATATATCCCTTCGAATGGGTTTTTGTAAGCCTCCTTGACAGCCCTATTTTTTCGGCAATTAAAGCGCTTTTTTCTATTTCTCTGCTGCGCGATAGTGGGCCAGTATGGCGCGCACCGGGGAGTCTCTAGCGCGGGGATCACTCCGCACCAGATCGAGAATGCTTAGCTCCGTGCGCAACGCCTCAAAAGGAAACATCGGCGGCACTCCGTTATCCGGAAAACTGCGAAAAGCGATCATTAATACATACGGACATTGGCGTAGGAGTGCGCTAGGCGCAGCGCGCGCATGCACCAGATCAAGGCCGGGACGGCGCGCGTAGTACATGACCTGTTCGGGGATCGCGCTAACGATGCAGGCGCTCGCTGGCAGTTCAGTGCGCGCGTGCTGCAGCAATCCGATAACGGGCTTGAAAGCCTGCGCGCGCACGGCCGCCGCTGCTAACGAAGGCGCCAAATAGCGTGCAGGAGAATGGCTCAATGCGCGGCGTTCAGGCGTCACCGCCAGCGCGAATTCGTGACGTAGCGCGAGCAAACTTGGTGCCGCCAGCACCAACAGGACACCAGGCAGCGTGTACCCCACCGCAGTGGCGACCCAGCGTGAACATCTTCCGCGGACACCCTCCGTGATCGCACTCATCACGTAGCCACCCGCCAACGGCAGCACCACAAACAAAAAGCGCCGGAAATGATCAGGATGCGGCCACAGCATGATCACGCCGACATACAGCAGCAGATAGCGCGCATCGCAGTCGCCCCTGCGCAAGCGCTGCAGAAAAACCAGGCCGGCGCCCAGCCCAAGCAAGGCGAGGACAAGCCCCACCTGCGGTGCACCTTGCAGATCAAAACTGCGCGGTAACGCATACCCTAGCGCGCGCAAGTTCAGCGGTACGATCTGGAGTGTCGCTTCGAAAAAATCGCGCGGCGCGAGTGTGCGATAGCGAAGATAGGACGCGGCAAGACCGTGCCAGTGGCGAAAAATTTGCCAGCCGACATATGGCAGCCACGCACACAGCAGTGCCAACGGTTTGCGCTGACGACCGGCCATGAGCCAGCTCAACGTGAAAGCACCGAGGAGCGCTATCCCGACCGTGCGCGTGAGCACCGCCAAGCCACAACACACGCCTGCGACCAACCATGCAATGGGCGCCGCGCGTGCGCGCTGCAGCGCGTAGAGCGTGCACAAGGTAAGCAATAAATATAGCGGTTCGCTCTGCACATCGAGCGCGGTTAAAAAACTGATCGGCAGCAATGCGAAGCTGAGGCTGAGCGCCAGCGCCGCGCCAGGCGCAATGCCAAGACTCGCGTACCAGCGTGCCAGCACCGCAAATGACGCTCCCAGCAGGCCCGCGTTCAGCATGATGGCGTTAAGCGGGTTATCTGCCCCCGCATTCACCGCCGCAAGCAGTAGCGGATACAGCGGTGGAAAAGGATATTCGCCGAACAGAAACCGCCAAGTGAGGGCATCACTCGCACGCGCGTGTCCTAGCGCATCGGCCATCAGCAAATAAATATACCCATCCGCCAGCAAGCCATCGAAACTCGTACGCCACGCCCACCACGCGAACAATCCACCCGTCACGACCCCGAGCAATAGTGGGTTGATCCAAGCCCGCAGAAAAGACCCTGCCTCACTTTGCATCGGCGCGTACCAGGCCGGCAACCCGCTCAATCACCAGCGTTCAGGGCTAGAAAAGCGTCGTGGGTAAACCTGAACGGCGCCTGCGCCAATTCGTCGAGCAAGGTACTGCGTTGAAGGCGATCAAGCACCGGACCTTTGACCTCAGCAAGCGACAAACTCACCCCACGCGTGCGCAAATTTCGATTCAACTCGCGCAATCCTTCCAGCGCAGTCAGGTCGATGTGATTGACCCCGGAGAGATCGAGCACCAGCTGGGTGATTTCAGGCCGACCGGAGAGTGCAGCTTCGATCGCGCGTTCCACTGGTCGCGTGTTGGCAAAAAAGAGATCCGCATCGATCCGCAACGCAAGCAGATGCGGATACGTGATCACCTGCGCGCGCTTCGTGTTGCGATAGTGGACAGTGCCCGGTAGGCGGCCGATTTCCGCGATGTGCGGCACGCTCGCCTGCCACACGATCGTCGTTACGGAAATTCCGACTCCCAGCAGAATGCCCAATTCAATTCCCAGTCCCAGCACCCCAAGCGCGGTGCCGAGATACGCCCAGGCGTCGGCGCGCGCATAGCCCCACGCATGGCGCAGGACACTGACATCGATTAAGCCGAACACCGGAATAATGATCGCGGCGGCAAGTACTGCAGTCGGTAATTGCGCGAACGCGCCAGTAAGAAAACTCACCACGCCGAGCATGAGTCCCGCCGCATAGACGCCGGCCAGTGGCGTGCGCGCGCCGGCGCTGAAGTTGACGATCGAACGCGAGAGTCCACCGGTGACCGGGAAGCCACCCGAAAATGCGGCGGCGATATTGGCGGCGCCGAGGCCACGCAGTTCGGCATTCGGATCAATTCTTTCGCGACGGCGCGTGGCCAGCGATTGCGCCACCGACACACTTTCAACGAAGCCGATCATACCGATGATAAACGCCGGCAAGATTAAGGCTGCAAGCTGCGCGCGCTGAGGGAGCTGAATGCCAATCGACGGCAGCCCGGCGGGAATGTGACCGACGACGGTAAATTCAAAGCGTTGTGCAAGGTCGAGTATAGAAGTTAACGCAATGGCGCCGAACACCAACAGAAGGGGGGCAAGTTTGCGTGCGAGATCGAGCACGTTTACGCTAACCCCTAGGCGCTGCCCAACGTGCCAGGTGACTCTCGGCAGGAGCCACAGAAAAACCAGTGCCCCAGTGCCCACGATGGCGGTCGGCAGATGCAGGCTCGCGCGGTGTTTAAACAATGAGAGCGCCAGCTCCAGCGCCGTGTCACCTTGTCCCTGCAGCCCCCACAGTGGCTTCAGCTGACCGAGCACAATGAGGATGGCTGCGCCCGTCATGAAGCCGGCGATCACCGAATGGCTCATGAGATTCGCGACAAACCCCATACGGAGACATCCCGCCAACAGCAACATCGCGCCGGACAGCAGCGCAAGCCAGGTCGCGAGCAACAAATACTCCGCGCCACCCGGCGGGGCCAACCCGGCCAAAGCGGAGGCCGTCATCAAGGAAATCACCGCCACCGGGCCGACGGATAAGGTGCTACTCGAGCCAAACACCGCGTAAGCGACAAGCGGCAGGATGCTCGCGTAAAGACCGGCCTGTAACGGCATCCCCGCGAGCTGCGCATACGCCAGGCTCTGCGGGACCAGCATCACCACCACCACGAGTGCAGCACCCAGATCCCTGCCGGCGAGGTACTTCGAATACTTCGCGAACCAGGCCGTCATTGCCGTCGCTCAGACCGTTCGACTCAACTTTCGGTCGCGAGTCGATAAAGTTTGGCAGCGCGACCGCCGGTGTAACAAAACGCGAGAATTGGTGCTGGCAGGTCAGCCATCAGGGCGGAGAAATCTGTCACCGTTTGTGCCGTGATTTCACTGGGCACCACGGGCATGTAGGCGTAGCGCAAGCCGGCGCGCGCAGCCGCCGCCGCCAAGTGCGCGCTGGTTGGTTGCTGATCGCCTCCCTCTAAATCTGGGCGGTTGTTGATCACGCTGCGAAACCCTGCGGCGGCGACCGCCGCGAGATCTTCGGGCGCGAGTTGCGGGGAAGTGGCGAAGTCGGCGCTTTGTTGCGTCAGCGTGAGGTCAGTCATATCAGGTCCTGGATTTAACGTGGACGAAGAAAATATTCGAACAAGGCCATGCCGAGCAGCATCGCCGCCACAAACACCAGCGCGGCAACGCTGCCCCCAGCCAGCGACACCAGCGCGGGCCCCGGACAGAACCCAGCAAGTCCCCAGCCCGCGCCGAAGGCGAGGCTGCCAAACACCAAGCGCTTATCGAGCACCCGCGACTGCGGGATTTGGAGTGGCGCACCGAGCAGTGAACGCGCATGCCCCTTAACCCAGCGAAAGGCGAGTGCCGCGATCGCCATCGCACCGCCCATCACGAGACCTAACGAGGGATCCCACGCGCCTGTGAGATCAAGAAAGCCAACCACCTTGGCGGGGTTAGTCATACCACTCAAGATCAGACCCAGGCCGAAGATCAACCCCACCAACCCCGCGCTGATTATCTGCATTGGGCGCCCCTATCCCTGCAACACATGACGCATGAGATAGACGACTACGATACCGCTCGCCATAAAACTCGCAGTAGCAACAAGCGAGCGCGGTGAACCACGGGCGAGACCGCATACGCCATGACCGCTGGTACAACCGGCACCATAGCGGGTGCCAATGCCAACCAATAAGCCCGCCGCAATCAGCAGAGGATAACCCGCCACGTTCTGGGCCGCCGGTAGCGGCCACCACAAACGATAAACCAGCGGCGCCAACCCCAGGCCGCTGACGAAAGCGATGCGCCAGGCGAGATCGCCGCTCGCGGGTCGCAACAAACCCCCGATGACACCACTAATTCCTGCGATGCGGCCATTGAGAACGATAAACAACGCCGCTGCCAGGCCGATCAACAGGCCACCGGCTAAGGACTGCCACGGCGTAAACTCGGCCCAGTTGATAGTCATCGCGTACTTCCTTTGCCCGTTTTGCAATAAAGCTGATAGAGAGTCCCCAGCAGTTTCAACAATCGCGGATCAGCAATCTGATAATAGATATGTTTGCCTTCGCGACGCGTGGCAACCACACCCTCAGTGCGCATCACCCCCAGCTGCTGGGAGAGCGTCGGTTGCTGAATCCCCAGCAACTCCTCGAGTTCGCTCACGCAGCGCTCACCCTGGGCAAGCTGACATAACAACAATAGACGATCCACATTCGCGAGTACGCGCAGAACGCCCGTCGCTTCCGTTGCCGCGCGACGCACTTGACGGAGATCAAGCTCAGCAGTGGGGACCATGGTGCGCTTTACAGGCCGGGTTTATATTCTATATTTATATATATTGTTCTTTAAGAATTCAACCGCGGGGAGCGCAAAGCTAATGAGTGCACAAGTTAAAGCCTTCTTCGACAAGGCCACGTCAACTTTCACCTACGTGGTTTACGCGCAGAGCGCGCAAGGCGGCGATGCAGTCATTATCGATCCCGTACTCGACTACGACCACAAATCCGGACGCACCCGTAGTCTCTCAACCGATGCCGTGCTCGCCTTTGTGCAGGCCGAGCGATTGCACGTGGGATGGATCCTGGAAACGCATACGCATGCCGATCACCTCACCGGCGCCGCGCGCCTTAAAGAGGTCCTGGGTAGCAAGCTTGGCATTGGGGAACATATCGGAACCGTGCAGCGCACCTTCAAGCAGCTGTTCAACCTCGAGCCTGAACTGGCAATTGACGGTTCCCAGTTTGATCACCTGTTCGCGGATGGGGAAACTTTCAGTGTCGGCAAACTGCAGGGCCAGGTGCTGGCCGTACCGGGGCACACTCCGGCGTGCATCGCCTACTTGTTCGACGATCTTTTATTTATTGGCGATACCTTGTTCATGCCGGATGTGGGCAGCGCACGTTGCGATTTTCCCGGCGGCGATGCGCGCGTGCTCTACGCCTCGATTCGCCGCCTCCTGGCGCTCCCGCCGCACACTCGCGTGATGGTTTGTCACGACTATCCCCCAGCCGGACGCGAGCCGCGCTGGGAAACATCAGTCGCGGAACAGCGCGCCGACAATATTCACGTGCACGACGGGATCTCCGAAGAAGCCTTTGTGCGTATGCGCGTGGCGCGCGACCAGACGCTCGAGATGCCGTTGCTGATTATCCCCTCGATTCAGGTGAATATTCGCGCCGGCCAGCTGCCGCCGCCTGAAAACAACGGGCAATCGTATTTGAAGATTCCAGTGAATGTGTTGTAGGGGGACTCACCGGGTTGCTTCGTCATGTAGTCTCGTAGGAGCGGCTTTAGCCGCGAATCGGATGTCCAATCGCGCCTGAAGGCGCTCCTACAAAATGTGACAAATCTATCCGTGGTCCCGCCCAAACCGCCGTTCAAGCCCCGTCCAGCACGCCAAGTAATCTCTCTGCAGCTGCGGTAACGCCAGCGCCTGCGCAGTCGGCGCAAACATATAGCGCGACTCAAACATGAACGCGAGCGTCGCCGCCATCTTGGCTGGTACCAGCTCAGCTTCAATGCCCTTGGCATACGCTGCCTGCTCGGGACCATGCGCGGACATGCAATTGTGCAAGCTCACGCCACCCGGCTCGAAGCCTTTCTCTTTGGCCTCGTACTTGCCGTAGATCAGGCCCATGAACTCGCTCATCACATTGCGATGGAACCACGGTGGACGGAAGGTATGTTCGGATACATTCCAGCGCGGCGGAAAGATCACGAAATCGAGATTCGCCACCCCCGGGGTATCTGAAGGCGAGGTCAGCACCGTAAAGATGGAGGGATCGGGATGATCGTAGGTGACGGTATTCATCGCATTGAAAGCCAGCAGTGCGTACTTCACCGGATAGGCCGTACCCACCCAGCCCACCACGTCCAACGGTGAATGACCGAGCGTCGCGCGATAGCACTCACCGCCAAATTTCGTGATGAGTTCAAATTCGCCTGCGCGATCTTCGAACCACGCCACCGGTGCCAAAAAATCCCGGTCATTCGCGAAACCATCCGAGCCGACCAGCCCACGCTCCGGCAACCGCAGCTGCGCGCCGTAGTTCTCACAGACGTAACCTCGACTGGGGCCATCCGGTAGCTCGACGCGAAACTTCATGCCGCGCGGAATTAACGCAAGTTCGCCGGGTACAACTTCGAGTCGCCCACATTCGGTGAACAGCGCCAGAGCGCCATGTTGCGGCAGGATCAGCATTTCACCATCGGCATTGTAGAAGAAGCGATCTACCATTGAGCGGCTCGCGACATACGTGTGCGCGGCCAAGCCCACTTGCAGCAAAGCGCTGCCACACGCGGCCATGGTGACCATCCCTTCAACAAAATCTGCGGCCACAGCAGTGAGCGGCAGCGGATCCCAGCGCATTTGATTAGGGCGTGGCGGCGCCTCGGTTAGCGGCGCAGTGCGCCAGCGCGGAGTAGCGGCGAGCGAGAATTCGCCTTGCAGCACCGAGGGTCGGATCCGATAGAACCAGGTGCGTCGATTCTCGCTGCGCGGCGCGGTAAACGCCGTCGCGCTGAATTTCTCGGCATACAGTCCAAAGGGCATGTGCTGCGGCGAGAACTGTCCGTGCGGCACGGAGCCCGTGACCGCTTCGGTGACATGCTCATGCGCAAAACCAGCGAGATATTGGAGATCGGTCATGGTCACCCGTCCACTTTTAATTGCCGTGCATCGCGAGCATAGTTTCACTCGTCGTTAATCTCAAATGGTCGCCTCCACATGAAACTCGCCACGTTCAAATCACCGCACCGGGACGGCCGTCTGGTAGTGGTCGATCGCGAACTTAAATCAGCACGCCCGGTGCCGCACATCGCGGCTAACTTGCAGGACGCCTTGGATCGCTGGCGTGAAGTGGAATCTGCGTTGCAGGCGGTCTACCACGATCTCTGCGCCCGGTCATTGAACGGGGATCTTGCGTTCACGGCGCACAAAGTCGCTGCACCGCTGCCGCGCGCCTACCATTGGGTAGACGGCAGCGCCTATGTGAACCACGTCGAACTGGTGCGCAAGGCACGCGGGGCTGAGATGCCAGCGAGTTTCTGGAGCGATCCCTTGGTGTACCAGGGCGGATCGGATGATCTACTCGGCGCCTGCGACCCGATCATCGCTGTCAGCGAAGCACACGGCATCGATCTTGAAGCGGAAGTCGCAGTCATCACCGACGATGTACCGCTTGGCACCAGTAGCACTGCGGCCGCCGGGCACATCAAGTTGCTCATGCTCGTGAACGATGTTTCGTTGCGTAACTTGATTCCCGACGAACTGACCAAGGGCTTCGGGTTCTATCAGGGCAAGCCCGCGACGGCGTTTTCACCCGTGGCAGTCACACCCGATGAACTGGGTGACGCGTGGCGCGAGAGCAAGGTGCATCTGCCGCTGGTAACCCAGGTGAATGGCGCGTTGCTGGGGCGGCCCGAATGCGGCATCGACATGACTTTCAGCTTCAGCGAGCTCATCGCCCATGCGACGAAAACCCGCCGCCTGGGTGCCGGGACAATCGTCGGCTCCGGCACCGTCTCCAATTACGATCGCAGCAGAGGCTCTGCCTGCCTCGCAGAGCTTCGCATGTTGGAGATTCTGGCCGAGGGCACGGCAAAAACACCGTTCTTGCGGTTCGGTGATCGGCTACGGATTGAAATGTTCAACGCCACCGGCAGTTCGATCTTTGGCGCGATCGAGCAGCGGGTGGTAGCGGCACAGATCTGACCCAATGACCACGCCCTCCGCCCCCTTCGCGCGCGCCATTGAACAGGCCCATGCCGTGCGCCGGACTTATGCGTACCGCGAACCGCCGGAACTGCACCGCGCAGAAGTGCGGCGGGTGCCGGTCGTCATTGTCGGCGCTGGCCCAGTGGGACTTGCGTTGGCACATGAACTCGCCAAGCACGAGATCCCCGCAATCGTGCTCGAACGGCATCAGGGTTCAAGTCACAGCTCGCGTGCGGTGTGTTGGTCCAAACGCACCTTGGAAATATTTGATCGTTTAAAAATCGCCGAGCGCATGCACGCCAAGGGCGTGGTGTGGAATGTCGGTCGCGTGTTCGCAGACGCTAACGAAGCGCCGCTGTATTCCTTCGACTTGCTCCCCATGAGGGACCAGAAATTCTCCGCCTTCATCAATCTGCAGCAGTACTACACCGAGGAATACCTGGTCGATGCCCTCGCGACAGCGCCGGCTATTGATCTGCGCTGGCAACATACGGTCAGCGCAATCGAGCAGAACCCGGACCACGTTCAGTTGACGGTGCAGACCCCAACCGGGTCTTATGAACTCGCGGCCGATTACGTGATTGCCGCCGACGGCAGCCGCAGCCCGCTCCGTGCGATGCTGGGGCTCGATTTCGAAGGTCGAACTTTCGAAGACAACTTCCTCATCGTCGATCTCCGCATGCAGGCGCCGTTTCCCGCCGAGCGCCGTTTCTATTTCAACGCGCCCTTTAATGAAGGGCGCACAGCCCTCATGCACCAGCAGCCAGACGGCGTGTGGCGTCTGGATTTTCAACTGGGCTGGGACATTGATCGCGAAGCGGCACTCAGCGAAGCGAATGTCACCGCCAAGGTGCGCGCGATGCTCGGTCCACACATCGACTTCGACTATGAATGGGTGAGCCTGTACACCTTTCAATGTCGGCGCATGCAGCGCTTCGTGCACGAGCGGGTGATTTTTGTGGGAGACGCCGCGCATTTGGTGTCGCCGTTCGGTGCCCGCGGTGCCAATGGCGGGATTCAGGACATTGACAATCTTGGTTGGAAGCTCGCTCACGTATTGCGGCACGAGGCCCCACCAAGCCTGCTCGGCAGCTACGACGAAGAACGCGGCATCGGTGCAGACGAGAATATTCTGAACTCAACGCGCGCCACTGACTTCATGACGCCCAAGTCGCCGGCCGTGCGTGCGTTGCAGGCCGCCGTACTCGAACTCGCGGCCGACCTGCCGTTCGCGCGCGCGCTGGTCAATAGCGGGCGTCTGTCGGTGCCGTGCAGTCTGGCAGGATCGAGTCTGATTACACCCGATCACGCAGAATTCGTTACGCCCGGTCTCGGGCCCGGCACCGTCGCCCTTGATGCGCCGATCACGTGCAATGGGGAATCCGCTTGGTTACTCGATCTGCTGGGTAAAGAATTTATTTGCTTAGGCTTCGGATCACCCCCGCCGGCACCTGATCTGCCGCCCGGTGTCCGCTTATTGGTGGTAGGAATCGACTTTGTCGATCACCTCGGGCTTGTCGCTGCACGTTATGCCGGGCAAGTGGGCACCACCTATTTGATTCGCCCAGACCAGCATGTCGCCGCCCGTTGGCGGCATTACGCGCCGACGCTAATTACTGCCGCCTGGCGGCGCAGCCTCGGTCACCTTCCCGCAGGTTAAGCCGCTTAAACGAGCGCGCCTGTTAAACTGCAGCATCAAAGCAATCCCTGTTAACAAGGACCCATCATGAGCAAAGCCTTCGCCTCCAAGGGTGATCTCGAACCTAAGCACATCAGCTTCACCCGCCTCGCCGACAACGCCTACGCCTACACGGCCGAAGGCGATCCGAATACCGGCGTTATCATTGGCGATGACTGCGTGATGGTCCTGGATGCGCAGGCCACCCCGATCATGGCACGTGATGTGATCGCCAAGATCAGAACCGTCACTGACAAACCGATTCGGCATGTGGTGCTGACGCACTACCACGCGGTGCGCGTACTTGGCGCGAGCGGTTACGGCGCGGCGAATATCATCGCGAGCAAGGATACCTACGACCTCATCGTCGAACGCGGTGAGCAGGATTATCAATCCGAATTCGAGCGCTTTCCGCGGCTGTTTCAGGCGGTGGATTCGATTCCCGGTCTTACCTGGCCTAATGTGGTGTTCAGCGATGCGCTGACCGTCTGGCTCGGCAAAACCGAAGTGCGCCTATTGCAGATTGGGCGCGGGCACACCAAGGGCGATACCGTCGCGTGGATGCCCAAGGAAGGTGTGTTGTTCAGTGGCGATCTCGTGGAATACGGTGCGACGCCGTACACCGGAGATGCTTACCTGACCGATTGGCCAGCGACCTTGGACCGCATCGCGGCCCTGAATCCGCGCGCACTGGTGCCAGGCCGTGGCAACGCGTTAACCACGCCCGCAGAAGTCGCAGACTCCCTCGCCGGGACGCGCGCGTTTGTGACCAAGATGTTCAACAGCGTGAAAGACGCACGCGCTGCAGGCAAATCGCTCAAACAGGCCTATGACGAAACCTACGCGAAGCTCAAACCAGAGTTCGGCCACTGGGTGATCTTCGATCACTGCCTGCCATTCGACGTAACGCGCGCCTTCGACGAAGCCGGCGGCACTTTGGATCCGCGGATCTGGACTGCCGCGCGGGATGCCGAGATGTGGCAAGCGCTGGCAAGCTAGGCGCTGTGATCACCGAGCCAAATATCGAGAATCCCGATCAGTTCTATGCGGCACTAGTCGCCCTCCACGCTGGGTTGAGTGTGGAGGAGAGCTTAAAGCTCAATGCAAAATTAATTTTGTTGCTGGCGAATCAGATCGGTGATCCCAGCGTGTTGCAGCGCATCCTGAGTACGGCGAGTCCTGTGGATCGTAGGCTGGGGTCAGCGAGCTCTTCCCAGCCTGCGGTTTCTCCGAAGTGGTGAGCGCCAGGGTCCCCTCAGGTCACCACGCTCAAAAAATTCTCATTGAGCTTGCGGTCGTGGTAGAAAATCGCGCGGCCGATTTGGTCCGCAGTCCAGGTGATTGGCTGGTGATCGGGATACCAGGTGTAATCGCCGCAAAACACCTCGTTGCGGTTGCCGGAGGGATCGAAGAAATAGACCGTGCGCCCACGCGTGATCCCATGGCGCGTCGGCCCTAGATCGAGCGAGATATCGTGCATGGCGATGAGATCCGCCGCGCGCAGCACCTCTTCCCAGGTGCCAAGCAGGAAGGACGCATGGTGGAATTTATTGTTCTCAGGATGGCGCACGAAGGCGATGTCATGAAC
>CAMATU010000141.1 GCA_945861225.1 Klebsiella pneumoniae
GGCTGGTCAGGGGTTCCCATAACTGCGGATAAGGCTTTTGCAGCGGCTGAGGAAACACGCTGATCTCCTTTAAGGTGGTGGTGGTTGCAAGCACCGGGTTGCCGGCCGAGTACATATCCGGGCCGCCGAGTTTCAGGATTTCATCGACCCGGCGCTCCACTTTATCCATTCCAAAGTAGGCAATGGTTTGCTTGTGGTTCCACTTGGTATAGCGCGGCGGGATGGAGAAGAACTCATCGCGGTGCGAAAAGGAGGGTTCGGTCCAGCACTTGATCAGAATATCGAGCGCCTCGGCGAAGGCCACCCGATTCCGTTCCTGGTCCTGGATGGTTGAGCCATAAGGTTTGCCGAGAACTTCGTTCTCGCGCGGCTGGTAGCCACGGCCAACCCCAACCTCCACCCGGCCACCACTCACCACATCCAGCATCGCGGCCATCTCGGCCAAGCGGACTGGGTGGTGCCAGGTAATGATGTTGGCGGCTTGACCAAGCCGGATGTGGCGGGTATTGGCCGCAATCGCCATTTCACTGGCCAGCGGGTTCGGGCTCATCTCGGCACCTTCGGGCTGGAAATGATGCTCGGTCTGAAACCAGTAATCGAAACCTAAGGTATCGGCGAGGATCCCCTGTCGAATCTGATTAACGATGGTGCGTTGCGCGGCTTGATGGACCTCGGCAAGCGAACCGTCGTTACACACCGTCCCATCCGCAGTGCGGATGGGGGGGAGATCGCTCGCCCCGTTATGGAACACGCCGATTTCAATCATGGGGGAATCATCGCCCATTTATCGCCGACGAGTACAGGCGTTCAGTAAGAGCGTAAGCGACGTCTTTGTCCAGGAGTGTTGGTAAATCACAACACAAATCCCTATTTCAGGGGGGAATCTCGAAAAAACTGTTTACCCTGTACCACACGTGTGGCAGACTCGCCGCCAATTCGACACCGGAGTTCTGTGCCCGGGTTACCTCTTTCGCGAGGTGGTCGACTCAAAATTTGACGGGATTGCAGCGGTTTGCCTGCGGAATTCACTGGCTGATCGGCTGTGTTGTTGTAGGGGGAAACTATGGGAGATAACGCGATGAAACGCACTTTACGCGCTCTATCGATTGGCGCTTGCGCGTTGACCTCGGCGCTCGTGGTGAGCACGCCGGCGGAAGCACGCATCACTATCGATGCGCTTGGTGGTGAAGTTGAAATTAATGGGTTTATTTCGAGTGAGGCACGCGCCCACGTCGGCAATGGAGATGCCTATCTGAATCAGTGGATTCAGCGCCTCCAGCTCGAAGCCTCCGCCAACTATACCGATGTCGGGGTGTTCGATACGCTGTCGTTCATCACAGTAGTTAGGCCGGAATTCGATGCCGCGTACTACTACGGCGATTCAATCGGAGGCGATCGTGGCCGTGGAGGCACCAAGCCTTCTTATCTCGGCAACAACTTCAACTTCCAAAACGATCCGGTGGGCTTTGGGGGATTTGACTATCTGCTGGGCTCCAGCGGAACTTCGTCATCCGACCATCCTCGCTTCAGTACCGGCGGTATTTCAAAATTCGTTACTCAGGGCTTGCAGGATGAGGCTTGGCTTAACAACAACTTCGAAGCCATCCTCGGTCGCGCGGCCGATGGTTCTAAGTTCAGCACCGCAAGTGCGTTTAGCGGCGCCGGCCCTGGCGCCTCCGGTTTCCCGGTCGTGTCGGTCACTAGCGGCATGGAGCTTGATTGCACGCGTTGTTTGAATGTGGATAACGATCCGCTCGACGTCGCCATGAACAACACGGATTCCAACAGCAACATCTACCCGTTCCGCGAGCTCTACATGGACGCGACGGTCGGTGACTGGTGGTTCCGCGTCGGTAAGCAGCAGATCGTGTGGGGCAAGACGGATTTCTTCCGTCTGCAGGATATCGTGAACCCCATCGATTTCGGCCAGCATTTCTTCTATGACTCGTTCGAAGATATCCGTATTCCGCAGTGGATAGCTTCCGCGCAGTGGAAGTTTGGTGATATAGGCCCGACGACGGATAACGCCATCCAGTTCCTGTGGAATTTCGATCAATTCCAGCCGGTGGGCTTAGGCAATCCGGGCGGTGGTTGGGCGCATCCGTTCGCCAAAGAGAAATCCACCTTTGCGGCGTTTAACACCTTCTTCTCGGTGGAGCCTTGCTTAGGCGTCAACTCCGTGAATCTGCCCGGCGTCACGCCGGACGACATTTGCGGATCCCGTGGCGCGCATGACCCGCGCAAACCCTCAGGTTTCGGCCAACCGGTCGGCTTAAACTTTGAAGACCGCCCTGATTGGGCCTTCGACCACACTGAAGGCGGCGTGCGTTGGGAATTCCGCTTGGGCGAAGTGCATTTTGCTTTCACGAACTACAGCGGTTACCAGGACATTCCGGTGTTTCAGTTCCACAGCGTGAATGTTAACCAAAGCACAGCCTTCGGCGGCATCGCGCAAAATGGCAACTTGGGCGGTCCCAATGACGCGTTGATTTTCGGCTTGGCAGAAATGCGTGCCGCAGGTAACGCCGATGGCGCAGGGAATATTCCTGTACGCGTGATGGACCCGCAAGAGGCGATAAACTCTATCGCGAACGGCAATGGCGCATTGGCACCATTGGCGCAGCAGGCGCTTGCTGAGAACAATGCGGCTATTTTCTGGACGGGTGGCGCAGGGGTGTTTTCGGTGCTCGGTGGCCAAACGGACATCCAGTACAAGCGCTCCAACACCACCGGCATGTCTTTCGATTACTTCGAAAGCTACACCGGCACCGTGCTACGAGTTGAATCTTCAATCACCCTGGACGAGCTCGTGAACAACACGCGCAAAGCCAATTGGGTAGACGAGAGCGATGTCATGCGCTGGTCGATCGGTATCGATCGCCCGACCTGGATCAAGTGGCTGAACAAGGACCGGACCTTCTTCCTGTCTTCCCAGCTGTTTGATACCTGGTACATTGACCACGAAGGCGACAAGCACACCGGTTTCTATACCGATGAGCATAATTTCATCGCCACCTTCTTCTTCATTGCCAACTACATGCGTGATCGCGTCACGCCACTGGGCTTTGCAGTGTGGGAAGAGGCCTCCAATTCGTGGGTATTCGGCTTCAATACCGAATGGAAAATCGACAATCACTGGTCGATTAAAGGCGGCTTGCACACGATCTTCGGCGGTAATGAGAACTTCCGGCACGACTCTGGACCGTTCTCAACCTTTGTGGTGCCGATTCAAGGTGGCGTAGGATCTGGTAACGATACCTTCGCTCAGCACTCAGTGTTCGGTGCGGCGCACGAAGGGGTTGGCGCGCTACGCGACAACGACGAAGTGTTCTTCCAACTGAAGTACCAATTCTAAGGAATACACGAGTTTTATTACGCTCCCCACCGATTGAACAGTTTCAATCCGGTGGGGTACTCAATAGCTTAGGAGAGCGAGGAGCTTAACTCATGCATAAATCTATCCGTTGCGCCGTATTGGCCGCGCTTGCTGTGCAACCGCTGGTCGGCAGCGCTGAAACCCCAGAAGACTTTCTGGCCTGGGTGCAGGCCAACCAGAGCGCCACCCCACAGTTTGTCGATGGTGACACCATCACCATGGACAAGGCTGATTTGATCCGTCCGTTCCTGCCACCCGAATTCGCCAATCAGGTGATTTTCGAAGGCATGGACATGAAGATTAAGGACGCCGGCGATATTTCCCCGGCCGACGTCTACAAGGCGGCAACCGAGAAGTTCAAAGGCCAGGCGACGATTGCCGCCGATGGCGCGCTTGAGAATTACACGGCCGGTCGGCCATTCGATCCGGCAACCTTCACGCCGGGCAGCAAGGATGACGGCTGGAAGATGGCCTGGAACTGGAACTTCCGCTGGCAGAACAATGGCCTGCGCGTCGGTGAAGTGCATTGGGTGTGGGTCCGCGCGGGCGGTGAACATTCAGGTCACGAAATCATGGGCGATCAGGGCGGCAAATACGCCCCGTTCTACACCGGTGGTGGCAGCTTTGAGCGTGTGCTCACAGGGCCTTATCAGCGCGTGATGTTCTCGCATCGTTCGGAGTTGGTGGATACCAACTACAAAGTGAACAACGGCGAAGGCTTTGCGAAGAACACCGAATTCCGCGAATACACGGGCTTTACTGCACCATTCGACATCGCGGGCACCGCGTTCCTGATTCTTCGCTACGACAATCCGCGCAAGTCTGACGATTCCTGGGCGTATATCCCAAGCCTGCGTCGCGTGCGCCGTATCTCGGTGGAAGTGAAATCAGATTCGCTGCTCGGCACAGACCATACCCTGGAAGATTTTTATTGCTTCAATGGCCGTCCGCTCGAACACGAGTGGGAATATGTGGGCACTGTGAATATGTTGGCGGTGGCGCGTTCGCGTAACACGCATACGATCTACTACGGTCCGAATGGCTGGATTCCGCTCGACGATTGGGCGCTGCGCAAAATGGACGTGATCAAGCAGACCCCGAAGCGCAGTGGTCACCCGTATTCCATAAAGTATTTGACGGCTGATCGTGAATCGGGCGAATGCTACTACGCAAATTCCTACGACAAAGCCGGCAAGCTCTGGAAATTCTGGCAGCTGACCAAGGCGTTCACTGATGATCCGCAGTACAAGGCACAAGCCACTGGGGATTTCAATGGAGTGCCGACCCCGGATGGTTTGAAGGTCAGCTCCTTCCAGAGCATCAACGTGATCGACCTTCAAAACAATCGTGGAACCTTGGTGCCCTGCCGCGGAATCGCGAACCCGGACACCGAACTTGACGATGTGAAGAAGATCCTCGACGTGAACTATCTGACTGAAGGCCGTTAAGCGGTTTGCTGTTCACCTAGCTTGCGTTGTTTAATGACGGGCCGCCTTAGCGGCCCGTTTCTTTTTAGGCCTACCTCGCCGCCTTAGCGGCCCGTTTCTTTTTGGGCCTACGTCGCGGCAGCCTGAGCAGGCAAACTGCCGCTGGCCGCGAACGAGTAGCGACATCTCAGCTCTAACGAACGGACGCCCTTAACTTCCTGGAAGCCAGCATGAGAAAAACCCCCACTGTTTTATTCCTCGCGGCCGTGCTGGCGAATTCGCTGCAGGCAAACGAAGTGCCACCAGGCGATCTGGTGGTGCACGATGCCGTGCGGGTGGCGCGCATGATGCTGACTTCCGAAGATGTTTACGACCGCATACTGGCCGCCGGTGCGCTGGTGGAAACCGGTGATAAGGCGGCGCTGGAAACCTTGGTCAAATACGCTGCGGCGAACGATTTCGTCATCAAGCGTTCGGCGATCGATACCTTGCTCAGCACCAACCACCCGAATGGAGTGGACATGATCATGCGGGTGGCCGAGCGCGACAGCGTGACGTTAACCCTGATGATCGAATCCCTGGCGGCCACGCCGCGCGGCGATTTGGAAGATGTGCTGATCGAGGCGCTGAGTTCCGATAAGGCCTATGTCCGCAAGAACGCACTCCAGGCCCTGTCGAATATCGACACGGAGCAAGTGAACACCGCCGTTCATCGCATCACGGATAATCCCAAGGAAACCCCGACCGTGCGCGCGTATGGCTATTACACCCTGGCCACCAATGGCCACGGCGCGGATATCGGCAAGCAAGTCATCACCATCGCGCACACCGGCGAGACCAGCGACGAGCGCGAAGTGGCTGCCGCGACCCTTGGCCACATCGACACGGCGGCCTCCAAAGCCGTCCTCACCCAGATGGCACTCCAGGATGCGGATGGCCGCGTGAAATTGGCGGCAATTGCGAGCAGTGCCGGACTTAAGGATAGCGACGCGATTGCCAAACTTATCGAAGTGATTGCCTACGGCAAGCCGATGGAGGCGACGATCATGGCGGGCGCGATCCGGCGCCTTCCCTTAGCCGTCGTTCGCGATGTCACGCAGACCCTGATTTCCTGCTGTCCATTGCCGCCCGATACGGCCACGCGCCTGCTGGAATCCTGGGGCTGGATTGGTGGCGATGCGGCTTTCTTGTACCAATGGGGATTGGCCCACCAAGAAGCCGATGTCCGCCTGCAGACCTTATGGCTCATCGGCCATCGGCGCGATGCTTCGAGCGTGAAGGATCTGGGCGCCTACCTCAAGGACGAAAATCCAGGGATTCGCACCATGGCGGCATGGGCTATCATTCATTCCGCAGATGGTAGCTTTGTAGGGGGCGTGGAAACCTGAGCGCGCCTTGTCCGACCTCTTAGGCAGCAAACGCAGTAGCCCGTGACATGACTGATTTTTCTGATCCAAAACGTCGGCTCACCTCCTGGGAGGTCTTGAGCTCAGATGAATTGTTCAGCCATCCGTACTTCCGTTTTCGGAAAGATCGCTGCGCGCTACCGGACGAGCGGATCATGCCGGCCTACTATGTGATGGAGTTTGTCGATTGGGTGAATGTGGTCGCTCTGACCGACGACGGTAAGATTGTACTGGTGAACCAATACCGCCACGCCGCGAAGAGACGTTTCTACGAGTTCCCGGGTGGGACCCAGGATCCCGATAATAAAGAGGAGACGCCAGAGTCCGCCGCGCGCCGCGAACTTCTGGAAGAAACCGGCTACGCCGTCAATCGGCTCACCTACCTCGGTCACCACTACCCGAATCCCGGCCTACAGGACAATCGCATGCATGTATTCCTGGGTACCGGCTGCCGCAAGATTGCCGAGCCCAAACTTGATACCTACGAAGATCTCGAAGTAGAGCTGGTTGATGTGCAGGATTTTCTGCAGTGCATCGAGCAGGGGCGCCCGATGCACTCGCTGATGCTGGCATCCATGACCTTGGCGTTACCGGCGATCAAGAAATTTTATTCCCTGTCGTCGTTGGCTTTGTAGCAATCCGAGTTGGTGCTGCGCTTCCCGAACATGTCGTTGCGAGGAGCCTTAGGCTTTGTTGCAATCCAATGATAAGTGCGTTTTTTTCGAGAGGAATTTGGTCCATGTCATTACGAACCCGGTGTCCGCGTGGCGCCAAACGGTATCGGCCTTACGCCTGCCTCCTGTTGTGCGCATTAGCACCCTCATCCTACGCCGGCGATTTCGATCTCGATCTCGCGCAAATTCAGGAGCTTTCGCCGCCGCCGGGCACCGTCATCGGGGCCGAGGGGCTGGAACAGTATCGGCAAGTGCTCGATCCCGATCTCGCCGATCTCATCGCGCAAGGTTGGTACACCATTACGGTGGGTGAGCCGTTGTCGTTCGATCCGCATCCGAATTTCGTGACTGCGTCTCAGGAGCAGGGGAGCAAGGCGGAACTCGGCGCGGACTCTAGTGAGCTGCTGAACTACACCGCCGGGCGGCCCTTCCCGGGCGAGTTGAGCGTGGATGATCCTCGCGCGGGTGAACGCCTGGCGTGGAACATGCGTTATGCCTTTGCCGGCGACAGCGTGATGATCCCGGAGATGTACTGGGACTATCGCGACATGCATAGCCAGAGTATCGAACGCACGTTGATCTTCAACGCGCAGGGCATGCGCTACATGTACCGCCATGTGCACGATCCCGTCCCTGCGTTCGCGAAGAATCCCTACGCAATTTACAGTGCCATCACTTTGGAAGCCGAAGATCCGACGGATGTCGAAGGCACCAAGCTGCTGATTTACTACAATAGCGATGACAACGCCGAAGAGCAGGGTTGGATGTATGTGCCGAATCTGCGGCGGGTGCGGCGGGTCGCAACCACCGCGCGCACCGATTCCTTCCTTGGCAGTGATCTCATGATCGAAGATTTTCTCGGCTACTCTGGTCGCCTGAAGGACATGGAGTGGGCGTTCCGCGGCGCGACCTACATCCTATTGCCGATGTACCGGCATGATCA
This sequence comes from Klebsiella pneumoniae, assembly GCA_945861225.1. Classification (GTDB taxonomy): domain Bacteria; phylum Pseudomonadota; class Gammaproteobacteria; genus CAIKBL01. The sequence continues at coordinate 7,827 of CAMATU010000141.1, forward strand.
GCTGGAGCACGCGCCCCGCAAGGCGCGCCACTACCCTTACAACTTCGTCGACTTTACCGGCCAATCCGGGTGTTTTCCGAAGGTGACCTGGCAGCTACGGCGCGCCTACCTTCTGGAAGGCAAACCGCGCCGCGCGGATCATCCCTTGTCCAAGCGCTTCTTCTATGTCGATGCGCAAACCAGCCTACCGATTCTCGGCAAAACCTATGATCGTGGCGGGTTGTTATGGAAAATCCTGATGGCAGGGGTGGCGCATCCTGATTATCACCTCACTGAAAATAAGGGCAGTGGCGTGCCGATGCTGGACTCCTCCGCCGCGATTGATCTGCAGAACAAGCACTGCACCACGTTGCAGATGGTCACGGTGGTTAATCCCCAAGGCGTCGATCAGAAAGATTTCGAACCCAGCGCGCTGAATACCGGGGCAAGGTGAGAGCCCCGCCATCCCGGAATCCGCGTAACGCGAAGTTCCGGGATCCATGCTGAACATCAAACGCCCATGGATCCCGGGTCTTCGCCCGGGATGACGAGAATTAGGGTGATTGCCAACTTCCTAACCCCCGTCATCCCGGAAGCCGCGTACGCGGATATCCGGGGTTTATGCTGAACATCAGATGCCCTTGGATTCCAGGTCTCCGCGGCCGGAGCCGCTCCGCCTGGAATGACGACATTAAGCGTGATTACCGACTTCCAAACTCCGTCATTCCAGAAAGCGCGCAGCGCTTATCTGGAATCCATACTGAATATCGGACGACTCCGGGTCTTCGCCAGGGATGACGGTTACAATTGATAGACCCTCACAAAACGATTCACCCCCAGCCCCGGAGAACACACGATGGCAAGCAAGCAATCCGCAGCCCTGAAAAATCTATATGCGAGCTGGTTGAGCTTGATGGGGAGCAATCCCAATATGACGCTCGAAGAAACGCGCGAGCTGTTTGACCACTGGGGCGATGTGACGGCGGAGCCGCGCGACGTGGATTATCGGGAAGTGGATATCGATGGGGTGCGCTGTTTCGAGTGCACGCCCAAGGGGTGTGCACAAGATCGCGTGCTGATCTGCACGCATGGGGGCGGCTATGTGGTCGGGTCGATGTACAGCCATCGTAAAGTGTTCGGGCATTTTGCCAAGGCAGTCGGCTGTCGTGCGCTGATCGTCGATTATCGTCGGGCGCCTGAAGCCCCGCATCCGGCACAGGTCGAGGACGCGGTTAAAGTTTATGCAGCCCTGTTGAAACAGGGCATCAAACCCAACCACATCGCGACCACCGGCGATTCGGCGGGCGGCGGACTCTGCACGTCGATGGTACTCGCGGCGCGCGATCGCAAGCTGCCGCTGCCGGCTGCGATCATGCCGTGGTCACCTTGGTATGACATGGAGATCACCGGCGAATCCCTGAAGACCCGCGCGCATCTCGATGCCATCGCGCAGGAGCCGGTGTTGAAGAATATGGCTGCTACATTCCTCGGTGGAGCGTCGCCTAAAGATCCGCTGGCTTCGCCTTTGCTGGCCGACTTAACAGGCCTCCCGCCGATGTATATCCAAGTCGGTGATCATGAAACCCTGCTTTCTGATGCCACGCGTTTCGCCGAACGCGCCAAAGCAGCGGGAGTCGATTGCACCTGCGAGGTGTGGCCAGAAATGCAGCATGTATTTCAATTTCTGGCCGGCGCGGCGCCCGAAGCCGATGAAGCGATTAAGAAGCTGGCCACCTGGGTTAAGCCCAAGCTCGGCTTGAATTAGTCCGTTGCTGGAGAATATCGATGGATCCCAAAGCCTTTCTGAGTTCAGTTTTTGATCTCTCCGCAAAACATATTCTGGTCACTGGCGCCTCCAGCGGACTCGGACGCCACTTTGCCCGCACGCTGACACAGGCCGGGGCACGAGTGGCCTTGTGCTCACGCGGCATCGACAAACTGGAAGCGCTGGCGACCGAACTGCGGGCCGCAGGGGGGCGCTGCGAGGCCTATGCGCTCGACGCGCGCGATCGCGACAACATTCGCGCCGTCGTGACGGCGGTGGAGGCGATTGCGCCAATTGACGTGCTGGTGAACAACGCCGGAATCGCAATCCCGAAAGCGCCTCAGAAGCTAACCGACGAACAATGGGACACCGTCTACGAAACCAATCTGCGGGGTCCCTGGGTGCTCGCCCAAGAAGTCATCAAACGCCGTCTCGCTGATCAGCGCGGCGCGAGCATCATCAATATTGCTTCGGTACTCGGCATTCGCGCGATCGGGCATCTCGCGCCGTATTCGGCGGCGAAAGCGGGCCTGATCAACTTGGGCCGTGACCTGTGTATCGATCTCGCGACGAGTGGGATTCGGGTGAACGCGTTGGCCCCCGGTTATTTCACAACCGAGATGAATGACGAATGGCTGCAAACCCCTGCCGGTGATCGACTGCGCAACCGAATCCCCGCCAAGCGCTTCGGGGATCCCTCGGAATTGGATGGCGCGTTGATTTACCTGGCGTCGGATGCATCACGCTACATGAATGGCAATCTCATGACGGTGGATGGTGGGCACACGGCGAGTTTGTGACGAATCGCGCTCACATAAAGTTGGCCGCCGTATGTCATAGGTCGGATAAGCGGTAGCGCAATCCGACGATTGTCGGCGGAAGGCGCTGCGCTTCTCCGCCCTATAGAGTTTCGTCAAGCCCCCCACACCACTAGCCCCCAATCGAGCACTTTCTCACCGACCATCTCGCCGTCTTTATTTTTTCGATGCGCCGACGCCTCCACCGCTAAATCGTAAAGTGTCCCGCCGACCTCCGCCGGCCGACAATCCACTACGCTGAAACGCGTGCTGATTAGATCGCCTTCGAGCACCGGGCCGAGATGATCGCAATGGCGCCAGGCCACCATGTGCAACAGGTTGGGCAGCGCGCGCCCGATCTGCGCGAGGGCGAGCGAAATGGTGTGGCCGCCATAGACCAGCCGCTGACCCAGGTAACTGCGGGTTTCATCGGTGTGGGTGTAGGCGATATTGAGCGACATGCGGACCAGTTCCGGCGCCGACGTCACGGTATCCTTGGGCGCGATTTCAAACACGTCACCAGGCGCGATCGGCGGCGTGCGCAAGCCAGTCAGCGCGCAAATCAACGGCGCCAGATTCCAGCCTGATGGCAGGGCGCTATTCAGCTCCTCAGCAGTAAACGTATTTTTTATCCAATCAAAATTGTCGTGGTGTCCGGTGCTGGCTGCCGGATCCTTGCACGCGATCATCGGACAGCGCCAAAAATGCAGCACCACTTCGTCATGCTGATTCACGGTGGTCATTTCGAGTGCGACCATGCCAGTGGCCGCGCGCCCGGCCTTCGCTTTGTTTTGTTTGAGCCCGACGACCTTGGTCGTGGTGTAGAGCGAATCGCCGATGAATACCGGACGCTGCAATATCACGCCGCGATAGAACAGATTGCCTTTCACATGCTGTGAAGCATAGGTAGTTTGGCCGGCAGCCAGGTGCATCGCGAGATAGGGATGGCATAAACCCCGTGGATCGCCGGTCACTTTCTGCGCGAGATGGCGATCGAGAGGCAACCGCATGCGGTCGCCAAACAGCGCGGCGTACACCGCCGCATGGCCCTCAGTGACCGTGATCGACGGCGCGACAAAAGTCTGGCCGAGCGTGAATTCTTCGAAGTAGGGGCCGTCGATTAGGTATGTAGCCACGCGGTTCTCCAGCTTCCCGATAATTTAGATTGACCGCGGACGCCACAGAGTCATTTCCGCCATCCCGGAAAGCGCACCGCGCTTATCCGGGATCCATAGTGAACATTGAGTGCCCCTGGATCCCGGGTCTGCGCCGCTTGCGCGGCTCCGCCCGGGATGACGTGGTTTTCTCCCCTCCGTGTCCTCCGTGT
>CAMATU010000142.1 GCA_945861225.1 Klebsiella pneumoniae
CACGATTCAGGCGCCAGATGTCGTCGTCGCTCATGCTGGAGACGAGCTGCTTGAGTTCCGGATATTTGCCGAAGAAATGCTCGCGGACATAGGCGCCATTGAAGGCCTTCATCGCCTGGTATTCGCCATCGACGACTTCTTCCATGCGCCGCAGCAGCAAGCCCTTGGTGTCCTGCGCGAGCAGTGGATCCCAGGCCGCGCCCCAGATCACTTTGATCACATTCCAACCGGCGCCGCGAAAATCCGATTCCAGTTCCTGAATGATCTTGCCGTTGCCGCGCACCGGGCCATCGAGGCGTTGCAGATTGCAGTTGATCACGAACACCAGGTTATCCAGTTTCTCGCGCGAGGCGAGCGCCGCCGCACCGAAGGATTCGGGCTCGTCCATCTCGCCATCGCCCATGAACGCCCATACCTTGCGTCCGGCAGTTTTGGCGAGACCGCGATGCTCCAGGTAGCGCATGAAACGCGCCTGGTAAATCGCCATGATCGGGCCAAGGCCCATCGAGACAGTCGGGAACTGCCAAAACTCCGGCATCAGCCAGGGATGGGGATAGGAGCTCAGTCCCTTGCCATCCACTTCCTGACGGAAGTTGTCGAGTTGGTCTTCGCTGATCAGCCCGAGTAAGTACGCGCGTGCATAAACGCCGGGCGCGGAATGGCCCTGCATGAAGAGCAGATCTCCCCCATGGTCCGCCGACGGCGCGTGCCAGAAATGGCTGTAGCCCACTTCGTAGAGCGTGGCCGCCGAAGCGTAGCTCGCGATATGCCCCCCAAGTTCGCTGTTCTTGCGATTGGCTTTCACTACCATCGCCATCGCGTTCCAGCGATTGATCGAACGAATTCGCCATTCGAGCGCCGGATCGCCTGGCGTGTACTGTTCGAGATGCGGAGGGATGGTGTTGAGATAGGCCGTATTGGCCGAATAGGGCAGATCAATCCCCGAGCGGCGCGCCGTTTCGATCAGACGTTCGAGAAGATAATGCGCGCGCCCAATGCCTTCCGTTTCGGCGACTGCCGCCAACGCTTCCAGCCATTCGGTAGTTTCTTGCGGATCAATATCCGGAGCGACAATCGGGGCCATAGTGATTTCTTCTTCCTCGAAGGCCGCGCGCGATGGCGCCCGGTTAGTTTAGCGTAAGTAAAGCGTGTTGCGAGTTGTCCTGGCGTGGCCGGAATGCGTCGCGCAGGGCTTCCCCCAATCGCTCTTACTCTGCTGGATTGCTTCGCGTGCGCTCGCAACGACAGGGGAGTGGCGGGACACCCGCAGGATGTCGGTTGCGCCCGGAGCGAACTTTAACCACGGCCTATTTGAGATCAGGAACCGGCGCCGGGCAGGGCTCGACGCGCGGGCAGTTCAGGCCATGCGCATAGATGAAAGTAATGAAATCGCTGCCCGGCATGAACCGCTCGGTGAGATTGGTGAGACCGGGCCCGCGGTCAATCTCCGTCAAATAACACTCCAGGGCCTCGGCGCTACCCGCACATTTAAATTGCAGTGGACGAACCTGGTCCGCATTGGTGGAGAGCTCATAACCCCCAGCCACCCGCTGCCAGGCCTTCGCAAAACGGGTGTTGGCACAATCGCAGGCGAGATAGCGATCAGCGAATTCGATCAGCTTGCCAACGGTGAGGCCTGGGGTCGTGGACTCGGCACTGCGCGGATTGATCAGGCGCGCGGTGAGCAGTTCGCGTGGGGTGAGTGAGGGGTCCACCGTAGGTTGGACAGCGGCAGGGGCGGTCACTGCCGGCTTATCGCGTTTTAAAAAATCCGGTTTCAAATCGGGAGCACGACAACCGCTCAGACTAAGCAACGGGATGACACAGAGCAGGCTCAGGCGCGAAATTTTCATCATGACTCGATCATTCCAAAGTTTGCAGAAAGGCATGCCGTTCGCGCGCGAATTGAATGCGCGCGATGATGAGGTCGAGCAAGGTCTTGACCCTTTTCTCCAGCACTCGCCCGGGCCGGTAATCGGCCGCCGCGAAATAATCGATGCGCTCGGCGCGCACCAGTTCACGACAGGTCTCAACCGAGGCCGCAGCCGCCGGGTTGTGCACGGCGACCGCGAAGCCACCGTATTTTTTGGTGACCGTCATGCACGGCACATCCGTCAGGCCGTCACCAATGTAGAGCATGTGGGTGAAAGGGATCGGACGTTCCGCTTCCGGCATGTATTCGTTGATCGATTCGCCGGCGGCTTCGCGTCCCTTATTGATCCGGAACAGATACTGGGTTTTGCTGGTGTCATTGATGACCACGGTGGGGAAGCAGGCGACTTCGTGGTGATTGAAATGATACTGCGAGGCGTAAATTCGTTCGAAATGGTGCTTGATGGAAATGCCTTCGAGGATTTCGCTCAGGCCGGCGGAAATAATGTAATGGCGGGTTTGCACCAAGCCCCTTGAACAACCCGTCACATAGGCATTGATGCGTTCAAACCAACCAGCGACCCCGGGATAGTACTGAATACTGCGCGCCAGCCGGCGCAGCGCATCACGGCTGAGGTGCGCTTTGTTGGCTTCTATTTTTTCGACCAGTAAGCGCATGTAGGTGAGGATCGCATCTCCCCCAGTGGCGCGCACTTCATGGTTGACCTCCTGCCAGAAAGCCTCCGGTGAAATCCCGAGTTGCGGCAGCACCGTGTATTCCTGCATTGGCTGCGGGGTGAGCGTGCCATCGAAATCGTAAATGATGGCCAAGGTGTCACGCACAAAAGGTCCGGTGCCGCGCGGGGTGGCGCGCTTGGTCACGGGGTGGCCGGACTAGTGTCGGCCAGGGCCGCGACGGCCTCGGTGAGCCGACCATTGGCCTGCGCGCTGGCGAGCGTCTCGAGTTCGGTGAGCACCAAGGTTGGGTGTGTTTTCTTGAGTGCGGCATAGGCGCTAAGGGTCGCCGCAATACCCGCCGCTGGATCGTCGCCGCGCTTTTGAGTCCGTAACTGCGAGTCGAGATTGCCACCCATGTAGGCGGCATACAGCACCGCCTGCACATCCGGTGGGAAGTCGCGATACATCCAAAATAAGATCCGATTATTGAGCACTGTATGGACTGCACCGCCTTGCATATAGCGCAGGAACGTGGGGGCTTCTTGGAGTGATTGTTCGGGCGCGCGCCGAAACCGATCATAGGCAGCCAGGGCCTGTTCGGCCGTGACGGTGGGTGCAGGCGCTGTTTCCTGCGCGCTGAGACTGGTGCTCAGCAAACTGAATATCAGTAACGAACGGATGAGACGGAGTGGCATGGCGGGCGCTCAATGGTGGGTCAGGAGATGCAGGATGCGGGCTGCCGCGAGCGGCATCGACGACAGCACTTCATTAACCAGCGCGGCCAGTTCGTGGCTGGGAGGCTTCAAGTCAGGGACCAGCAAGGTGCACATGCCGGCAGCGACTGCGGCGCGCGCGCCGACTTCGGAATCTTCCACCGCAATACACTGTTGGGCCGCGATGCCAAGTCGAGCGGCGGCCGTCAAAAAAATTTCCGGCGCAGGTTTGCCTTGCTGCACCTGATCGCCGGTCACACACACCGGTAGGCGTGACAGGAGCCCGGCGGCGGCCAGCGCGCGCTGCGCATTGCCAGCGCGGGTGGACGTGGCCACTGCAATGGGCACGCCGCGTGCAGTCAACGTATCGAGCAAATCCGAGATGCCGGGTTTGGCCACGAGCCCGCGCGTATTGATCTGTTCGTGGTAGCGCCGCTCGAAGCGCTGCCGATAATCGGCGAGCGGAAACTGGGCGCCAAATTCCAGCATGAAGGCGCGTTCAACCTGCACGCCAGGCAGGCCGATCACGCTGGCGTAGAATTCGTCGGTCACCTCGTGTTCGAGTTCAATCGCCGCCAATTGCGCGGCGGCGCGGATGATCGGCTCGGAATCGATCAACACGCCGTCCATGTCAAAGACTACCGCACGGAAGCGAGTCGCGTTGGTCACCGGATCTCCAACAGGGTGCACAATGCATGTACTGTCGGCACCACGTGAAGCTTGTCGAGTTCGACGGGGTCGACGAAGCCTGCGTCCACCGCGTGGCGCAAACTTGCGAGCCAGGGTTGGAAGTAGCCTTCGATGTCGAGCACGGCGACGGGCTTGTCGAGCTGTCCCAGCTGACGCCAGGCGATTACTTCGAGCAACTCGTCGTAAGTGCCAATGCCACCTGGCAGCGCCACAAAGGCGTCCGCAATTTCCATCATCATGGATTTGCGCTCGAACAGATCCCCAACCATATGACAGCTCGCTAGCCCTGGATGCAAAATTTCTCGGCGGTTGAGGAAGGCTGGAATGACGCCGGTGACATAGCCGCCGGCGGCGAGAGTTGCGTCGGCGACCTCACCCATGAGGCCGACCCTTCCGCCGCCATAGACGAGGCCCCAGCCGGCCGCCGCCAGGGCGCCGCCGAGTTCGCGCGCGGCGGCCTGGTAGGCTGGACGGTGGCCAACCCGCGCACCGCAAAACACGCACAGTTTTTTCATGGTTTAGGGGGCGCTGCGCGCGGACCGGCGATCCAAATTAATTCACCGCTCTGCACCTGCCACTGTCCGTTCGGATCGCGGGCGATCTGGACCAGCCGTCCGGAGCCGCATTCGGGTCCGCATTGGAACTCAAGATAAACCAGCGCCTGCAAGTGCTGCGCATCGAAGGCCACGCGCGAGAGTCGCACCACCCCGCTGCTGCCGGCATAACGGGCGAAAAATAACTTCCAGCCAGCAATCGGCTCATCACCCCGAAAAAGCAGATCGCGATCCGCTTCTTTGAACATCACATACGGGATGCGCAGTTTGAAATTAGCGGTCAACGGAAATGTCTGCTGGTTCAGGCGCCACCACTCCTGCAAGAGCTCTAAGGTGGTGTTCAGCTCCAGCGCGCGAGCGGCGGTCGGCGGACCGCCAGTCACAATGCGCGCGGGATCGCCAGTAGTGAGATCTGCAATCACGGCTTGCTGCGCGGTTTGCTCCAGACCGTGGTTCAACAGGGCCGAGTACAGCGCGTACTCGGCTGGCGGGAGCGCGGGCGCAGCACTGGTGCCGCAAGTGACGAATAACAGCAACGCGCTGGCCAGTGGGCTGGTGCTGCGCCTGCAGGTCGGGTGCCGATAATTTGAAGTGTGGGTTTGCATTAGATGGCGGAGATCTGCGCGGAGATCGGCGCGAGTCCTTGGTAATCCTGGTTCGCTTGCGGTGGCGGGGGTTGCGTCGGGTAGAATTGCCGCGCCTCGCGCCATTACACGTTTGCCGCTCGGCGTCGTCAAGTCGGCAGCGCGGCGGTTAGAATTGCGCTGTCTGACCGGCGCGCAGGCTGCCTTCACAAAAACAGTGCTACCTAACCATTGATTTCGCGCTTCCGAGCATGATTCGCGCTACCACCTTGATTGGTTTGCTGTGGTTCAGCGCGCACGTGCTCGCGTGGTCAACTTTGCAGGACTGGGCGACAGTGGTCGCGACGCAAATCAAAGCCAAGCAGCCGTTGCCGGTGCTCTCTGCCTACGGCGCGGGCTTGAATCTGCTCGATGCCTACGCAATTCAGAAACTCGTGGTGCAAAATTTAAGCGCGACTGACCACATCCGTGGCTTCAAGGCGGGTCTCACCCGACCGCGTGGCCAGGTTGAGTTCAATGTGCGCGAACCAGTGGCTGGCGTGGTGTTCGAGCACGGTTTGTTGCGCGGCGATGTGACCTTGCACCTGCGAGATTTCAAGCGGTTGACGATCGCCCCCGCCCTCGGCTTCGTGTTGAAAGCCCCGGTCACCCAACCGTTGACCGATCTTGCCCAACTCGTGCCGTTGGTCGGTGCGGTGATGCCGGTGGTCGATTTTTCAGACTTTCGCTTTGAACGGGAAGGCGGGGTGAGTGGGACAGATCTCGTCGCCGGCAATGTCGCGTTCGCGCGTTTATTGGTTGGGAAACCTTTAGCCACGACGGATTCGGCCACCGTGAATGGGGTGCTGGTGGAGCTTTCACACAATTCAACAGTAGTGGATCGCGGGCGCGCGGTAAGTGTGATGGGAAGTCAGCAAACCGCGTTGTTTTGGCTCATCAACAAAACGCTTGCCCAAGGCTGGAAGCTGGAGCCCGGCATGTTGCTGGTGACCGGTGGCTTCAGCGATCCGGTGCTCGCACGACCGGGCCGCTATGTGGCGAAGTTCTGGGATGCGAGCGACTTGCGCTTTATGGTTGAGCCGTAGGACCCGGGCGGAAATAATCTTGCCGGGTCCTTAACGCAGCCCCTGATCGCGCACCACGGTGGCGGCGATCTCTTCGATCGAGACTGTTGTCGTATCTAAAAATTGAATGTTCTCAGTACGGAACAAGGCCTCGGCCCGCGCGACTTCGCTGCGACATTGGGCGAGCGTGGAGTACACACCCTGCGGGCGGCGTTCGTGTCGAATGCGACTCAGTTGTTCCGGCACGATGGTGAGCCCGTAGAGTTTATGGCGACAGGCCACTAACGCCGGCGGGAGGCGGGTGCTTTCGAAGTCGTCTTCCGTCAGCGGATAGTTACCGGCCTTCAGTGAATAGTGCATTGCGAGATATAAACAAGTCGGCGTTTTGCCACAGCGGGAGACCCCGATCAGCACTACGTCCGATTCATTCAAATCGCGGGTACTCAGGCCATCGTCGTGACTGAGGGTGAAATTAAGCGCGCGGAGGCGCCGTTCATAGGCCAGCACGTCACCAATGCCGTGCATCCGCCCTGCGGTGTGCGAAGATTCCTGGCCCAGCGCGTCTTCCAGCGGTTCGATGAAGGTGCCGAACAGATCGAACACATGTTCATTGCTCGAAGCGATAATGTATTGCGTGGCCGGATCGGTCAGGGTACTGAACACCAGTGGCGGCTGACCATCTTCGTGGCAGGCACTGCGAATAATGTCTGCCGCATTTTGCGCGGCGAGTTGATTGGTCACGAAGGGGAGTGTGCGCGCGACGAATTCGGTAGCGGGAAATTGCGTGAGAAGGCTTTGGCCCAGGGTCTCGACAGTGATCCCGGTGCGATCGGAGACGAAAAAGACCCGGCGCTTCATTTGTAGAGATTCCTTAGCGGATAACGATGAGTCAGGTAAAATCCTGGCCGGTGCCAGTAATCACAAGTCCAAGCAGCAGGAAATCGCATGACCGATTATATCGTCAGCCTCGACCAGACCGGTATTGATCAGATTGACCGGGTGGGCGGCAAGAACGCCTCTCTCGGCGAGATGATCCGGCACTTGAGTGCGGCCGGCGTGCGGGTGCCAGGTGGCTTTGCCACGACTGCCGAGGCATTTCAGGAATTTCTGGCACAGCAAGGTCTCGACGCTCGGATCAAGGCACGGCTTACGGCACTGGACACGAATGATGTTGGTGCGTTGACTGCCGCCGGACGCGAGATCCGCCAGTGGGTGCTCGATACGCCACTGCCGGGGGCTTTCGAAGCCGCGCTCGATGGGGCCTATGCACAAATGTGTGCAGGCACGGGCCAGGAGTTCTCGGTCGCCGTGCGCTCCTCCGCCACCGCCGAAGATTTGCCTACCGCGTCCTTCGCCGGTCAGCAAGAAACCTACCTTAATGTCACCGGGATCGCGGAAGTTAAACGCCGCATCAAGGATGTCTTTGCCTCGCTGTTCAATGATCGTGCGATTTCCTATCGCGTGCATCACGGCTTTGATCATCACAAGGTTGCCTTGTCAGCCGGCGTGCAGCGCATGGTGCGCAGCGATGTCGGCGCCAGTGGCGTGATGTTTACCTTGGATACCGAATCGGGCTTCCGTGACGTGGTGTTCATCACCGCCAGCTATGGGCTCGGCGAGCTGGTGGTACAGGGCGCCGTAAACCCGGACGAGTTTTATGTCTACAAGCCGGGTTTACGGGCCGGCCGGCCGGCGATCTTGCGGCGCAATCTGGGCAGCAAGCATGTGCGCATGACCTATGCGGCGGTGTCCCGTGACGGTCACTCGGTCGTGACCAGTGAAGTCTCCGCGCAGGAGCGGCAGCGCTTTTCAATCTCGGATGAAGACGCCCACGAACTTGCGCGACTGGCGCTTTTGATCGAAGCACATTACGCACGCCCGATGGATATTGAATGGGCGCGTGATGGACTTGATGGCAAGCTCTATGTCGTGCAGGCGCGACCAGAAACCGTGCAAAGCCGGTCGAGCCAGATTATCGAGCGCTTCGATCTCAAAGCCCGCGGCGACGTGCTGGTGGAAGGCCGCAGCATCGGACAGCGCATCGGTGCTGGTGTCGCGCGGGTGATCACCGATTTGTCCACGATGGCAGATCTGCGCGATGGGGACGTGTTAGTGACGGACATGACGGATCCCGATTGGGAGCCGGTGATGAAGCGCGCGGCGGCGATTGTGACCAACCGCGGCGGCCGGACCTGTCACGCGGCAATCATTGCGCGCGAACTTGGCGTGCCGGCGGTGGTTGGCTGTGGTGACGCGACGGTGCGGGTCGTGGATGGCCAGGCGGTGACGGTGTCCTGTGCCGAAGGCGACAGCGGTTTCGTCTACGCCGGTTTGCAGCCATTCGTGCGGCGCGAAATCGAACTCGACTCGATGCCGGAAGTGCCGGTCAAGATTATGATGAATGTCGGCAATCCGGATCGCGCGTTTGCGTTCGCCAATCTGCCGCACCGAGGCGTGGGCTTGGCGCGGCTGGAGTTCATCATCAACCGCATGATCGGCATTCATCCCAAGGCGTTGCTTGCTTACGACACCCTGCCCGCCGATCTGCAAGCCACCATCGCGCCATTGATTGCAGCCTATGGTTCTCCGCGTGAATTCTTCGTCGGCCGCTTGATTGAAGGAATTGCCACAATCGGTGCGGCGTTTGCGCCGTATCCGGTGATCGTGCGCATGTCTGATTTTAAATCCAACGAATACGCGAATCTCATTGGAGGTCAACTTTACGAGCCGCATGAAGAAAATCCGATGCTCGGTTTTCGCGGCGCCTCGCGCTATATCGCAGAATCGTTCCGGCCCTGTTTTGAGATGGAATGTGAAGCCCTGCGGCGGGTGCGCGATGAGATGGGCCTCACCAATGTGGAAGTGATGGTGCCCTTCGTACGCACGCCCGAAGAAGCGGCGCAGGTGATTGACCTGCTTGAGCGCTATGGCTTGCAGCGCGGCGAGAATGGTCTGCGCGTAATCATGATGTGCGAGCTGCCGTCCAATGCCTTGCTGGCCGAGCAGTTCCTGCCGTATTTCGATGGTTTCTCAATCGGCTCGAATGATTTAACCCAGTTGACTTTGGGCCTTGATCGCGACTCGGGGCTGGTTGCGCACCTCTTTGATGAGCGCAACGACGCGGTCAAATTCCTGATGGCGCGCGCGATTTCCGCTTGTCGCGCGGCTGGCAAGTACATTGGTATTTGTGGTCAAGGACCTTCCGATCACGAGGATCTCGCCGCCTGGCTGCTGGCGCAGGGCATTGAAAGTATCTCGCTGAATCCAGATACGGTGGTCGAAACCTGGATCGCGTTGGCGGGGCGCTCTAAATAAAACGGGCCTCGAAGATATCGCTTGTAGGAGCAGCTTCAGCCGCGATTCAGTGCGCGGTCGTTGGCTCTATCGCGCCTAAAGGCGCTCCCACAATCTCGTTCAAACGGGAGTCTTGACAGTCTTCGTAGTCTTCATAGGTCGGATAAGCGCAGCGTAATCCGACATCATTATTGGCGATACGATGTCGGATTACGCTGCGCTTATCCGACCTATAAATGTGCGATCACGGCATCAGCCGCAGCTGCTCTTCCAGCACTTTGCGTTCCTGCGGCGAGATCGTCGTTTCCTCCAGGCGGGTTTCAATGAGATGGCGCGGCACAAAGCCCTTGAGGATCAGGCGGCGCTTCTCTTCCGGCAAAATATTCTCGCGGAAGAACAGATCCCCCACGGGGATCAGGCGGCTCTCGACAATCAATGTGACTTCATTGAGCAGGGCACGAAAGCCACTGTGGGTGTTGCGCAGGCGCTCGTCGACGAAGTCAAATTGCGCAACGCCATCGCTGTAGATGGCGCGCATCTCTTTCTTATAACGCTCGATCACCAGTGAATTCACTGTCGCTTCGATCCGCTCCTCGATCTTGCGCAGACGGCTCGTAATCAGGTATTGCATGATTTGCAGGTGACGGGAATCACGCGCGACATGCAGATAGATCGCAAGCACGTCTTTGATCCCTAAGCGGTCATAGGTGTCATTCACGAAGTGTTCGTTGCGCGTCTTAGCGAGTGCGTCGTAAGTGGCGAAGCCGAGCAAAATCGTCACGTCAGGCAATTCGTGGATATTGGAATTGAAGCCCACCGCGCACAGTAATTGGCAGTGCGTAAGACCGAGATTGCGCGCGATTGCGCGTGAGCGCCGGCCGGGCGCTTCCTGTTCACGGTTCGCGGCGGCCTTGTACAGCGCTTTCAATAGATCCCCTGCGCTCGCGCCCAGGAGTTCTTCGAACACCGACATTTCAGACGTCCTCCGCGCGCGTGATGCGCAGCGAGAAATCGACTGCGCGGAGGTGTTTGGTGAGGCCGCCTACTGACACATAGTCCACCCCGGTCGCCGCAATGGCGGGTAGATCGTCGAAACCAAATCCGCCGGAAGCCTCCAACGGCACTCTGCCGCGCGTCAACGCGACCGCCTGCTGCAGGTTCGGCAGAGAGAAATTATCGAGCAGCAACATATCGGCGCCGGCGCTAATCGCCTCCTCGATTTGTGCGCAGCTTTCGACTTCCACTTCAATTGGAACGGCGACCCCGCGGCCGCGCAAGCCCTGCAACGCCGGGGTAATCCCGCCGGCCGCATTGAGATGATTTTCTTTCACGAGCACACCGTCGTAGAGCCCGGCGCGGTGGTTATAACCCCCACCGCATTTGACGGCATATTTCTGCGCACGGCGTAAGCCCGGGAGGGTTTTGCGGGTATCGAGCAAGCGCGTATGGGTACCTGCGAGTTGCGCCACATAGCGCGCAGTGACGGTGGCTGTCCCCGACAGGGTCTGGAGAAAATTCAGCGCGGTTCGTTCGCCGCTGACCACAGCCTGTGCAAGGCCTTCGATTTCACACACGGTGTCGTTCACCGCTAACCGCGCGCCGTCCTGAAAATGCCAGTTAACGCGCAGCGTGCTGTCGAGTGCGGCGTAAACCGCCTCAAACCAGCGCGTTCCGCATAGCACGGCCGGTTCGCGGACGACCACAGTGGCTACCGCACGGCGCGTTGCGGGGACCAAACTGGCAGTGAGATCGCCAGCACCGATATCCTCATGCAATGCCTGACGGACTGACGCTGCAAGATCTGCGAAATAATCGATTACCGTCGCGCCGCGCTCAAAGCGAGATGAAGCCATGCAACAGTTCCTCGGGCGATCAATAATTGGACCAATGGGCAATATACCGCACGTTGTGATCCGATGAATGCGTTCGTAGGAGGCTGGTGGCCCGCTGCCCGTCACCGGCGCTCACCCAATTTTGATGAACGCCCGCCGGTCACGTGCATCGATCTGGTCGTGATCCACGCGATCAGCCTGCCGCCGCAGGAGTTCGGTGGCACCTACATCGATGCGCTGTTCATGAACCAATTACAGGCCGCCGACCATCCAGGTTTGGCGGATTTGGCGGGTTTGCGCGTATCAACCCATTTTCTAATTGCGCGCGATGGTCAGGTGGTGCAGTACGTGCCCGTGACGGCCCGCGCGTGGCACGCGGGGGCGTCTTCGTTCGGTGGGGTGGGTGC
>CAMATU010000143.1 GCA_945861225.1 Klebsiella pneumoniae
GCGCAGCGTTATCCGACGTTGTGTCGCCTGGGAGATGTCGGATAACGCTGCGCTCATCCGACCTATGACTAGGGCACTCCGCGGACCTCAGGCCATCGCCTTAATACGCGTGTTCAAGCGGGATTTATGGCGTGAGGCCTTGTTCTTATGAACCAGCGCGGTCTTGGTCATTTTGTCGATGAGCGGCACGGCGGCGGCGTAGGCGGCTTTGGCGGCGTCTTTGTCACCGGATTCGATCGCTTTGATGACTTGCTTCAAACGCGTACGAAATTGGGACTTGCGGCTGGCGTTATGCAAGCGGCGCCGCTCGGATTGTCTGGCACGTTTTTCTGCCTGGGCGGTATTGGCCAAGTTGGGCTCCGTCGGAATCTGGTGAGAGGGGGGCGAAATATGCGCATTTACGCCCAGAGTGTCAATCCCAAAACCGAATAAACCGCGCCTCAGGTCCCCTCGCTCGACTATAATCGCGCGGCCTCGCTGCGGGGCAGTCCTTTACGCCGGAGGCGTTTCACGCTGAGTAAGAATCTGCTTCGCGCAACCCTTTTGGTGGGGCAGATGACACTCATTTCGCGCATCCTTGGCTTGGCGCGCGATTCGGTGATCGCCGCCGTGTTCGGGGCGTCGGCGGCGAGCGATGCCTTTTTTGTCGCCTTCAAAATCCCCAACCTGTTCCGTCGGCTGTTTGCCGAAGGCGCCTTCTCCCAGGCTTTTGTGCCAGTGCTCGGCGGGTATAAGGCCGAACGCACACCCGCGGAAGTCCGCGCACTGACCGATGCTGTGACCGGCGCGCTCGCGGGGATTCTGCTCTTGCTGACCGTCCTCGGCATACTTGCCGCGCCAGTCATCATCGCGGTATTTGCACCTGGCTTTGTGGATGATCACGCGCGCTTTGACCTAAGCGTCACGTTGTTGCGCTTCACCTTTCCCTATCTGTGGTTTATCGCGCTCACTGCGTTGCTGGCCGGAATCCTGAATACCTTTAATCATTTTGCGATTCCGGCCGTCACCCCGGTGTTGTTAAATGTGGCGATGATTGCGGCGGCACTCTGGCTCGCGCCGCTGCTTGCACAACCCATCATGGCGCTTGCGGTCGGCGTATTCGTCGGTGGCATCCTGCAACTCGGTCTGCAGATCATTGCCGCCTATCGTGCGGGGATTTTGCCGCGCCCCCGCTGGCACTGGCAGCATCCTGGGGTGCAGCGGATCTTGCGCCTGATGCTGCCCGCCATCTTCGGCGTGTCGGTGGCTCAGCTCAACTTTTTGGTAGATACCTTGATTGCGTCCTTCCTGCGCGAAGGCAGTATCTCGTGGCTGTATTTCTCGGATCGCTTAATGGAATTTCCGTTGGGGATATTTGGCATTGCGCTCGGCACTGTCATCCTGCCGAGCTTATCCGAGCACCATGCGCGGCAGGATCACCAGCGCTTCTCCGATACCCTGGATTGGGCCTTGCGCCTGGTATTATTGATTACGATACCGTCCGCCATCGGTCTCGCGGTGTTGGCGGCGCCGATTCTGAGTACCTTGTTTCAATATGGCCAGATGACAGAATTCGATGTGGTGATGGCGGCGCGCAGCCTCGTGACTTACGCCTTCGGTCTCAGCGGCTTCATTTTGGTGAAGGTTGCTGCGCCCGGATTCTTTGCCCGCCAGGATATTCGCACGCCGGTCAGAATTGGCATCGTGGCGCTGATCAGCAATGTCATTCTGAATCTCATCCTGGTGTGGCCGCTGCAGCACGCGGGCCTCGCACTCGCCACCTCGTTAGCTGCCTTCATCAATGCCGGCCTGTTGCTACGAATATTGTTGAAAGAAAAGATCTATCGCCCCGGTGCCGGCTGGTGGCCGTACCTCGCGCGTATCACCTTGGCGGTGACGGGCATGGCCTTCACGCTCCACTTCTTGAACGATCCGATCGCGCAGTGGAGCGCGTGGGATTTGTCTGCGCGTGCGCTTCACCTCGGGATTTTGTTGGTGGCGGGTGTTCTCACTTACGCCGTGCTCTGCGGGCTCCTGGGAATTCGCCCGCGTCATGTAGCACAACCAAAGCCAGCGCTATAATCCCCAGCGTTCCTCATTGCCGTAACCGAGACCGCGCGCACGCCATGCAGATTATCCGAGGGTTGCACAATGTTCGCCCAGCCCACCGCGGATGTGTGGTGAGCATTGGCAATTTCGATGGCGTGCATCGCGGGCACCAGGCGGTGATTAAAAAACTACTTCAGCTGGCCCGCGCAACTGACTTACCAGCCACAGTGATTGTTTTCGAGCCACAGCCTGCAGAGTATTTTCGCGGCGACTCGGCGCCTTCCCGCCTCAGTAGCCTGCGCGACAAATGTCTGCTGTTGGCGCAATGCGGTGTGGAACGATTAGTGGTGCTGCATTTCGATGCCCAACTTGCCGCGCTCACCGCTGCGCAATTCATCGAAGGATTTCTGGTCAACACCTTGGGCATTAAGGGGCTGATCGTGGGCGACGATTTTAGATTTGGCTGTGATCGTGGCGGTGATTATTCCACGCTCCAACGCTTCGCCGCCCAGTATGATTTCAAGATTGATTACACCGGCGCCTTTCTCGCGCATCACGAACGCGCGAGCAGCACTCGCGTACGTGCCGCGTTGCTGGAAGGAGATTTTGCCTTGGCAACCGAGCTGCTCGGTCATCCCTACCGCATCTCGGGGCGGGTCGTGCACGGCAATAAGAATGGCCGCGCCATGGGCTTTGCGACGGCGAACCTGAATCTCGCACGGCGACGCTCGCCACTGCAGGGCATATTTGCGGTGTGGGTGCAGGGTGTACGCGAGATGTCATGGCCGGGAGTCGCTTATGTCGGCACGCGGCCGATCATCAATGGCGAGAAATGGGTGTTGGAAGTGCATCTGCTGGACTATGACGAAGATTGCTACGGGCGCTATCTTTGCGTCGACTTCGTCGAGCGAATTCGCGGCGATTTGCCGTTCACGGATTTCGCTGCACTGGCCGCGCAAATTCGGGTGGATTGCGCGGATACCCGCAAAATTCTGGCGCGCGCAGCACCGTGACGAGCGCTGTCCCACACTTTCGTGCGTGGCTCGCGCTGGCGGTGACGGTGGTTGGACTTGACCAACTCACGAAGATTCTTGCGAGTCATTGGCTGATCTATGCGCAACCGCGCGCGGTGCTGCCGGGCCTCAATCTCACGTTGTTGCACAATCCTGGCGCCGCGTTCAGTTTTCTGGCGAATGAGGGCGGATGGCAGCGCTGGTTCTTCTCGGCGCTGGCGCTCGGCGTGAGCGCTTATCTGGTGGTGCTGTTACGGGCCGCGTCGTCTCCCGTCTATCGGGGAGGGTTGAGCCTCATTCTCGGCGGCGCGCTGGGGAATCTCATCGACCGCATGCGGCTCGGTTATGTGGTGGATTTCATCCAGGTGTACTACCAGACTTGGCGCTTTCCAGCTTTTAATCTGGCGGATTCGGCGATTACCCTCGGCGCTGCCCTGCTGATCTACAGCACCTTCGTGGTTCCGCCGGTCGCCAGTGCTGCGAAGGGTTGAGATCGATGGCTATAATGCCCAGGCTATTTGCCGCGAAAATCAGAGGAAGAAAATTATGGAAATCCACTTAGCAAATCCGCGCGGTTTCTGCGCTGGTGTTGATCGCGCGATTGGGATCGTTGAGCGCGCGATCGAGATATTCGGCGCGCCGGTCTATGTGCGGCACGAAGTGGTCCATAACAAATATGTGGTGGATGGTCTGCGTGAAAAGGGCGCGGTGTTCGTGGATGAGCTCGACGAGGTGCCAGACGACGCCACGGTGATTTTCAGCGCACACGGCGTGTCCAAAGCCGTGCGCGAGGAAGCCGCCCGGCGCACCTTGCGTGTATTCGACGCGATTTGTCCGCTGGTCACCAAGGTGCACATGGAAGTCGGCTGCTACCAGCAGGAAGGCCGCGAATGCATTTTGATCGGCCACGCGGGCCACCCGGAAGTGGAGGGCACCCTCGGGCAATACCGTGCCCGCAAGGGACGCGGCGGCATGTACCTCGTCGAATCCGTCGATGATGTTTCCGAGCTCGAAGTCAAAGATCCCAACTTCCTCGCCTTCGTCACTCAGACCACTCTGTCTATGGACGATACCGCCGTCATCATCGAGGCGCTGCGCAAACGTTTCCCGAAAATCGTCGGGCCGAAGAAGGAAGACATCTGCTACGCCACCCAGAACCGGCAGGATGCCGTGAAGACCTTACTCGCCAGCTGTGACTTGATCCTGGTCGTGGGTTCGCAAACCAGTTCCAATTCCACCCGCCTCAAAGAAATCGCCGAGAAGCAGGGCATCGCCGCCTACCTCATCGATAACGCCGAAGAAATTCAGCAAGACTGGCTCACCGGCAAGCGCAGCGTGGGCGTCACGGCTGGGGCTTCAGCACCGGAAGTGCTGGTCGAACAGGTTGTAGCACGGCTTAGAGAGTGGGGCGGCCAGGCCGTGAATGAAGTGCCGGGAATTAAAGAGCAGGTGGTGTTCAGTTTGCCGCGTGAATTGGTGCGTGCCGCGGGGTATGCGGCGTGAGCAAGCGTCAGTGAGGGAAGGCGGTGCGCGACACTCGCGCTATTTGCACCAGGAATCAATGCTCTTCTGAGTATCACTGACGCGTTTCTTGCGATCCGCCTCGGGTACGTACGAAACCTCGCCCTTTTCGTCCTTAACCCGCAGGCGGGTTGAAGTTTTGAGCTGAGTCAAGATGTCGCGCGCTTTTGCGCAGTTTGCTTTTTTCTCGGCCACCGTGGGTTCTTTCGGCTTCGCGGCGGTTTTGCTGGCCCCTTCCGGTACAACCTTGGGTGGCGCAGTTTGCGCCTTCAGCTTCTCAATCGCGGCCGGCGATTCCTTGCCGAACTTCGGTTTAACCACTTTACCTGCCGCATCTGGAGGCGCGGTTTCCGAGAACACGGTTTGCCCGTCCTTATCTTTCCATTGATAGATCTCAGCTGAGGTAGCCGAACCCACCATGATTGCACTCACGCCCACCAGCAATTGGACGAGCTTTGTTCTGAAGGATCTTTTGACGGTAAGGACCTCCGGAAATTTGCCGTAGGCCATTGGCGCCGTCGTGACGCGCAAACGCGAAGCAATCCAATTAGATAATTGCGCGTAGCGCACCTGGAAAGTTCGCGACCTATCCATTGACCCGCTCAGCGCCAACACTCGTCTTCGTTCCCTGATACGTTGGTTCCCTTGGTCCCTCGTGAATCCAAGGTCATTTCATCGCACTTCGGATCGTTATGGCTGCCGGCAGGGGTGACGCGCGCCAGATAGCTGGTGGTGATATTGCCCGAAGGCCCGTCTTCCAGGCTCGCGGTGTAGTGCCCTTCGGCGGATTCCGGATCAGTTTCGGCATATCCCAGATCGGTGAGATCTTCGGTGTAAGTGGTGTTATCGAAGTAATAGCGTTCCATGCGCCCTGAGATTTCAGATAACAGCGCCTTGGCCTCCGCGCGTTTGGCCCGCCGCGTGTATTCCTGATAGCCCGGATAGGCGACGGAGGCGAGGATGCCCACGATCACCACCACTATCATCAGTTCGATTAGGGTCATGCCCAGCTGCTTCGCGCGGGTAGGCGCCGACTTCTTTGCTTGTATCACGATCATCTAAAGGTCTCCGGGCGACGACCGGCGGCAAGGCCGGTCGAACTTTGAGTGAGTTGCGGCGTTACTGTTCATTGCGATGTTCGCGCCAGGAGATCTCGCCATTGAAAATCTGGTCATCAAAATCCACCGCGTTACACGCAATGGCGGCAGTCGAAGTTGTGGCACAGGCGCGGCCACCCGTCGGGCCGTTTCCGCCATCTCCAGACCCTCCGCGATCAGATGCTGAATTGGCGTTGCGGGTGACATTCGGCTTTTCAAGCTTACCTTCGTACTTGACCACCGTGTAGCCATCGGGATCGCTGCCTGAACCGTCCATCGGCGTCGGCGGCATTTCGGTTACACCATCATCGCAGTCGCAGGGAATATCGCCGAATACGCCAGTTGCCGTTGCGGTGCCAGTGAGGAAGGAGAGCCCGAGCAAGGTACTTGACCCTTCCGCCGTACACAGTGCGGTGTCCGGCGTGAACGCCGGCACAAGAATGACGCCACCAATCGCCGTCATGCCGCTCACTCCGCGCTCGGACGGTAAGGTGCCGTTGCTTTCGAAATCGCGCTTCCACCCGCCGGCTTCAAGCACCTTGGCGCGCAGGGATTTCTGGGTCTCCGTGGTGGTCGTGGTTCCATCAAAGGAGATGCCATTTGAAAAGACGCGCGCATTCGTGACGTCAACAAGTTCTCCGACCTTGAGATCAGGATCAGTATCAGTGGATACATTCTCTATTGGGTCGACCACCCCATACAAAGTCTGGGTCGAGGTGGTTTCGCGGTCGTTAGTGACTTCAAAACGGCCACTCGCCGCCATCACCCAGTGGCGCAACCGGTCATCCAGTTGCAAGGTGGGCGCTTTCGCGAACGGCTGGTTCAGTCCCGTGATCAGTTCGAACGGTTTCGACCACTCGGAAGGGTCCTCGTCTTCGTTGATGGACACCCGGAACAGGCTGCCCTGATTGTCGGCGGTATCATCCGACGACGGACCCACAGTACCGAAATAGATTGCGTCGCTCTCGTAGTTGAAATCATAATCGACGCCCGTCACGTCGCCGATATAGACATTGGCGTTTTTGTTCGCATCCGAGCCGTCCTCCAAAGACCTACGCAAGGTGAGACCGGCCACTTCTTCCACAGTCCCGTCGTCCAGACCGTCCGCTAGCTTCGACAGATCATAGACGAAGAGATCCGCGTACTGAGTGCCGGCACCAGTCTTGAATGACCCCGACGCGAGGTCTGACGGACCTGAGCCCATCACGAGGAACCACTTATTCGGATTGCCATCCTCGAGATCGTGAATAACGACCGCCTGCGGCACCGAAGTCGTAAACTGCAGGTTCGAGGGCGTGAGTTCAGCCAGCACGACCGGCGGCTCTTCGGGGTTCGTGATATCGAGGATGACCACTGCGGACTTCGTTTTGACGTCATCGCGCGTGTCACTGTCACCGTCGGCGGCACCCACGCCGTCCTGTGCAGTATCCACCGTGATGCCAGTTTCATCCGACCCACCGCCGTAAGCCATGGTGGCGATCAGAATTGTGCCCCAGCCGCCCGGATGATCCGAATCACTGTCATCAAAAATCTTCACGTCGAAAACCCGTGCGGCGTTATCCACGCCATAGACATGGGAATAGTCCTGGCGCGCCGACCATTGCAGATGCGGGAGCAGATTCTTCGGGACATAGGCCCACAGTTCGGTGCCTAACGGATGCGCAACTTCGCTATGGTCGCCCGACAGCTTGAATGCCTTATCGGAAACATCAAAAAAGCCGGCGTTGAACGCATGGATCATGCCGTCGTTAGAGCCGACGTACACGACTTGCCGGCGATTCAGGTACAGATCGCGGAATTCGCGATAGGTATCATCGCCGAACAGGACATCGAACGCTTCGCGCGGTTCGGCGACTGAAATCGGGGTGGAATGCACGATATCGCCGAGTCGCATGATCTCGGTGTGCCCGCCTTCGGTGGTCGCGCCGTTATTTGCATAGTCCAGTACTCGCGGGCGGAATCCGTCGATTTCCTGTCCGCGGGTCCAGTTGACCAGATCCGGTGCCTCTGCCGCAGTGTCCGTGTCGAGCCACATGAAGGTGTCCGAGTCGAAACTGTCGGCCACGAAGTCGACCGTTTCCCCCGAGTCCACCGCGCCGTCGGTATCGGCATCAATCCAGGTCAGGATATGCCGGCCGGTATCAGCGGTCTCGGTGTACGGTCGCTGGTTGGGAATATCGGTATCCGATAAATCGGCCAGGCGGTCACGCGCGTTCCAGATCGTGTCTAGCGTGGAAAGTTCTGCGACATCCGAATCGCCTTCTACAAAAGTGTCGTCTTCTTCGCTCGCGAAGCGCCGCAATTTGGAGCGTCGGTCGGTTTCGTCATAGAAGAGTTCGACCACGTGGTCGGTGTTGTAGTCCTCCAGCGTACCCTTGGTGCCGGAGTCTTCGCGGATGAAGCCTTCGCTGTCGATCCACAGACCATGCAAGGTGCCGATCCATTTTGCTTCGTTCCTGCTGGCATCTTGCCTGGAAGGATCATAAACGGCCTGGAACAGCGCCCCGTTGCCGATGCGGTCGTTGGCGACCACGGCCGCCGAGGTGCCCGACGATACGCGTTCGAGAATCTTGTTGAAGATGGTGTTCAAGGCGTCTTCGAGTGCACCCGGGTTGGTCACGAAGAAGAAATTGTCGGGGATTCCGTCACCACCGCTTACGACCGCCCCGCTGGTATCTTTCACATCCCATTCGGTCTGCAGATTGGGGGTATTGTCGTCATCGCTATCGTCAAAGCCACCCCATTTCGCGGCATAGAACAATGGTGATTCAAGGAGATCCGCGGCGGCGGTAGCGCTTACGGTGAACGTATGTGCCTGGGCACCGCGCTGACCGCCTGATTCTGACAGTGCGCGGCAGTTACTGCAGCCGGGCACCCCGCTCGGGTCGGTGCCAACGCTCGCAAAATATTTCGCGCCCTGGATGCCCGAAAAAGCGTGGAAGCCATCCTGCGTGGTGCCGCTGGTCACGAAGCCGAACAATTGCCCGATACCGGTCGATTGCGCTACAGACTTCGTAATGATGCGGACTGTGGCCGGAGAGACATTCGTATTTACCCGATACTCCAGGGTGCCCCACATGTCCTGGTCGTAGTCGCCGCCTTGTTCGCTGTCTTCCCAGTTTACATAAAACTTGGCGTAGAAATGTCCGGTGCCGCTCGTCGCAGTGGTGCTCGTGGCATTGGCGACTTCGCGATGCGGAATAACGATGCGGAAATCGACCAGGGCACCGCCCCCGTCATTGAGTGGATTATTGGTGGTTTCGTTTGAGTTGTTGCCCCCTTTGCGCAGACGATAGGCGGGCAGAATCTTGACGATGGCGCTGGCGCTATCCGCGTCCGCCCCAATTGGCACATCGATGATCGGGGTACTGGTCGCAAGCGACACCGCAAAGGTGTTGACCGTCTGCTCGCCTTTGAAGGTGGCGCTGGTGCGTAAATCGTTGGTGTGGGCATAGTGTGCGAGACCCGCCATGAAGAAAGAGCCGCGAACAGTTGGCGCTTCCGGGCATAAACCAAAAGCGTCGCCGAGCGATGCAATCGGTTTGGAGGAGCAGAATTCGTTGTTGCTGCCGTCCGCTGCAAGCGTTGTCGCGGTGCCCAGACGGCCGATAAAAAAGCTGTTATCGGTAATATTCTCGCCATCACCCACCGCCTTGGTGGTGCTGGCCACATTGCCGAACGTGCTGCCATAGTCCCCAGAGATATTATCGTAAGAACTGACGCTGGCGTTAAACACGATGGAGTTCAGCGACGCACAGAAGTTATCGGCGTTGAGCGGATCTGTAGTCCAGCTATCCTGCACCAGTCCGGCGATCGAAGCCGTATCATTGGAATTAAAGGCTGTGGTCGGCGCACGCCCGCTGCTGAGCGCAAAATAGCGCAACGACTCGAGATAGATTTCGGAAATCGGGTTGCCCCAGCTGCGGCATTTTCCTTCCGTGATATCGGTCAGCTGAAAAGCGCAGTCATCGCCACCGTCCCCTGAGAGGTAGGTCCCGTTGGTGTACCCATAGCCGTAAATGCGCACCGCGTTTAGCGTTCTAATGATCCCCGGTTGCGTACCGGTTTTCGCGATAAAGGTGCCGTTTGCGGTATTCACTTCGTCGCTCAACGCGCCGACAATTTTCCGCAACACCCCTCCCGAAATGTTTTTGGCATAGCTGCCGGTCATGAGGCCGAATTTAATATCGCCGCTCAGGCCGTACCGCTGTAACAGGCCTTCGGGTTTCAGGTCGGCGCCATACTCTTTGCAATTCTCAAGGTTGGAGTTGGAATCGTAAAAGGTAGCTTCGCAGGTCTTGATGCGCACGAGGTGATCGCGGACGTTGCCTGGTGTCTTGAGCTCATTCGACGAGCCCGGATCATCGTCGTCGGCGAATATTTCAGACTCGCCTGAATTGTTCGAATTAGAGTTGTCGCCGTTCTCGTTCTCCCAAGTGCATTGCCGGCGTTCATTGGCGTTCCACAGCTGAAAATTTTCCTTCGCTACCCGCATCATCGGCGCGGGATTTGGCGTTTCAACGGGTGTATTGCCGGAAGTGCCTTGAGAGCTGCCCGAGGTTTTATAGGAGATATTGCAGATCGAGATGCCTTCATTGGAGTCATCAATCCCATCGTTATCGCCACCATTCACGGCGTCCGCTTTGATGGTGTACGGCACAAGACCGTCAATATCGGCACCGTTGTAGTACTTCGCGAAACTGTGAGCGTCACCCGGCAGATGCGCGCGTTCAAGAATCGTGCTGGTGGCGGTGTCGCCGTTGGTCACGGTTGAGCGGTAGCCGCCGTAGAGAATCTTGCGCACGATGTCCATGCGGGTCATCGTTGCCCAGTTCAGGAAATTGCCGCTCCAGGCATTGTCTAGCGTGCCGGTACAGTAGTGATCGTTGGTGCCAGCGGCGACACCGACCGCCGCGAAGGTTCCAGAAGCATCGGTGTAGCGGTAGCAACGTTCAGAATGGAAGTAACCGTAGTACTCAAACGAATCGTCATAGGTTCGTTCGATGTCTCCGTCGCCGGTGAGATCCGTGTAGTCGTTGTAAGCCTTCAACCAGTACTGATGGTCCATCGACATCGTGAGCATGACCAATGGCGGCACGTTCTGCACAATTTCAATGGGCGCGGCCGCGAAATCGGACATCTCGGCACCGGACAGATTGGCGCTCGCGTACGGTGACCATAGTGCGGGCAGTACTGCCAGGCTCAGCATAAGGCCTTGGCAAAAACTGGCGAATGGATTTCTGGACTTCATGGCTTTCTCCAACGGTGATAGGCGCGAACGGCTCAGTTCAGCAGCGCACGAAAATCTGCGGTCGTTTCCACGCGGGCGTTACCGGCACTGCGGCCAACCGCGCGAATTTGATAAATAACGTAATTCAGACTGGTGTCCTGACCGAGGATCTTGCCGCTGTCCGGCTTCTCGCCCAGCTTGGTGATCCACACATCGGTGCGGATGTCCTCGGAATCGACTACGCCATCGCCGTCCTCATCCGAGAAAAAGCGGATGTCCGGATTGTCGTGGCGGGCGTTGCCCGGGTCGTTTAATTCTTCGAGGGAATACGGCTGACGAAATGGGGATTTATCGTCGTCCAAGTCTTCCACTTCAATGAAGTCTGCGAACTCTGCAAGTTGCGGCACGCCGTATTCAGCGTCGTCCATGTCGCCGCCGAGCGCTTCGGGCCATTTGCCCTGGTAATAGGTGAGCGAGTCCAGAATCGGTCCCATCAGCATGCGCACGCCTTCCGAGGCCTGAAACGCCCGCCGATTGAGCGCAGTGTTGGTAGTCATTTTTAGATCGAGCGTGGTCGAGCGCATCGCGACCACCGCGACCATGGTCATCACGAGCAGCAGGACTAGGGCCACGATCAAGGCAAATCCTTGTTGCGCGGCGCGATGGCGTGGGTATTGGGTGTTCATCAGCGAATATTCCGAGTCATATTGCGGCTTTGGACCGAGGAGTTATAAACCTTGCGGCGGAAGGACTGGTCGTCGTCGGCTGCT
>CAMATU010000144.1 GCA_945861225.1 Klebsiella pneumoniae
TGGGGTTGTCGTTCAAACCGGCGTCACCTTGCCGGTGAGGGCGCTACGCCACGCGCAGCACGTCCCCTGGCGCGCATGGCGGCGTTGCAACTCGTCGGAATAGCTCGCTATTCCTCCTCATCGCGCCTTGCCCTGCACTCCATGGAACGCACTGCACGCGAAGTTCAACTGCCGTTTCTAGATTTATCGACAACTCACAAAACTCGAGGAGAAAACCGTATGCGACAGTGTTTAATTTTTATGCTGACTCTGGTTGGCGCGTTATCGATGGCAGAATCAGCGACAGCTGAGGATTCCTTCATCACGTTAGCCTCGACAACCTCGACCCAAGCCTCGGGCTTCTTCGAGTATTTTCTACCGCTGGCGAAAGAAAGTACCGGAATAGAAGTGCGCGTGATCGCGGTTGGCACCGGACAGGCGCTCAAAATCGCTGAAAAAGGCGATGCCGATCTACTGCTGGTGCACGATAAACAAGGCGAGATGAAATTCGTGAACGCAGGGTTCGGCATTGAGCGCCGTGAAGTGATGTTCAACGACTTCGTCTTCGTTGGTCCTAAAGCAGATCCGGCAGGGATTCGCGGCAACGCCGATGCGGCGGCGGTGCTGAAAGCGATAGGTGAGCAGCGGGCGCCGTTCCTGTCGCGCGCCGATGACAGCGGCACCCATCGCGCTGAGCTACGGCTGTGGGACGCTGCCGGCATCGATGCCCGTGCCGCCTCCGGTACCTGGTACAAAGAACTCGGGGCGAGTATGGGCGCAACCCTGAATACCGCCGCCGCCCTCAACAGTTACACCTTCTCTGATCGCGCGACTTGGCTGACGTTTCAAAATCGCGGCGAGCTGGTCTTACTGGCGGAGGGCGATCCGCGGTTGTTCAATCAATACAGTTTGATCCTGGTGAACCCGCGGCGCCACCCGCACATCAAGGCTGCAGCGGCGCGTAAATTCATGGATTACATGACTTCGGCTGCAGGACAGGCGGCGATTGGTCGGTATGTGGTGGCGGAGACTGTGCTGTTCACGCCGAACTATCAACCGGCTGCCCCATAAGCAATTTCTCGCATTGCGGATAGGTTGGTTTCGTTTCAAGGGGACGTCTAAATAGCCCGTACTACAACGGGATCAAAACGAGGACACTGGCGATAACTCATAGGGACGTCATCCCGGGCGAAGCGGCGTCAGCCGCGCAGACCCGGGATCCATGGGCGCCGGAAATATAGGATGGATCCCGGATAAGTGCTGCGCACTTTCCGGGATGACGGGATTGAAGGTCCCCGGTGTCCATACGCCGCGTCGGATCGTGGGTTTGTCTCAGATGTCTCAGATACAGTGCAGGCTATTTAGCTAAGCTCAAAGCCTTCGTAGCCCTTGGCCGCGACCTCGGCAAAGATCTCGCGGTAGGCCGGTACGCCGGCCGCGAAAAGTAGGAAGCGGCCGCGTATATTCTCAGGATTGGTGCTGCCAAAGAACCAGGAGTCTTGCATCTCGTCGATCAGCAGACCCTTGGCGGATTGGTAGCAGCGCTCGGTCCACGCCTCTTCCGCCTCGGCGGTCGTTTGCATCGTGCTTAAGCCGTGCTCACGCATATATCGAATGCAGCCGACAATCCACTCAACATTGCTCTCTGCGCAGCGGGTGATGTTGCAGAACAGCGCGGGGTTATGCGGCCCCATGACGGCGAAGAAGTTGGGAAAGCCGGAGAACTGTATCCCGAGGTTCGTTTTCGGTCCGTCGGACCAATGCGCTTGCAGCGACACCCCCTGTTCACCGCGGATATCGATTCTCATCAATTCGCCAGTAACACTGTGAAAGCCGGTGGCGTAGATAATCACGTCGAGGTCGTGCTTCTCATCCCCGGTTTCGATGCCGGTGGCGGTGATCTGCGTAATCGGAGTGGCACGTAAATCCACCAGCGAGACATTGGCGCGGTTGAACATCTCGTAGTAGTCCTTCTCGCCAGGACAACGCTTGGTGCCGAAGGTGTGGCTCTTCGGAATCAGTTTCTCGGCCGTCGCCGGATCCTTGACCCTGGCGCGGATTTTCGCCGCGAGGAATTCGGCGACCTCATCGGCCACCAGTCTGGAAGTAAACGAGTCGCTGTAATTGCCGAGCCACAAGGCGAACCCACCCCGGTCATACAGTTCCTGGTAGTGCGCTAAGCGTTCTGCTTTCGGCACATCAACCCCGGGACGCGGGTCTTGATCATGAATAAAACCAGCCCAGGTGCGTTTGCACAGCGCGAATATGTCGTGCGCCTTGGCCTTGAATTCTCGCTGTTCTTCCGCCGTGATCGGGCGGTTGCGCAGTGGCGTGCACCAATTGGCCGTGCGCTGGAAGACCGTCAAGTGGCTGGCCTCAGGTGCGAGGGATTGAATAATTTGCACCGCTGTTGGCCCGCTGCCGATGACCCCTACACGCTTGCCGCGGAAATCGATCGGCTCTTTCGGCCAACGGGCACTGTGCAGTGACAACCCGGCGAAGTCTTTAACCCCTGGGTAATCCGGAAATTGGTGCGCCGACAACAAGCCAGTGGCGGCGATCACAAAGCGCGCGCGGGCACGCAGACCGTTTTGGGTCTCGATTTCCCATCGCTTTTCCGTGTCATCGTAAATCACGGTGGCGATCCGGGCATTCAGCTCGATGTCGCGCTTCAGATCGAATTTATCGGCGACATAGTGCAGATAACGCTCGATTTCAGGCTGGCCGGAGAAATGCTCGGTCCACTCCCATTCGTCGATCATTTCCTGCGAGAACGAGTACTGGTAGGAATAGCTCTCCGAGTCGAAGCGGGCACCAGGGTAACGGTTCCAGTACCAGGTGCCGCCAATGCCGGTACCCGCCTCAAATACGCGAGCCGAGACGCCAAGCTCGCGGAGCTTATAGAGTGAATAAAGTCCGGACACGCCGGCGCCAATGACAATTACATCGAGGTCCTGACTCATCGGAATGTTCCCCGCAGAAATCATATTGAAACGATAGTGGCGCGCCCGGCGGGACTCGAACCCACGACCTCAGGCTTCGGAGGCCTGCGCTCTATCCAACTGAGCTACGGGCGCGTAGCAGGGGTGAGATTCTAGCCAAAAGCCGCACGCTCGCCTATCGGGGCCGCTTCAAGTGGTTAAGCGGCGATAGATATCAGCGACTTTGAGGGGCAGCTTCTGCACTTCATCCACCACGGTGAAATTCGACGGCCCGTACATATGTGGCAAATAGGACTGCGCTTCCTTATCGATGGTGATGCAAAACGGGTGGATGCCGCTGCGCTTTACTTCCAGCAATGCGTGGCGCGTGTCTTCAATGCCGTAGCGACCGCGATAGCTGCCGTAATCCTCCGGTTTGCCATCGGAGAGCGTGATCAACAGTTTCGTTCTGGCTTGGGCCGCGTTGAGTAACTTGCTGAGATGGCGAATCGCCACGCCCATGCGGGTATAGGCCTTCGGTGCCATGCCGCTGATGCGGCGCTTCACCTCACTGTTGTACGGTTCGTTAAAGGTTTTGATGCGATAGATTTCGCAGCGCTTGTTGGTACGGCCCGAGAAGCCATAAATCGCATATTGATCGCCAAGTGTTGCTACCGCTTCGCACAGCAGGATTAAGGACTCCCGCTCAGCATCATTCACCCAACCCTTGGTTGAACCGCTCATATCCACCATGAACATAACGGCCACGCTGCGCCCGGATTTACGGAAATGGGTATAGAGGCGATCACTCATTTCGCGGCCCTGCAGGCGATCAACATGCGCTTCAACCAGCGCATCGAGATCCAGCTCATCGCCATGGGCTTGCCGCTTTTGGCGTTGCGTTTCACTCAGGATCGCCTCGAACACCCGCTGGATGGATTTGGAAAGTCCCTGATATTTGGCGCGTGTGTGCGCCACGAATTCCTCATCGCCGAACGGCACATCGTGCTCCGTTAACGCACAGAACGCCTCGCGAAAGCGTTGCCGCGTGTAATCCCATTCGGGATAGAGCTCCACTTTAATGCCGTCATCTGCAGCTTCGATTTCAGTCCCCGGCGGCTGGCCGGAATCATGATCAGCGGGATATCGATCCCCGCTTGAAGGTGGATTCAGATAGTCATCATCGATGTCGCCGAGATCCTGCAGAATCGAATTCAACAAGGCGTCGAGTTCCGGCCCCATCGGCACGCGTTGATCGTTGTACTTCAATTCGTACTGTTCGGTGTCGGTGGCTTTATCGCCCGACTCGGCAACTGAAAAGCGGTTCGCCGGCTCGACCCGGGCATTGGCGTCTTGCTCGTCGGGCGTCTGCAGATCGAGCTCGCGCTGCAATGTATTCAAGGTCCGCTGCAACGCGGCTTTTTCGCGCGGCACTCTTCGGAACAACACCTCGCGAACCTTGGCGGGAAACATTTCGCCCTGGAAGCGCAACGGCGGTGGTAACGGCAAATGCCTGCACTCGGCAACCAGCGCCAGACTGTCGTGGGCGGTGGCCGTGGCCTCTTGCAGCCGTGCCGACTGGCGTGTGAAGTCCCGCCATAGGTCGCGTGCGTGGTCATCGGCGTAAGCAAGCGCTTCCATTTCACGGGCCAGCCCAGGCAAATCGCGCGTCAGGCAGGCGCGCAGGCGCACACACTCCAACCGCTGGTAGATTGGCCAGCCATCCACCGCATCCAAGGTGCGAATAGCCTCTTCCAGCACTCGGTAGCGCCAGGTGCCGTAACGATTCTGCGCCCACAAGAAAGCAGCCGTACACTTATACAGTGCCGCATTGGCGGCACGTCCCTCTAATACGCCCATCGTCGGCAGTAGAAAAATCCGCTCGGTATCGGTGTAGGCGGCCACTTCACTGGCAACCTGCAGAGTGCGTCCGCCGAGCCCACGCACCAGGTAACGCAACAGACCCGCCACGGTTTCGAAACGACATCCCGTCTCAAGCTGAGTACGCGCGGCCACATAGCTTGGGAGCGCGTCGAAGACTTCGATTGCGAAGCCCAGGCCGCGCTTATCAAAAGCGTCCATCGCCTGGAGGATCCAATCCTCCACTGCACGCGCCGTTAGCGAGCGAAACGCGGCCGGTGCGTTCGCGATGAAATGCGCCGCCAACTCCTCGTTGGACTGCGCGATGACTTCTGTCCAGTGATAGATGAAGTCTTGGGCCTCGCGCTCGAGCTCGGCAATTTCAGCCACCACTTCCTGGGCCCGCGGCATCCTTGCCAGCACCGGACCAGACAGTTTTTCCAGATCTTTTTGAATCCGGATTAGATTAAGAAAATTTTGGCGCGCGCCGTCACTCATTAGTGAAAAATCAAAACACCGCGGCGGCGAGTTCGTGAATTGCGCGCTGCAGCTCAGGATCGTCGGTCAAAGCGTGGCCCACCGCGCTCGCACAGGCCGCCGCCGGCGTAATGCCACTCGCGATCAACTTCGCGGCGTTGACCAACAAGCGCGTGCTCGCCCCTTCGTCCAGGCCGCTGCCCTTGAGATTTCGCGTGTGCTCGCCGAATTTAACCAGCTTGCGCGCAGTGTCGCGATCTACCCCACTTTCGGTGCACACAATTTTCTGCTCAAGTTCGGCGCTGAGATATGCGAATTCAAGCGCGACAAAGCGCTGCCGGGTGCTTTGCTTGAGATCTTTCAGCACGCTTTGGTAGCCAGGGTTGTAGGAAACCACCAGACAAAACTCTGGCGGCACCTGCAGCAACTGACCGAGCTTATCGACTGGCAGGATGCGGCGATCATCGCACAGCGGATGAATCACCACGGAAGTGTCCTTGCGCGCTTCCACAATCTCGTCCAGATAGCAGATGGCACCGTGTCTGACGGCATAGGTCAACGGGCCATCCAACCATGCTGTTTCACCCCCCCGCACGAGATAACGGCCCACCAAGTCGGCGGCCGTGAGATCGTCGTGGCAGGCGACGGTTACCAAAGGCCGTTTCAGATACCAGCTCATGTAGTGAATGAAGCGCGTCTTGCCACAGCCAGTTGGCCCCTTGAGCAAGATCGGTAACTGGTTGCGATAGGCAGCGGCAAAGACCTCAATCTCATGCCCGCTGGGTTCGTAATACGGTTCGGTTTCGATGAGCCGCTCGGCGGCGGTGCTTGGTGTATTCAAGCGGGAGATCCTTGTGCTGCGGGACTGTATGTGATCGGGTTGTCGCGTGAAGCATTATCAAACGAAAACTGTCTGGGCGTCACACCCGTTCTGTAGCTGCGTGTGATTCCCTAGTGCAGATCACCAAATTCGCTATAATGCCCGCCGGCTACGCGGGAGAATTCCGCACCAATTCTGCAGGCATTGATCACCTTTTGCCGCGCCTTGCGCGGCGCCAGCACGAGGGGCTTTTGAGATGAGCGCTAAGCACGACAACGCACACACAGACGCGGTCTTTATCCGCAACTTCGGGCTGGTATTTGCGGGACTAACCGTCATCTCCATTGTCATTGTTGTGCTGGCGCGCGTGGTCTTTAACGAGTTCGCGGTCCATCCTGAGACCATCAACGAAACCTTGGACGCCCGCCTGGCGCCAGTCGGTCAGCTCAATACGAGTGGTGCCGCAGTCACCTTGGCCGGCACCGCGCCTACTGACACCCCACCCAGCACGGACACCCCGGCAGTGGCATCAAGTCCAGGCGAAGCCACCTACAACAAAGTTTGTTTCGCCTGCCATGCGCAAGGCATCGCGGGCGCGCCCAAGTTAGGCGACGCGGCGGCCTGGGAAGCGCGCATCGCGCAGGGCAATGACACCCTCTACAAGCATGCAATTGAGGGCTTCACCGGACAAGCCGGCATGATGCCGCCGAAGGGTGGCGGCGTGAATGCGTCGGATGACGAAGTTAAAGCCGCCGTGGATTTCATGATTGAGGCCGTACAAGGTGGTGCGGTCGTAGCGCCCGCCGTGCCGGCCACCGAGCCCACCGCAGCGACACCGGCCGTAGCCGCAGATCCCGTCGCCGATGCCGGCAAAGGCAAGGCCACCTATGACGCGGTCTGCTTTGCCTGCCATACCCCAGGCGCTGCAGGCGCGCCTAAACTCGGTGACGCTGCCGCCTGGTCAACTCGGCTTGCGAAGGGCATGGACACGCTCTACGACCATTCAATCAATGGCTTCATGGGCGAAGCCGGCCTCATGCCGCCCAAGGGCGGACGCCCGGACTTCGCGGATGCTGATATCAAAGCGGCGGTCGATTACATGACCTCGAGCAGCAAATAATCAGAGGTGCCCTACAGCGCCTCCAAACCCGCATAGGCCGCAACCAGCCACTTAACGCCGCCGCCGGCAAAATTAACCTGCACGCGGGTGTGTGCGCCGCGGCCTTCGAGATGCAGCACCACCCCTTCGCCGAAGGTGCGGTGCGCTACCCGCTGACCAAGCTGCAAACCCGCACTTGCGCAATCCTGCTGCAAGGTCGCACTGGCAAGCAGCGCGGCGCCGCCTACCCGTACCTCCTCCAGAAGTTCGCGTGGCACTTCGCGCAAAAAGCGCGAGGCCTGCGGGTAGAAATCCGCGCCATGCAGGCGTCGGCATTCGGCGTGCGAGAGGGTTAAACGCTGACGGGCGCGGGTCAGCCCCACGTAGCATAGGCGCCGTTCTTCCTCGAGCTGACCCGGATCGCTGCTCGATCGTTGATGGGGAAAGAGTCCCTCCTCCAAACCCACCAGGAACACATTGGTAAATTCCAGGCCCTTGGCTGAGTGCAGCGTCATCAACTGCACGCAGTCGTCAAACTCACCGCCCTGCCCCTCACCGGCTTCCAACGCAGCATGACTTAGAAACGCCGCAATCAGCGGCATCTCCGCGTCATTCTCGTTGGGTTCAAAATCCCGCGCAGCGGTAACGAGTTCAGCCAGATTATCGATTCGGTCCAAACCCCGATCACCTTTCTCTTTGCGGTAGTGCTCGGTCAGACCACTCGCCGCGATGACGGTTTCGAGCACTCCATCGAGGGCACGCCCGGCAATTTGTTCGGATAGGGTCTCAATCAAACGCAGAAAACCTGCCAGTGAACTCGCGGCACGCGCGGCGAGTTCATGCTGGGCCAGCAAGCGTTGGGCCGCCGCCCACAGGCTGATCCGTTCCAGGCGCGCAGTTTGCCGAATCTCGTCCACGGTGCGATTGCCAATGCCGCGTACCGGTAGATTGACGACGCGCTCGAAGGCAGGATCTGCATCGCGGAAACTCGCCAGACGCAGATAAGCCAGCGCATCCTTGATCTCGGCGCGCTCGTAGAATTTGAAACCGCCATGCACCCGGTAGGGAACGTCGGCTTGGCGGAGCGCATCTTCCATCACGCGCGACTGCGCACTGGTGCGATAGAGAATCGCCGACTCACTATGGCGATCGCCCGCGTCGTGGAGGCGCCGAATGCGCTCTACGCAGTAACGTGCTTCTTCGATATCGTTGTACGCCGTATAGAGCCTGATCGGCTCACCGCGCTGACCATCGGTCCACAGTTTCTTGCCGAGTCGACCGGTGTTATTGGCGATGAGGGCATTTGCGGCATCGAGGATGGTGCCGGTGGAACGGTAGTTCTGCTCGAGCCGGATCAAGGCATGCTGGGGATAGTCACGCCGAAAGCGCTGCATGTTCTCGACCTGCGCACCGCGCCAGCTGTAGATCGATTGATCATCGTCGCCCACCACAAAAAAATTGGCCTGTTCGGCGACCAACAACTTCAACCACTTGTACTGCAGCGCGTTGGTATCCTGAAATTCATCGACCAGTACGTGAAAGAATCGCTCGCGATAATGGCGCAGCAACCCCGCGTTATCGCGCCACAGTTCGTAACCACGCAACAGCAGTTCACCGAAATCCACCAACCCGGCGCGCGCGCAGGCCTCTTCATAGGCGCGGTAGATATCGAGCAGGGTCTTTAAATTGAGATCATTGCCATCGTCCACATCGGCCGGACGCAGACCTTCGTCTTTGCGCGCGTTGATGAACCACTGCGCTTCCTTCGCCTGCCAATGCTCTTCATCCAGATTGAGCCCGCGAATCACCCGCTTCACGACCTTGTGCTGATCTTCCGAGTCCATAATCTGGAACTGCTCAGGCAACCTGGCCTCGCGCCAATGGGTGCGCAACAGGCGATGCGCGATGCCATGAAAGGTGCCCACCCACATGCCGCCAAGCGGTCGACCGAGGATACCTTCGATGCGTCCGCGCATCTCGGCGGCGGCCTTGTTGGTGAAGGTCACCCCCAGTACACCACTCGGTGCGGCCAGCCCTTGTTCAAGACACCACGCGATCCGATGCACCAGTACGCGGGTTTTGCCGCTGCCCGCACCGGCCAACACCAAGGCCTGTCGTGCAGTGGTGGTAACAGCTTGTTGTTGCGCGTCATTGAGATGCGCGAGAGCAGTGGCGATCGACATGCGGGAATTCTAACAGGTTGCGGAAAGCCGCCGTGCAGCGTCGCCGCTCACACTTCACTAGGCGCTGATCGCGGATCCGCTACAATGCCGTCACCCTCAATGCAAGGCGGAACGCGCGTGAGCAATCCCTTATTTACGGCGGGCTATGCGGTCGAGATCGCGAGCACGGCCATTGCCATCGCGCAACGCATGGGGCTTGCGGCCGCCGCCGCCGTCAATGCCGGCGAAGGGTTGTCGGTGACTGTGCGCAACGGCACAGTGGAAACCCTGGAACATCAACGCGACAAGGCCATGGGCGTCACGGTCTATGACGGCCAACGCAAAGGCAGCGCGACGACGACCGATTTTGGGCTCGACTCCCTGACCGAGACAGTGCAGGCCGCGGCGCGCATCGCGCGTTTCACGCAAGCCGATAGCTATGCAGGCTTGATCGATGCGCAATATCTGGCCCAGACAATCCCTGATCTCGATCTCGACCATCCGTGGGCAATTACTGCCGATGAGGCGATAGCGCTGGCGCTCACCTGCGAGGAAGCCGCGCGAACTGCGGGGCCGGAAGTCTCACAAGTCGATGAAACAGGCGTGAGTCACTACCGTGGCTTGCATGCCTACGCCAACAGTCTGGGCTTCGCGGCGAGCTATATGGCAACTCGCCACGGCCTCAACTGCGTGGTGGTCGGCGCGCGCGCGGGCGCGATGCAGAAAGGCTATTGGTACAGCACAGCGCGCAACGCGCAGGCATTAGAGGTGCCGGAGGCTGTGGGGCGTGAGGCCGCAGCCCGCGCAGTGGCCAAACTCGGCGCCCGCAAACTCACCACGCGCAAAGCCCCCGTGTTGCTCGAAGCACGTCTCGCCACTGGCCTTATCGGTCACCTGCTGGCGGCGATTTCTGGCGGCAATCTGTATCGCGAAGCCTCGTTCCTGCGCAATGCCGTCGGCACGCAGGTGCTGCCGAGTTTCGTCACTATCGATGAGGCACCGCATCTGCTGCGCGGTCTGGGCAGTGCGCCCTTCGATAGTGAAGGCGCGGCCACCCATCCCCGGCGCCTGATTGAGCGGGGCGTCTTGACCGGTTATCTCCTCGACAGCTACAGCGCGCGACGGCTAGCGCTAACGCCCACCGGCAACGCCGGTGGCGCACACAATTTGCTGGTGAGCGCGCAGGGCGCAGATTTCGCTGGCTTGCTGAAGCAGATGGGGCGGGGCCTGTTGGTGACCGATCTGATGGGCCATGGCACCAACTTGCTGACTGGCGATTACTCGCGGGGTGCGAGCGGCTTCTGGGTCGAGGACGGCGTGCTCGCCTATCCCGTCGAGGAAATCACGATTGCCGGCAATCTGCGCGACATGCTGCGGAACATTGTCGCGACAGGGCAGGATTTCGAGCTGCGAAGTTCGATTCGGACCGGTTCGATTTTGCTGGAGGAAATGACGATTGCGGGGGATTGATCACGTTCTACTTGATGTCGAAAATTCGCTGGGTAGGAGCGGCTTTAGCCGCGATGGACGCCGAATCGCGGCTAAAGCCGCTCCTACTCCTGGCGAACAAATCCAGAAAATTTATAGGGCGGATAAGCCCAAAGGGCGTTATCCGCCGACGATCGTCGGATTGCGCTAACGCTTATCCGACCTATGGACTGGCGAACAAATCCAAACGTGCCAACGTCACATCTTGTTAAACGCATCCAGCGCGGCAATCTTGTAAGCCTCGGCCAACGTCGGGTAATTGAAAGTCGCGTTCACGAAGAACTCGAGTTTGCCGTGATGCGCGAGCACCGCCTGGCCGATGTGAATGAGTTCGGTGGCGCCTTCACCCACAATATGCGCGCCCAGCAGGCGATGGTCATCGAGCGCGAAGAGCAGCTTCAACAGCCCTTCGCGCAAGCCAAGAATCTGGCCGCGTGACGTCTCGCGAAAGCGCGCCACGCCGGATTCGTAAGGGACTTTGGCCTCTTTGAGTTCTTCCTCGGTCTTACCGATCACGCTCATTTCGGGCACGGCATAAATCCCGAAAGGGAACACCAGTTCCTCTTCGGTTAGCGCCGGTCCATTAAAGGCATGGCAGGCCACCCGTCGCCCTTGTTCGGCGGAGGTTGAGGCCAACGCCGGAAAACCAATCACGTCGCCCGCCGCATAGATGTGTGGCACTTCGGTGCGAAAGTAGGTGTCGACCGTTAAACGGCCGCGTTCGTCGGTCTTAACGCCAGCACGCGCGAGTGCCAGTCGATCGGTATTGGACACGCGACCAGA
>CAMATU010000145.1 GCA_945861225.1 Klebsiella pneumoniae
GCCAATCTCAACGTTCGCGTGCAGCGCAACAGAATCAAATCCCTGCACCAGCGGATACAGAAATTCGTGTATCGATATGGGCTTTTGGGCTGTATAGCGCTTCTGAAAATCGTCGCGTTCTAGCATTCGAGCGACCGTATATTTGGACGCAAGTCGGACCAAATCCGAAGCGGCCATCGGCGACATCCACTTTGAATTAAATTCGACGCGGGTTCGGTCCGGGTCGAGTATCTTGAACACCTGCTCTTTGTAGGTACGAGCGTTATAATCGATTTCCTCCTGGGACAATGCGGGTCGCGTGATGGTCTTGCCAGACGGGTCCCCAATTAAGCCAGTAAAATCCCCTATCAAAAAGACAACGTCGTGCCCGAGGTCCTGAAATTGTCGCATTTTCGTTAACACGACTGTATGCCCGAGATGAAGGTCGGGGGCGGTCGGGTCAAAGCCCGCTTTCACGATTAGCTTAGTCCCGCGTTT
Organism: Klebsiella pneumoniae; assembly: GCA_945861225.1. Lineage (GTDB taxonomy): Bacteria > Pseudomonadota > Gammaproteobacteria > CAIKBL01. Next base: position 478 of record CAMATU010000145.1, read on the forward strand.
GAGTGCGCTCACAAAGTCGTTCTCTACCAGTATTTCGGTAGTACCTCGGCGTAGAATTTCAAATTGCTCAAGAAACATCTGTTTTGTTGATTTGTGGTAATGCTCAGGAGCAGCCTAGCATATTCAAATCTGATCATTTCGTTGACCGAATCGTAGTCACCGGTTACTTTTATCGACTCAGTACGCTGGAGGGCGTGTGAGCTACTACCGCACAATTCATAGCGACACATATTCGTCACGATTTAGTCGTAGACGTAGCGCGTTCGTCCGCCACTGCAAGTTACTTGCTACAGTTATTTGTTCTCTCAGCATCCTCTGGGTTGGATTGCATTTCACCCGACCGAGCTTTATGTCGCCCAACAGCCGCGATCTGAACGCCAAATCACATCTTACTGAGCGAATCGGGATTCGCTCGTCGACTCCTTGGGCGAGTGTCGCGGATACAAGGCTAGGAACATCCGAAGGCTCTCGCTTGCCCTTCGAACCTCCAGTACCGCGACAGCAGCTGTCAAATGCCGAAAGGATCTGGCGTACTCCGAGCAACTCGCTCTATCCTGAACCCGCCTGGATAAGCGTAACTGTCGCCGTGGGGGACAACCTTTCATTAGTGTTTGATCGTATTGGTGCAAACAGGCGGGATATGCAACGTCTATTGGATATCAGCAAGGAAACCCGAACCGCACTGGTCAACCTGTCACCCGGACAAATATTGCGTTTTCGCGTAGGAAATACCCACGTTGATGAAGTTATATTTGAGCAGGATTTTCTTAATTCCGCTCGTTTCCAAAGAGACGGAAGTCGCTTTAGCGCACATTGGACCAAGACGAAACCGGAAGTTCGTCTTGCCTCTGCCATCGCACGAATCAATCACTCGCTATTCATTGATGGGCAGAAGGCAGGGCTCTCCGACAAAACGATCATGGAGTTCATCGACGTGTTCGGATGGGATGTGGATTTTGTGCGCGAGCTGCAGCGCGGAGATCAATTCAGCGTGGTCTATGAAGAGCTGTACAAGGACGGAGAGAAGATTTCGAACGGCAAGATCCTCGCTGCCGAATTCGTCAATCGTGGTAAGCGTCTGCGTGCTATTTTTTACGACAACGGAAATGGGGTCGCCGGCTACTTCTCAGACAAAGGTGCGGCAATGCGCAAAGCCTTCCTGCGTACTCCAGTTAACTTTACCCGAATTAGTTCTCGCTTCAGCCTCGCACGGAGGCATCCTATTCTCAACCGGATTCGAGCGCACAAAGGGGTTGATTACTCAGCCCCGACCGGCACGCCCATCCAGGCGGTCGCGGACGGAAAAATTTCGTTCGTTGGCTGGAAGGGTGGCTACGGCCAAGTAATTCAACTAAAGCACGGCGACACCTACAGCACCTTGTATGGACACATGTCGAAATTCGCTAAAGGCATCCATAACGGGTCGTTGGTGAATCAAGGTCAAATCATAGGTTATGTCGGTCGTACAGGGCTGGCGACTGGGCCACACCTTCATTTCGAGTTTTTGATTGATGGCATCCACCGTGATCCGCTCACAGTAAAGTTACCAAATTCGCTGGCCTTGGACCGCAAATTCGATAAGAGCTTTCTTAAGCAAACCGCCCCCTTGCTAGCCCGTTTAGAGGCACTCAATGGCGCTGATGGTAAGGAACAAAACGCCATGGTGGCTAAAAATGAAACCCGGAATGGAACAGACCAAAGTTCTCACTAATTAGTTATTCTCCAAATTAGCTGCCTCCCCCCTCGTCCGGAATGTGTCAAGCACGGTGAGACACCGTGCTTGACACATTCCGGCCATCCTCGACCGCCTCGTTCACAAAGCCTATCAAATCGAATTGAAAGGAGACTCTATGCGTAAACGAAAACCGCTGGAGCGCACGACGAAGACTTGACGATCACGGTCTCGTGCTCGACAGTACACACACCCGTTCACCGCACCGATTAACTTCGGAACGCCGCACCGGCATCAATCGGAATCGCGTACCGGCTCCGCCGGAATACGCAATAACACGCAGCCTTGCGCCGCGCATGACCGCAGGTGCTCCAACCAAAATTGCTGACGCTTAGGACCCTGGTCAAAATTATCTCGTCAACACCGAGGGTGTTCGTGAGTGGTTGTGGCAAGGCGCATTGCTTGGCAATAGCGGCGCTATTGCCAAGCAATGCAACGCCGCCGCGGCCGCTCACGAGCAGCCGAATGTAGAGACAATTTTGACCAGGGTCCTCAGTCAACGCTGAAAGATTCGACATCACGGGCTCCTCGCAAAGGAGGACAGCGTGTCACACTGATCAGGACTGCGGAAGAATGGGGATTATGGAGCGCTTACAAGGAAGTTACTTTTTCGCAGCCCTATTCTCTGTTATGTAAGATCGTGTCGACACATCATGGAAAGAACGCATGTATCTCTGGGCCAAATCCTTTCATTTGATCTCGATGGTCGCGTGGTTCGCTGGTCTGTTCTATCTGCCGCGGCTGTTTGTCTATCACGCCGCCGCCGACGACGCCGTGGGGATCACCCGCTTTAAAGTGATGGAGCAGAAGCTGCTTTACGGAATAACGACGCCAGCGGCGATGCTGACGCTTGGCTTCGGCGCTTGGCTTGTGTACTTACAAGGCGCCGAGTGGTTTGTGTCTGCAAAATGGCTGCATATCAAGCTGGTGCTTGTTGCCGTACTTTGCGCCTATCACGTGTACCTGGGGTATCTCACGCGGCTTTTCGCGGCAGAGGCGAATTCTCACTCTCCTACCTTCTATCGGTGGCTGAACGAATTTCCCGTGCTTATTTTAATCACGGCCGTGATCCTTGCTGAAGTAAAACCCGCTTGAATGCGAGTTGCGTCGATGGAAAATGAATGCTCTAGTCGAGAAGCAGCTCGAAATCTTCTTTGCGTGCGGAACACTCAGGACAGAACCAGTTTAATGGTAGATCATCAAACTTCGTTCCTGGTGGGATACCCTCACCGGGTAGGCCCAGTGCTTCATCGTAGACGAAACCACAAATGACACATAGATACTTCCTCACGCGAAATCTCTCTCCTTGATGGGAGGTATAATGCTAGCGCAGTTAGGGGATGGCGCCGCGCAACGGACCAGCACTAGAAATCTCTTATGCCAGGCAATATCGAGGATATCGAAAGTTTGCGGCCAGCCTTGAGCCAGCCACCTCTAGTACTGGTATTTGGCGGATTAGACCCCAGTGGCGCGGGCTTGCAGGCGGATATCGAGACTTGTTTTTCCTTAGGATGCCATGCATTACCCATCACCACTGGCATCACCATTCAGAATACTCGTAGCCTAAGTCGCGTCATTCCCACAAGCCCTATCGATATCCTGGACCAAGCCAAGTTCTTAATCCCCGACATCGGCCAAATCGCATCGTGCAAAATAGGCATGCTGCCTAGTTTCGACGCAGCACGGGCGGTCGCTGAGGCCATTGAAGTCCTACCAGCTCACGTTCCGGTAATACTTGACCCAATAATACTTACCAGCACCGGCGCATCTTTGATGGCTGCTCATTTGGCGTCGCAGTTGCACGCGTTGTTTTCCACACGAGTGACGTTAATCAAGCCCAATTTCGGAGAGGCGCGTCGTTTAGTCGATGCACTCGACCTTGACGACGTCGGTCGCAGGCTCACAGAAGCCGGTGCAAAGTGTCGTTATGCACTGTTAACAGGTACCGACGAGGCCCTAGCAGGTCACGCGCGTCACTTCCTTTATCGCGATGGCGCCCTGTTTGCCGATTACTGCTGGCCGGTCCGGCGTGGCGCCTACCACGGAACTGGCTGCACACTTTCAACTGCTATTGCAGCATTTTGCGCTCGTGGCCAAACGCTCGAAAGCGCCGTCGGTGCCGCGCAATGCTACACGGGGCGCGCAGTCAAGGTGGCGAAATCGATTGGTGGAGCACAGTACATCCCAGACCGCAGGACCGCTGGGGCCGGCGATTTTCGATGCCCATAGCGGGTATACCACTTCCCGCAGGTGGGCTCTACGCAATCACCGCTGCGGACGAGAATAAGCGGCAACTGCTGCTTGTTGCCGAAACCTGCCTTACAGGTGGCGCGGCCGTTTTGCAGTATCGCGACAAGTCACGGAGCTTTGTGGAGCGCCTTGAGATCTCTCGCGAGTTGCGAAAAATCTGTCACCATTATCGAAAACCTTTGATCATTAATGACGATCTTCCACTTGCTGTGGAATCAGCAGCAGATGGGCTGCATATCGGAAAGGACGAGTTATACGCCCTGTCACTCGCGAAACAGGTTCGTCCGGCTTTGTGGATCGGCGTGTCCTGTTATGACTCCCTGCAACGAGCTCGCGAAGCAGTTACGGCCGGTGCTGACTATGTGGCATTTGGTAGCTTTTTTGAGTCTTCGACCAAACCTTTCGCCACCCGTGCAAGTCTCGATCTCCTGCGCGCTGCGCGCGCCGAATTAGCTGTTCCTATCGTTGCGATCGGCGGGATAACGCCTGAAAATGGCCATCACGTGATCGCTGCTGGCGCGCATTTTTTAGCGGTAATTGGCGGCATATTCAGCCGATCCGATATCGCAGCCGCGACCGCCCAGTACACACATTTGTTCACTTAAATACGGTTATTTCACATGTTCGAGCGATCACAGGAACTATTCGATCAGGCCAAGCACTGTATCCCCGGCGGCGTCAACTCGCCGGTACGCGCTTTTAACGGTGTGGGTGGTCATCCAATTTTCATGGCGCGTGCAGAAGGCGCCTACATTTATGATGAGGACGGCAACCGCTATATCGACTATGTCGGCAGTTGGGGTCCCATGATCGTGGGACATGCCCACCCCGACGTGACGTCCGCGATCGAGGGCCAGCTAAAACGGGGCGTCAGCTTCGGCACCCCGACTGTGATCGAGACAACGCTGGCTGAAGCTGTCTGCGCATTACTGCCGTCAGTCGAGAAAATCCGCATGGTCAGCTCGGGAACGGAAGCTGCAATGAGCGCCATTCGCCTTGCGCGCGGAATCACCGGCCGATCACATATTTTGAAATTTGAAGGGTGCTACCATGGTCACGCGGATTCGCTACTGGTGAAAGCCGGTTCGGGCGCGTTAACACTTGGTGTTCCAACCTCGCCCGGTGTTCCAACCGCACTCGCAAATCTCACACTCACGGCTTCTTACAATGATTTTGAAGGCCTGGCGGCAGTCTTCAAGGAGTTCGGACACCAGCTTGCTGCTGTCATCATCGAACCGATAGCGGGAAATATGAACTGTGTTTTGCCACTGCCTGGATTTCTAAAGGAACTGCGGAGGCTCACCGCAGAATGTGGCGCCCTCCTAATCTTCGACGAAGTCATGACTGGATTTCGAGTCCATCGAAATTGCGCACAAGGATTGTATGGAATCGCGCCCGATCTCACGATCCTGGGAAAGGTAATCGGGGGAGGCCTGCCGGTAGGCGCCTTTGGTGGGTCTGCAAAATTCATGGATTCAATCGCGCCATCAGGACCGATTTATCAGGCTGGCACGCTATCAGGCAATCCATTGGCCATGGCGAGCGGTCTGGCAACCTTAAAAGTTACTGCTGAAGAGGATTTCTACACCAAGCTCATGCAACGCACCTCCGCGCTAACCACCGGACTGCAGGCGGCCGCAGACAAAGTCGGCATTCCATTCTGCACTAATACCGTAACTGGAATGTTCGGCTTATTTTTCACCCCGGAAAAAGAGGTTTCGGGCTACGCACAGGTGATGGCGTGCGATCTCACACGATTCAAACGCTTCTATCACGCGATGCTCAGCCGCGGGGTTTATCTTGCGCCTTCAGCGTTCGAAGCCGGCTTCATGTCCTCTGCGCATTCCGCGCAGGATATCGCGTTCACCATCGAGGCCGCTCACGAAGCGTTTCAAGTCGCGAAACTCTCGTAGCAACGGTGAAAATGCGATCGCATTTGCGCAGTCTGTTGTGGGGATCGATGGCACTCGCTTGTTCAGGTGCAGCTGCGGATCAGACGTCACCCGCACTGGTTAAATTGTTCGAAGGTCTCAGAAGCAGCACTGGCCCACAGCAGGCGGAAACATTCGAACAGAAAATTTGGCAACTCTGGTTGGAGGGCTCGCCAAGCGACACTGGCGATCAGCTTCAGAGTGCGCGCGCAGCGATGAGCGCTGGTGATCTATCGCAGGCGGCCGTACTGCTTGATGATTTGGTGAAACGTTCGCCGCACTTTGCCGAGGTGTGGAATCAGCGCGCCCTGCTTCGGTATTTGCGGAATGACTACACCCGTTCGCTTGCCGATATTGAGGAAGCGCTGAGCTTAGAGCCGCATCATTTCGGCGCCCTCGCGGGGCGCGGACAATGTTATCTTCGCTTGAAGAACTTTGAAGAAGCGCTCACGGCATTCGAAGCAGCCAGCGCGATCCATCCCTGGCTGCCGGATGTGCAGAGAAATATTGAGATGTTGCGAGTCTATCTCAATGACATAAATCGAGGGATCTAACGTCACGTGCTGCTAACAACTCGACGGCGTGGGACCTACATTTCAGTAAAAAGGCCTACGCGAAGATTTGATCCTTGATAGATCGTCTCGCCATCCACTTCCATGCGCGCATCGGCGATCCCCATCACTAACGCGCGCTGTACAAGTCGTCTGATATCTATGTAGTACCGAATCAATTTTTTATCCGGTGTTACCTGCCCGCTAAACTGAATTTCGCTGCCGCCGAGTGCTCGGCCGCGTCCGAGACCACCTTTCCAGGCGAGGAAAAAACCGATTGATTGCCACATCGCATCGAGTCCTAGACATCCGGGCATCACGGGATCCCCCTCGAAATGGCACTTGAAAAACCACAGATCTGGATTGATATCCAATTCGGCGATCATCTCGCCCTTGTTATAACGGCCACCGGTGTCTTCGATCTTCACAATGCGATCAAACATAAGCATTGGCGGCAAGGGTAATTGCGCGTTGCCTGGACCAAACAGCTTGCCCTGCCCACACCCAATAAGCTCCTCGTAACTGTAAGTGCTCTTGCGGCGCCCTTCGCGAATAATCGGTGCTTCGGCGTTGATGGGGACAAAGCTGGACATGAAATACCGCCTGTTAATTGGCCGAAATTATATCAGCATCCCTTAACCCCGAGGCGTTCTAGAGGCTTTGCTTAATCGAACTTTATCAGCGCTTCGGCAATCGTCCCTTGCGGTCCGCAGTGCAAAGTCAGTTCGCCTAAATAGCCAGTCTCGACGATTTCGCGCACTGTCGCGAGCCCAATGCCGTGCCCTTCGACAGATTGGTCTAAGCGCGTACCGCGTCGCATCACTTCGTGCGCGCGCTCTGGCGGCACGCCGGGGCCATCATCATGGACTCTAATCCGTAGCCAAGGTCGAGCGCGCTCCGTTCCGGGCTTATCTCGCAAGACTTCGAGCCTCACGGTTGAGCGCGCCCACTTGCAGGCGTTATCCGCGAGATTCCCGAGGATTTCCATCAAATCCCCTTGGTCACCATAGAAAAGCACTCCCGGCGCCGCAGTACCGCTAATGACGATCGGTCGGGCGTGATAGACCTTCCGAAGGGAGACCAGAATTCGTTCGAGGATCGGTGCGACGTCAATTGGCGGCGCCAGCGCGCTACGCCCGGCAGTGGCCGCGCGCTGCAACTGGTACTTAATCGTCGCGTCGAGTTGGTCGACCGGATCCTTCAGGGCATCTGCAATCGCGCGCGCGCGATTATCCGATTCCAAGATCGAGCGTATTACTGCCAAAGGCGTCTTCAGACTGTGCGCAAGATCGCCCAAAGCGTTGCGGTATCTCTGAAGGTGCGTATCTCGTGCGATTAATAGTGCGTTCAAATTTCGCGCAAGTGCTTGGAGCTCGCGCGGATAATCTCCACTCAAGGCGTTTTGCTGCCCAGACTCAATGGCCCGCAATTCGCTCGCGATCTGGCGCAGGGGCCCAATGCCCCAACGCAAAATCGCAGTCTGGATCAACAGCAGAAAAGCCGCCAGTCCGCTAAACCACAGCCACATGCTGCGTTGAAATCGGTGGACCTGCGCATTGAATTCTCGGCGCCCCTCACATGCCTGCAGCGTGTAGACCTCAGGCTTGCGCTTGCCGCGAGGTTCCCACTGCACGAGATAACTTAAACAGAACAGCCGCTCTTCGGTGGAGGATATTGCGTCTTCGAAAACAAAATTACCCGCAGCACGCTCGCCGGGCCACTGGACGGTAATGCCGAGCATCGAACGCGAACGCCACAGGACATCTCCCTTGGCATCATAAACCTGGGCGTAGTGGCCAGACTCGGGCATCGCGAGGGCAGGATCAGGAATCTGCGCGGCAGTTAATGGTTGGCTCGGCCGGTCAAGATCGGCTAAACCGAGGAGGACAAAAATTTGGCCTTTCAGGCGCTCCTGCACGGAGGCTTTTGCGGTCTGTCTGAAGCCATGATCGAGGACCGCCGCGGCGCTGCCCAAGAACGCTGCCAGCACGACACCCGCGACAATTAGCAGTCTGCTATGAAGTGAGTGAAGCACCGACGTCGCCCAGCACCTGGTGCTGGTTCAGGGTGTCACTCACTGGTGCCGGAAGTACGTTCGAAACGAAATCGATAGCCGTGTCCGCGTGCGGTTTCCACCGGATTGAGCTCGCGTGAGGGGTCCAGCTTTTTGCGCAACCGGCCAATGATCACCTCAAGCACGTTACTGTCGCGATCATTGTCGTCTTCGTAGAGATGCTCGCTCAGCTCGGTCTTCGATACGACGCGCCCCGCATGCATCATCAAATACTCCAGGACTTTGTATTCAAAGGCCGTAATCTCTATTGCGTGTCCTTCAAAGGTCAGCGCTTTAGCGGCTGTATCCAGAATATAAGCGCCGCAGCGCAACTTGGCTTCGGTCCAGCCCGCCGCGCGCCTCAGCAGCGCACGCACTCGCGCCAACAACTCTTCGGTATGGAAGGGCTTGACCAAATAGTCATCGGCCCCGATTTCGAGGCCGGCTACCTTATCTTCCCAGCTGCTGCGCGCGGTCAAGATGAGGATAGGAAACGTCAATCCCCTAGCCCGCCACTTCGTGATCAATTCAGACCCAGGAATGTCGGGTAACCCGAGATCGACGATTGCGGCATCGATCGGATACTCACCACCACTGAAGAGCCCTTCGGTACCGTTGGCTGCGACGTCCACCGCAAAGCCTTCTGCGCGTAAACGATCTGCCAGGCTTTCGCGTAGCTGTCGTTCGTCCTCAACTAATAGAAGTCGCATAGCACAGCTACTTTACTTGCCCAGACTCGACATCGATTACGATCCTTCGCACTCTACCCGCATCCAATAAAACGCGGACCTCGTAGGCCGATTCTGCGCTATCAAGGGCAGGGCGTACATCCAATACCCGGCCACCGGTCTGTACGCGCGCTAGCTCGGCAGCATAATCCGCGCCACCTGCAGTTGGTGACGGCGGATGCGTGGCAATGGGCGCCGCGAAATCTGCGGCCAAGGCCGACCACGCCCACAGGCCAAGCAAGGCCACATGGACGACACTAGACTGAGCGTTGACGCGCATCACTGAATCTTAACCTACGGTACTCGAGTACGGACGCTCGACCGGGAAAAAGGTCGACGATGATCGGCGACTTCAGATCGGAAGCGTTGCAGCTTAGCGCCGCAGCAATTAACTTGCCCTGAATACGCCTTCGGTAGCGGGTTCAGGTTGGTCGGAAAATCTCTCGATCATGTTGCAAGGCAGGGATCATCGCGCGGGCCTCTGCCACTTTGCCGGTGGCGATTTCGGCGATGACAAACCCCGGTTCGGTACCGCCATCGGCGAGCACCTCACCCCAGGGATCGACAATCAACGAATGACCGAACGTGCGGCGACCCCACCGTCGAGTTCCGCATTGTCCCGCCGCAAAGACAAAACATCCGGTCTCAATGGCGCGCGCACGGACCAGGACATGCCAGTGCGCGAGACCCGTGGTATGCGTGAAGGCCGCCGGAATGGCGAGAAAGTCCGCCCCAGCTTTCGCCAACATGCGATACAAGTGTGGAAAGCGCACGTCGTAGCAGATCGTCAAGCCGAGCCGACCCCAGGGTAGCTCAGCCACGCGCGCGCAATCGCCGGCAACTACCGCATTGGATTCCCGGTAGTACTCACCATTGCGTAGTCGAACATCGAAGAGATGAACTTTGTCGTACTCGCTGCGCACCTGGCCATCGGGCGCAAGCAAATAGCTGCGATTGGCGACCTTGGTCTCACCAAGCTTGATGGTTAAGGATCCCAGCGCAAAGAAAACCCCTAACTCTCTCGCCAGGGCCGAGAAATGAGGCAGCGCGGGATGACTTCGTGCGTCGTAACCTCGGCTGGCATACAGCGCGTCGTTCTCTTCAAGGCAGGCAAAATTCTCTGGCAGGCAAATCAGCTGGGCCCCTGCTGCGGCTGCCTCGCGGCTGAGTTGAGTGGCAAATCCGAGGTTCGCCAGCACGTCATCTTCCGCACAATTTTGGACACAGGCGACTTTGAACGAAGCGGACATGTTAACTCCGCTCAGTTTAGCTTGTGATCAGCCACGATCACGCCGTCGCGATCAGCATAGAGATAATCACCAGGATTGATCGAAATCTCCGCGAAGCGGACCACGACATCTTTAACCCCTTCGCCACGGCGCACACTTTTTCGGGGGTTCGTGGCCAAAGCTTTGATCCCGACGGGCAACATGCTCAGGGGCAGCGCGTCACGCACACAACCGTAAATGAAGATCCCTGCCCAGCCGTTCTTCACGGCCAACTCGCCGAGCATGTCACCCACCAAGGCGCAGCGCAGCGAACCACCGCCATCCACCACCAACACCTGACCATTCCCCGGTTGCTCGAGCGCTGCACGAACTAGCGTGTTGTCCTCGAACACTTTCACGATACTCACCGGCCCTTCGAACGCCACGTTACCACCGAAATCCTGAAAAATTGGCGCGGCAACGCGCAGTTGTTCGCCGTATACATCGTATAAATCGGCCAACGCAGTGCTCATCGTTAATCCTTCTTTGACTTACGCGGTCGCTGCCATCCCGTAATCGATTTTTGTCGCACACGGCTGATCA
>CAMATU010000146.1 GCA_945861225.1 Klebsiella pneumoniae
AAAATCCGACGCCTGTTCGATCTCATTTCGCGCAAACGCATGTTGGTGGAGCGCATTCAACGCGATATTCAATATCAATCGCGGCTGGCGTTCTGGTTGTATCTGCATGTGCCGCTCTCAGTTGGCCTGCTGGCAGCCCTGTTCGGGCATATCTTCGCCGTCTTCTTTTACTGGTAGCCCTGATGCGTATTCTGCTCCGCTACCTCTCGCATAAAACCAAAACCAGCGATACCCGCCAGGATATTCCGCTGCAGGGTCCCAAGCTCCGGATTGGGCGTGGGACTGACCAAGAGATTCATCTGGCGAACCTCCGGATCGCGCTCGCCCATGCGGAATTGATTGAAGGCCCGGACGGCAAAATCCGCCTGCAGTCGCTGATCGCAACGGGTTTCCATTACAACGGGATGGTCGTCCAGGCGGCGGTGCTGAGTCCTGGTGATCAACTCGATCTCGGCGGCTATCACTTCCGGGTCGGTGAAGCAGCCGGTTGTAACCTCGCACTGGAAATCAGTGAGGATGCCGGAGCCCGCGGCCGTGAAACAGAAGCAGCGTTGCTGAAACGTGCCAAACTCGATCTCGCCGCCACTGGTCTGAAGCGGCGACCCTGGGCAGTCGGCCTGGCCGGCAGCATTGCGGTGTTGTTTCTGGTGATTCCGCTAATCGCCGCGTTGGTGCCACCGGTCGGGAAATGGTTGCGTTTCTTGCCCCTGGTGCCGTCTGACCACGCGTGGTCGAGCGGCGCGGTGAGCGAGGCGCACGCGCATTTCGGGACCAATTGCACCGCGTGCCACACCATCCCCTTTCTACCGACGCGTAACAAGGCCTGCCTTACCTGCCATCAGGACACGCCGCACCACGTCGAGGCCGAGGTGCTCAAGACCGGCCTCTTCGACAACGCGCGGTGCGGAACTTGTCACCATGAGCACACTGGGAAGGCCTCCATCATTCGGCGCGATGAAGGGCTATGCACGAATTGCCATAAAGACATGAAATCCGTGTTGGCCGGCACGAAGGTCGCGGATGCAGACAGCTTCGGTGACGCGCACCCCGAGTTCCGACCGCTCATTACGAATTACATCGGCACCAAGAAGCTCACGCAGCGGATTGCGGTGACCGATAAGAAGGCGCTCCGCGAAAGTCCCGGGGTGGAATTTTCGCATGCCGGCCATTTGAAGTCCGAAGGTCTCGAAAGCCCAACCCGCGGCACTTTGAAACTGGCCTGCGCGGATTGCCATACGGTGGAACCGGGTGGCGGACGCATGCAGCCAGTGTTGTTCGAGAAAGCCTGCCATGAATGCCATCAACTCAATATTCCCGGCGACGTGGTGCGCGAAGTGCCGCATGGCGATGTGGGCGCCGCACTTGGCGCGATCCGCGATTACTACACGGCATGGGCGCTGCGTGGCGGTTATCCCAATGCCTTCGCACCCGATGTGGTCCAAACTCGTCGCCGGCCTGGCCAGGCGTTGACGCCCGGCGAACAGAGCGCGGCACTCGACTGGGCGGAAAAGACCACCAAGCTCGCGAGTGCCGAAATGTTGGCCTACACCACCTGTGGCGTCTGCCATACCGTGGAGCCTACCGGCCAAGGAGAAGGTGCTGACGCCTGGCGCATGAAACCAGTGAATATTCCGCACGCCTGGTTGCCGCAAGCTCGGTTCAGTCACGATCAACACAAAACGCAACCATGCAGTGATTGCCACACCGATGTGGAGCACTCCGACACCAGCGCGGATGTGATGCTGCCGGGGATCGAGACCTGCCGCACCTGTCATGGCAGCGGCGACGCTGGGGAAGGCAAACTCGCCTCGACCTGCATCACCTGCCACAAATTTCATCGCGCACAGACCGCACGGTTGACGCAGTAGGGATGACGTTATACGAACAAATCTTATAGGTCGGATGAGCGCAGCGTAATCCGACATCTGATCTGCGAAGCAACGTCGGATTACGCTGCGCTCATCCGACCTATGAAAACAACAAAAGCAGCTCCGCGATGTCACCAAATTCCGCCGACACCGAACCAGATACCTCTTGCTGTTACACCCGACGACAGTGGTTACAGACCGCCTTCGGCGCCACGTCGCTGGGAGTCTTCGACACTGCTGACGCCGCGGTGCTCGCGCCGGCGAAAATGCCACCCCAAATTGACGATGAGCTCTGTTTCCCGAGTTGGGAAAACGAGGGTCGCCTGATCACACCCGCGGATGTGGTGTTGAACAGCGCGCCGCTGGTGGTGTATCCACGTGATCCCGCAAGCCAAATTGTGCGCGAGAAATCACGCATCAACCAAATTCTTTTGCTGAAAGTTGACCCCGCCACACTCGATCAAACGAGCCAGCGTCACGCAGTTGATGGCGTGGTCGCGTTCTCCGGCGTATGCACCCATGCCGCGTGTGCGGTCTCGGAGTGGAACGGCGATTCACGGCGCTTGATCTGTCCCTGTCACGGCTCCGAGTACGACGTGACGCAACACGCCAAGGTCGTCGCGGGACCCGCGCCACGACCACTGCCCGGGCTGCCCATCAAGCTGAGCGCACAGCGCTTCGTGATCAGTGGCCCGTTCACCGGTAAAGTCGGTCTCAAGAAACTTTGAGAATCCTGAGAGATGAGGAAACACCGATGCTGATTCGCCTGCCCTGCGTGCTGTTCGCGTGCGCGCTGTTTGCCACCCTCGCGCCGGCCGCAGAGTCTGCCAGTTATCCGGCCGTGACCGATGATCGCTTAAGCGCGCCCGAACCGCGCAACTGGTTGATGTATCGCGGTAGCTATAACAGCTGGGGCTATAGCCCGCTCGCCACGATCAACGTCAAAAATGTGAGTACCCTGCACACCGCGTGGACCTTTTCGACGGGCATGACGGAAGCGCACCAATCGCCGCCCATCGTGAACGAAGGCCGGATGTTCATCACCACCCCCCAGAATCACGTGCTGGCGCTCGATGCGCGTACCGGTGAACAGCTGTGGCGCTATCAACGCGAGCTCCCCGAAGACTTGTTCCAGCTGCACCCGACAAATCGCGGGGTGGCGTTGTACGGCAACAAAGTCTATCTCGCGACGGTCGATGCCTTTCTCATAGCGCTCGATGCAACCACCGGCGAAGTGCTATGGGAACAACAGGTCGAGGACTATCTCGGCGGTTATTACATGACCCTCGCGCCACTCGCGGCGGATGGCAAAATCGTGATCGGCGTCTCCGGCGGCGAATTCGGCACACGGGGTTTCATCCAGGCTTTCGATGCCGAAACCGGCGAGCCAGCGTGGAAAACGTTCACCGTCCCTGGACCTGGCGAACCCGGTCACGACACCTGGCCGGGTGAAACCTGGAAACGCGGCGGGGTGCCGGTGTGGGTGACTGGCAGCTACGATCCACAAACCAGGATCACTTACTGGGGCACCGGCAACGCCGGCCCGTGGATCGGCGAAGCACGGCCTGGCGACAATTTATATTCAAGCTCGGTGCTTGCGCTGGATATCCAAACCGGCGCGCTGCGCGGCTACCATCAATATCATTGGAATGATTCGTGGGATTGGGATGAAGTCTCGGCGCCGTTGTTGATCGATATTCAGCGCAACGGCAAAACCCTCAAAGCGCTGGTCCACACCGGACGCGATGGTTATCTGTGGATTCTGGAACGCAACGCGGATGGCATAGGCTTTGTCTCAGCCAAACCGTATGTGCGGCAGAATGTTTATGCGAGTCTCGATCCCGTCACCGGGCGTCCCACCTACGACAACACCAAGGTGCCGAAGCTCGGCAAGCGCGTGGAGTTCTGTCCTAGTTTGTGGGGCGGCAAGGATTGGCCACCGGCGGCCTATAACCCCGGCACCGGTATGCTCTACATCCCGGCCAATGAAAATCTCTGCGGCGCCATCACCGGCGAGCCTGCCAAGTATCGCCGGGGCGAACTTTATCTCGGGGCTTCGTTCGCCAATCTCGAAGTGTTCCCGCACGCCGACGCGAAAGACCACATTGGCGAACTGCAGGCCTGGAACTTAGCGACTGGCGAGAAAGCCTGGACGGTGAAATTCCCCTATCACAACTGGGGACCAATCCTGACCACCGGCGGCGGGCTCGTGTTCTCTGGCGGCACAAATGATCGCTACTTCCGTGCGTTTGATGCGCAGACCGGCAAGATTCTGTGGCAGCAGCGCACGAACTCCGGTGTGGTAGGCGTGCCCAGTACCTATGAAATCGATGGCGTGCAGTATGTCGCGGTGCAATCCGGCTGGGGTGTGGATGCGCAACGCAAACAGGAATTTCTCGATAAGGCCTTTGGCAAGAAAACGGCCGTGCCGCAAGGTGGCGTGCTGTGGGTCTTTGCATTGCCGGGGAAGACGCCTTAGGTTTCCTGGCTAAGGTGCGCCAGCGCACCGGCATTTAATTCCCATTGCGCACCGTTGAATGGTCGGATCACCAACTCCTTCGGCGGTGGTTGAAGGCATCGCACATTCACGTCAAAGCCATCAGGATTGGAACGCGGCACATAGAACACCTTGATGCCACACACCTTGCAGAACCTATGCTGCGCAGTCCCAGTATTAAATCTATAGGTGGTTAACGCTTCCTCGCCCTTCACCAATCTGAAGCGGGATTTCGGCACTATGAGATGCAGAAATCCGGCCTTCGCACAGATCGAACAGTTACAGTCCTCGCAAGTAATCGACTCTGGCGCTTCCACTTCGATCTCGATTGCGCCGCAATGACATTTTCCCTGGTAACGCATCATTGCTTGGCTAGTTATCAAATCTAAGGCGCTGATCTGCGGCCCCGCGTGCGATCACGCGACCGGCCGGATCAGTTGCCGCCACGCCTCAAGCTTGGTTGCAAATGAAAGTGCGGCATGGGCCGGACTCGTAGAAGGCATGCGGGAATAACTGAGTTCAATTTTGAGCTTTGGCAAGACCAGCTTTCTGTAACAGCGTTCTGCTGCGGCGCCGTTGAAACATACCAATTTAATGTGCGAATGCTCACGGAAGAATCCGGCGAAGTCGTTGGCTGCAATCGATCCGAATTCGATCGCAGTATCGAGACTGCCCTCCCGGTGGCAGGAATGCACAACATCCCACAGGGCGAAGCCAGCGACGCGCAAGGCATTGACTCGCTGTGCGTATGGTTCCTGTGCAGCAAAGCCAAGAAGCTCGCCCATAATCTTCCAGAACGTACTGCGCGGATGCGCGTAGTACTGAGCAGCGCCAAGCGATGCTGCTCCGGGCATGCTGCCAAGAATAAGGATCCGCGCGGTGCTATGCGCGATTGGAGCAAAACCAGTGATTCTCCTTTTCATAAGGCTCGATCTCTTGTTCGACGACACCGTCGACTTCGATATAGAGCTTTCTGATTTCACAATATCAGGTTCCGTTGACGATGGCGGTAGGGATCTACGGCGTGGTGGGTAAAACGATACCGCAGGTGGACACGCTTAACCAATTGACCTTGCCCGGAAATATCTGGCGCGCGCATTTTTGTTTTGACGAAAGACCGAAGTGAAACCATAATGGTTTCACTTCGGTTGGAGACAAATATGCCCACGACCTTGACCCTAAAGAACATTCCCGACGCTGTGTATGACCGCTTAAAGCGCTCGGCGGAAACTCACCGACGCAGTATGAACAGTGAAGCGATTGTGTGCTTGGAGGCGGTGTTACTGCCCAACAAAATTACGCCGACAGAGCGCTTGGCGCGTGCCCGCGCGTTGCGTAGCGCCCTGCCGCAGGGCAAGTTCCGCGCCCGCGATATTGATTCAATGAAACGCGAAGGTCGTTCATGATCGTGGTGGATTCAAACGTGCTGGCCTATCTGTACCTGCCGAGCGAACACACCGTGGCCGCAGAAGCTCTGCTTGAAAAAGATCCCGAGTGGGTCTCGCCCATTCTTTGGCGGAGCGAGTTCCGAGACATTTTGACAGGCTACATGAGACGGAAAGCGCTCACCTTCGACCAAGCCTGTGCGCTGCAGAACGAGGCCGAGAGCCTGTTGCTGGGTGCTGAGTTTGAACTGGACTCGCAATCCGTACTTGAATTGGTACGAGACTGCAATTGCTCGGCCTATGACTGTGAATTCATCGCGCTCGCGATCAAGCTAGGCACAAAGCTCGTGACCATGGATAAAAAACTATTACGGGCTTTCCCACAGCACGCCCTACCACTTGCTGCGGCTTAGCATATGAGCTGAAAAGTGCACCAGCGTCAGAGTTTGCTCATTACCAATATTTTGCGGGAACCCACGGGTTGTAACAGACGGCTTGGACGGTAAGTGTTGTCGCATAACGGACCCAAACCACAGGAGACACTCTTTGAAAGCAATTGAGATTCGGCAAATGGTTCACGCGAACATCTGTGTCCGTGACATGGAACAGACCGTCCCCTTTTACGAAATGCTCGGGTTCGAGAAATTTTCAGATCAGATTTTTGAGCAAGGCGCCGGCGTCTGGCAGGGTCTGGGGTTAGAATCGAATCGTCGATTTCGCGCTGTTTTCATGAAGATCCCGGGGGATAACCCGGTACCCTTTCTCGACCTCATTCAATTTCTTGATCGGCCCACTGCCGGCGAAGCTTACAAGGCGCTAGACAATGTCGGGATCGCCCGGTTGTGCTTCGAGGTGGCGGATATAGAAAGTGTGGCCGCACATCTCGCGGCGAATGGCGTTGAGTTCGTCGGTCCGGTGTCTCCCTATGAGACCGCACCTGGTGTTCGTCCCTCAGGAGTAGAGGCTAAATTCCTGTGCGTCAGAGATCCGGACGGGACCGTGATTGAATATGCGCAGTTCGCCCACGACGCGCTTGATGTGCTGCGCACTTAGGACCCGGGCGAGGAAATATGCGATGGGGTAATGAGCTTTTTTAGCAGAGGCAAAATGAAGAAGTCATTCCAGATATTTCTCGGGTTATTCGGCGTGATCGCCATCCTTATCGCCTCGTTGCATATTTTTCTTGGCCCCTCGGCAATTCCAGGTTCGATCCCGGTGAATCCAACCATGGACAGCGAAGATCGCTTTTATGCAACGCTTTTCGCGGCGTTCGGCGTAGCACTTATCTGGTGCATAAAGGATGTTGAGCATAAAAGCAGAGAGGTCTACTTTCTCACGGCGACTTTTTTTATCGGCGGCCTCGCGCGCTTGGTTTCGATCGCAGCAGTGGGGTTGCCGAACCTGTTTTTTATCGCGATGACGATTCTCGAACTGCTAATTCCGATCTACATGGCCTATGCGCAGTATCGAATCGTGAGCGACGCTAAGGCTACATCTGGGGATGGTCTACTGAATGATCCTTCGACATCAGGATCTCAAGCTCAAAATCAATAACCTGTCCCCGCCACAACTAAATCACGCGCCGTTCGCGCAAACCCAAAATCGCCGCATCATCAAATCCAAGCTCCCGCAAAATTTCATCCGTATGTTCGCCCAGCACCGGTGCGCGTTGGGTTGGCGTGGTGGGCGTTTCAGAGAGATCGAATGGGGTGGACGCAAGCGGCGCGGCTCGCGCAAGGCTGGGATAATCGCTATCGACCAGCATGCCAGTCGCCTGAATATGCGGATCGTTCAAGGTTTGTTGTGGGGAATGAAGCGGTGCTGCAGGCGCATGCACTTTTTCGAGCGCGGCGAGCGCTTGCGCGGTGGTCTGCGTCTCGGTCCAGGCGGTAACACGCGCTGATAGATACTCGCCGTGCTCACCGCGCGCGGCATCATCATGGAATCTTGGGTCGGTAATCCAGGCTTCTTCTCCGAGCAATCTCGCGATACGTTTGAACATCGGATTACCGACACAGGACACCACGATCCAGCCGTCTTGTGTGCGGTATAGATCGGAAGGTCCCGAGATATAGCCACGGTTGAGGATCGCCTCGCGATTCGTCGCCATCACCGCCTGTTCGATCAACATCGCATTGTTGAAGGCGACCGCCGTATGCAGCAGCGCCGTTTCCACTTTTTGTCCGCGGCCAGTCTTCGCGCGCGCCATCAGGGCAGCGAGCGTGCCAAAGGCGGACATAGTCGCCGTGCCGAAATCGACCCACGGCACTACCGCCCGCAACGGCTGCTCGGGCGTGCCTGTGAGATACGCCGAGCCACACATCGCCTGGCCGATGCCATCGAAACCGTATTTTTCGCTCCACGGCCCGCCAGCCCCAAAGGCAGTGGTGGTGGACAAAATAATGTCCGGCTTGATCGCGCGCAGGCTTACGAGATCAAGGCCCAGCGCAAGCAGCACCTCTGGCGGCAGGTTGGCGATCACCACATCTGCGGTCGCCACCAGTCGCGCGACAATCGCGCGACCTTCGGTGCACGCCGGATCAAGCGTCATGCCTCGCTTGTTGCGATTCATCGCGATATAGAGCGCGCCGACCCCGTCCGCGCCTACCGGCAAGATCCAGCGATCTTCGCCACCTTCCAGGCGTTCGATGCGAATCACGTCCGCGCCAAGGTCGGCCAACAACGCGGCACAGTAAGGGCCCGCGATGTAACGACCGAAATCGAGTACGCGCACACCGGCCAAAATGGAGGTTGTTTCCGTCATACCTGATTATCCGTTATGGAATAGGTGGCAACGCCGGCCTGCCGTGACGTTCGCCACGGGCAAATTCAGCGTGGCTTATCGCCCTTCAAGGTCACGCGATGCAACAGGCGCTTGTAGCCGTGATAATCGTTAACCGGATTGTGCAGCACGCAACGATTGTCCCAGAAAGCGATCGATCCGACCTGCCAGGAAAAGCGGCAGGTGTATTCTGGCCGAATCTGTTGCATGAACAGAAAATCGAGCAGCGGTTTGCTTTCGTCTTCGGTCATGCCCGCGAAGCGCGCGGTATGGCCAAAGTTCACGTAAAGACTCTTGCGACCGGTCTCAGGATGCGTGCGCACCACCGGATGTTCTGCCACATATTCCTGTTTAACCTTGTCCGTTGCGGAATCCTTAATCCGATCTTCGCGCGTCTTGGTGACATCCGCCTTGGCCGAAGTATTCACGCCGCGCAGTCCTTCAAGCATCTGCTGCATGGCGGGTGAGAGTCCTTCATATGCCGCGTAGCCGCTCGCGAATAAGGTGTCACCGCCAAACGGCGGCACTTCGCGCGCGATCAGCATGGTCGCCATCGGCGGACTTTCGAGATAGGCCGTGTCGGTGTGCCAGATGCCGCCGAAGTTATTGCGCTCATGCGGTAGTTTTAGGACCGGGATAATCAGCGGAAATTCTTCAAGGCCTTTCACAAAGGGATATTCCACCACTTGCCCGAAGCGTTCGGCGAAGGCCTGGAAGTCCGCCTCCGGCAGTGGCTGGTCGCGAAAAAAAACCACGCCATGGGTGAGCCAAGCCGCGCGGATTTCAGCGATTAGCTCCGTGCTCAGCGAGCTGCGAAGGTCAATCCCGTGAATGATGGCGCCAATGGCACCCGCGAGTGGTTGCAGCGAGAAATGTGGCTGAGTCTTCATGAGTTAGTGCAGTCCAGTCTCGGGGTCGAGCCCCAGCATTAAATTGTGATTTTGCACGGCGGCACCCGAGGCGCCTTTGCCGAGGTTATCGAGCAGCGCGCTCAACACGACTTGCTGCTTTGCGTCATTACCGAAACAGTGCAGATGCATTTCATTGGTGTCGTTGAGGCCTTCAGGTGCCAGACGCTCCAGCGCCTGGCTAGTCGCGAGTGGTACCACTTTAACAAAGGCTTGTCCGCGATAGGCCTCCGCGAGAACGGCGTGGACATCGGCCGCCTTGGGTGCTCCTGGCAGCGCCCATAGCTGCAATGGAATTTGCACCAGCATGCCTTGTGCGAAACGTCCAACACTCGGCATGAACAATGGGCGCCTCGTAAGGAGACCGTGCGTTTGCAATTCCGGCACGTGCTTATGCTCAAGATTCAAACCATAAAGGTAGAACGGATCAGTCAGGGCGCTGAGAGACGCCGGATCCTCATAACGCTGAATGAGGCTCTTACCGCCGCCGCTGTAACCCGACACCGCATTCACGGTGAGCGGAAAATCTGTCGGGAGCAAGCCCGCAGTGATTAGTGGGCGCACCAGGGCGACCGCGCCAGTCGGGTAGCACCCGGGATTCGCGACCCTCGTCGCCTGCGCGATCCGCGCGGCTTGGTCGGTCGCCATTTCCGGAAAGCCGTAAGCCCAAGCCGGGTCGATTCGGTGCGCCGTACTCGCGTCGATCACGCGCACTGTCGGATTCGTGATCATCGCCACCGCCTCACGGGCGGCATCGTCTGGCAGACAGAGCACCACCACATCGGCGGTGTTCAGGAGTTCGGCGCGCGCGCGCGGATCTTTGCGCTGCGCCGGCAAGATACTCAGCACTGAAAGATCGCCGCGCTTGGCGAGCCGCGCCTGAATCTGCAAGCCGGTCGTGCCGGCCTCGCCATCGATGAAAATTCGCGCGCTCATGTCGTTCCAGTTCTGGTGCAACTCACAGGCTCTAGCCTAGCAGCCTGTCGGACTTAGAGGAATCTGCTGCGGCGCTGTCACACAAGGGGAAGCCCAGACCTGCAACAAAGCAGGAACAAACCAGACACATCCGGCAATGTTCACGTAACGCGTGCCGCCTAGACTCTCTTGCCAACGAAGAACTCAATCCTCTTCGGGTTAACACCAACTATCTTCATTAAAGGAAATTGCCATGCACAATCTGCGTAAAGAAATCACTGCCACCTTGGCCATTGTGGCTACCACCGTGCTCGGCTGGGCCTACCTCGTCTCGACGGTCGGCAATGCCTTAGTCGCGCCAACGATCCTCTGACCAACAGCTTTGCGCTGATGATCGGCCTGACCAATATCCTCACTGCCTTGCGCAGCTGTAACGCAGTGAGGATTTCAAGGGCACCTACCAGCCGCCGCCCAGCGCTCTAATCAAGCCCACGGTCGTCACCGCACGGGTGCCATACACCTGGGCTGCGAGACGTTTCACGCGAACCTGTGTGCGGCGCGCATCGAGCACGTCCAGGTAGCTCGTGGCACCGGCTGCATAGCGCACCTCCGCAATTCGATAAACCTCATCCGCTGCGGTGATCGCAGCCTGCAGCGCGCTGGTCTGCGCCGCCAACGTGCGCAAACCCGACAGACCATCTTCGACTTCCCCAAACGCCGTCAACACCGTTTGGCGATAGCGCGCAATCTCGGCGTCCAGACTCGCTTCGCTAGCGGCCAGATTGGCCGTATTACGGCCACCATCAAAAATTGGCAGACTCAACAGCGCACCGGCAATCGGCCCCAGGGCCCAGGTGCGGCTGCTCCATTTGAACAGGTCACCGAGACTGCTGGATTCGACGCCGAAATCGGCTGTCAAATTCAGGATGGGGTAGAACGCTGCCTTGGCGATCCCAATGCGGGCATTCGCCGCCACCATGCGCCGCTGTGCCGCCGCAATATCCGGCCGCCGCTCGAGCAAGGTGGAGGGCACGCCGGCCGGAATTTCGGGCAGATTGCGCGTGACCTTGAGCGGCACGAGCGCGAACGTGGCTGGCACCTGTC
>CAMATU010000147.1 GCA_945861225.1 Klebsiella pneumoniae
AGTTCCCGCAGGCCGTCGCGCCCAGTACCGCGCTATTGGCCGCGCTGCTCGTGTTGAGTCTGATGCCTGCGCCGGCCCGCGCCGAGTTCCCGGATTCCACCTTGCGCGAGGAACTTAAACAGCGCCTGCTGCAGGCGCCAAAATGTTTGCCCAATTGCGCGGAAGTGCCGCGTCTGCGGGTCGCGGTAGAGGCCGACCAATTAACGCTGTGGCTGGAGGTCCACGCCACGCAGGAAGTGGGGCTGCCATTGCCGGGGCGTGCCGATCAATGGCTGCCCCACACAGTGCTCATCGATGGCAACGCCGAGCCCGCGCTGTGGCGCGCGAGCGATGGCGTATTGTGGCTCGTGGTGCCCGCCGGCGTGCATCAATTGGTCTTGCGCGGTGTCTTGCCCGCACGCAGCAGTTTCGAAGTCCCGTTTCAGGCGATCCCGCAGCGCATCGACGTGAGCGCTACCGGGTGGAGTGTGGATGGGGTGCGTGCAGACGGCAGCAGCGAGTCGCAATTAATTTTTACGCGGCTCGCGGCGCAGGCCAGTCAAACTGGGCTGGAGGCGCTCGAAGCACGGAGTTTGCCGGCGTTCTTTGCCGTTGAACGCACCTTGCGCCTGGGCCTCGATTGGCGCGTGGAGACCCGGATTCGACGGCTAACCCCACCAGGTGCGGCGGCCGCGCTGCAGATCCCGTTGCTCACTGATGAAGCGGTGACGACACCCGAGATTCGGGTCAGCGCGCAGCAGGTCACCGCCAATTTCGCGGCCGACCAAACAGAGTTCGGCTGGGATTCAGTGCTACCCCGGCGTGACGCGCTGACCTTGACGGCGCCAGCCACCACGGAATGGGCAGAAACCTGGCGCGCCGATATCTCACCTATCTGGCATGCGGAGATTAGCGGCATTCCCGTCGTGCACCATCAGAGCGAGGCGGGGCAATGGCTACCGGAATGGCAGCCGTGGCCGCAGGAAACTGTTGCGCTAAAGCTAAGCAGGCCGGCCGGGGTCCCAGGTCAAACCTTAACGATTGATCGCAGCCGTTTGGATATCGCGCCCGGTCAGCGCGCGACTGACGTCACCTTAGGCCTCAGTTTGCGCAGCAGCCAGGGCGGGCAGCACACGCTCACGTTGCCGACGGACGCTGCGTTACAAACGCTCTCGATCAACGGCACGCCACAACCAATCCGTCAGGAAGGGCAGCAGGTCACCTTGCCCGTGGTCCCCGGTGTACAGGAAGTCATCCTCAACTGGCGCGCCGATACCGCGCTTGTCGCGCGTTACCGGTCACCAGAGTTTTCGTTGGCGGCCCCAAGTGTGAATGCTTCGCTGAGCCTGCGCCTGCCGGCTGATCGCTGGGTGTTGGCCGTCGGCGGACCGCAGCTTGGTCCGGCCGTGCTGTTCTGGGGCGTGTTGCTGGTGATTTTGCTGCTCGCCTATGGCCTTGGTCGTTCGCGCTTCACGCCGCTCGCCGGCTGGCAGTGGACGCTGCTCGGCATTGGGCTCAGTCAAACCACGATTGTGAACGCGTTAGTCGTGGTGGGTTGGCTATTTGCGCTCGCGCTGCGCGAGCGACTGCCGGTGACGGTCACGAAAACCCAGTTCAACCTGGTCCAGATCGGCTTGGCCGCGCTGACCTTAACAGCCTTGTCGCTGCTCTTCGGCGCGATTCAGCAGGGACTGTTAGGTACACCGAATATGCAGATCGCCGGCAATGGATCCTCGGCGTTTGAACTGAACTGGTTTCAGGATCGCGCGCCGGAGGCCTATCCCGTGGTGTGGGTCTGGTCGGTTTCGTTATGGTTTTATCGCGGGCTCATGCTGGCCTGGGCGCTGTGGCTGGCGTTCGCGTTGCTCGGCTGGTTGCGCTGGGGTTGGGCGGCCTATGCGCGCGATGGCGTATGGCGCTCCGTGAAGCTGTTTAGTGCACGCAGCGCCGCGCCTGCTACAACGATCGAAACACCTGCGAGGGAATCATGAAATCACCAAAATTCGAAGCCGGATTGGCCGTGCGCAAAGCGGTGTTAGGCGCTGCCTATGTCGAACGCGCACTGGCGGACGCAGATGAGTTCACCCTGCCATTGCAGGAACTCGTCACCGAAAACGCCTGGGGCACCGTGTGGACTCGCGATATTCTGAATCGCCGCGAGCGCAGTCTGATCACAGTCGCGATGTTGATCGCACTGAATAGACCACATGAATTGAAACTGCATCTGCGCGGCGCGCTCAACAACGGACTCAGTAAAGACGAGATTCGCGAACTTCTGCTGCATGCCTCGGTCTATTGCGGCATGCCGGCGGCGGTGGACGCGTTTCGACAGGCCAAGGAATTGTTTAAAGAAATCGCAGGCGAGAGTGATGCGGTTTCTAGCTGATGATAACCATGAACTCCGTCATTCCATGGGCAGAGCGAAGGTTGGGGTGAGCTTGCGAACCCCAACCTTCGCTCGACTTCCGCTCCCGGGCTAAAGATCACGCCGCTGTGAGGACGTTGGGGTTCGCAAGCTCACCCCAGTCTACGGCTTGCAACTCGAGGATGGCCGGGACGATTCGGCTATCATAAGCGCGCATTTCACTACCCGCATAACACACGAGATTTTTTTAATGTCCGATCTATCGCAAGTATCACTCGCGGGGCGCAGCACCTTGGGCAAGGCCTGGGCGCTTTCGAAACCTTACTGGTCCTCCGAAGAACGTTGGATTGCGCGGGGCCTGCTGGGGGCGGTAATTGGGTTGGCGCTGTTCATGGTGTTTCTCGATGTGCAGATTAATTCCTGGTACAACAATTTCTACAACGCGCTACAGAAAAAAGAGGTCGATGATTTCTGGGTGCTTATTATCTGGTTCTCGTTCCTGGCGGCGGTCTACATTGTGGTGGCCGGGTATAACCGCTATCTCAATTTGGCCCTGCAGCTGCGCTGGCGGCGGTGGCTAACGGATAAGTATCTCGATGGTTGGTTGAAGGATCGCATTCACTATCGGCTCGAACTTAAATCCTATGGCACGGATAACGTCGATCAACGAATCCAGGAAGATCTCAAGGATTTCGCGAGCCTTACGCTCTCGCTCGGCCTTGATCTGCTGAGTTCGGTGGTGACCTTGGTGACTTTCTCACACATTCTTTGGAAGCTGTCGGGCCCGATCACGTTACCAATTGGGGCCGGGATCACGATTCAGGGCTACATGATGTGGGTGGCGCTGATTTACGCCGTGATTGGTTCCTGGCTCACACACAAAGTGGGCGCCGCGCTAACCAATCTGAATTTCAATCAACAACGCTTCGAGGCAAATTTTCGGTTTAATCTGATTCGCGTGCGTGAGAATGCCGAGAGCATTGCCTCCTATGGTGGCGAGCAGGATGAGAAACAAAGTCTGACTGCGCGCTTCTTCGAGGTTTGGCAGAATTTCCGTCACCTGATGATCTACAGTAAGCGCCTCACCTGGTTCATCACCGGCTATCGCCAGATTGCGATCATCTTTCCGATCATGGTGGTGGCACCGCGTTATTTCGCGGGCAAGATCGAATTCGGCGTAATCTTCCAGACCTCTTCCGCCTTCGGCCAGGTGCAAGGTGCCTTATCCTGGTTCGTCACGGCCTACAGCGAGATCGCACAGTGGCGCGCGACGCTCAACCGGTTAACCAGTTTCCATGAAGCGATTCAAGCCGCGCGCCTTGAAGCAAGTAGTAAGCAAGGCATTCAGCGCAGCGCGACCGCGACCACCGCACTCACCTTGAAGGACACCACCATCCGCCTGCCCGATGGCAGCGTACTGCTCGGCCATGTTGCCACCACGATCAAACGCGGTGAGCACACCTTGGTGACTGGCCCTTCGGGCATCGGCAAGAGCACCTTATTCCGCGCACTGTCCGGCATCTGGCCCTTCGGCGAAGGCACTGTGGAAGTTCCCGCTAGCGCCCGCCTGATGTTCCTGCCGCAACGCCCGTATCTGCCGATTGGCAGCTTGCGTGATGCGGTGGCCTATCCGTCGGCATCAAAAGGTTTCACGGATGAACAAATCCAAGCGGCCTTGCGCGATTGCCAATTGCCGCAGCTGGCCGAGCGCCTGGATGAGGTCGATCACTGGGGACAGCGGTTGTCTACCGGCGAGCAGCAGCGGCTGGCATTCGCGCGTGCTTTGCTGAATCAACCGGACTGGCTGTTCCTGGATGAAGCGACCTCGGCGCTCGATGAAACGATGGAGAAAGCCCTCTATGGGCTGGTGCGCGAGCGCCTAACCGGCACCACTATGGTGAGCATTGCGCATCGTCCTTCGGTGGCGCAGTTCCACGACCAGCGCATCGAACTCATTCCTGATACTGCTGGCACCCGTCTCGCGACGAGTGCGATTTAAGGAGGGCGCAAGCGTATGGAACACAATCGCAACTCTCAGGGCCCGCGAATTCTGGATGGCATTCGCGTGCTCGATTTCACCGCAGTCATTGCCGGACCCTATTGCACCCGACTGATGGCCGATCTCGGCGCGGACGTGCTCAAAATCGAACCCCTTGAGGGTGAGTTGTTGCGCCATGGTCCACCGTTTCGCGACGGCATAAGTACGTTGTTCAGCCAGCTCAACAGCGGCAAGCGAAGCATCGCGCTTGATTTAAAGCAGCCCGCCGCGCGCGAGATTGTCACGGCACTGCTGCCGTCAATTGATGTAGTGGTGGAGAATTTCAGTCCGGGCGTGATGCAGCGCTTCGGTCTCGACTATCCGCGCCTGCGCGAAATTAAACCCGATCTCGTGATGTGCTCGATCTCGGGCTACGGACAAACCGGACCGCACGCGGAGCGACCAGCCTTTGGCCCCATCGTGCAGGCCTGGAGCGGTTACGAGCTGGTCACCTTGCGTTATCAGCCGGGCCTCACCAAACCACTGAACATGGGTATTCCCGTAGGGGATACCACGGCCGCCTTGCAGGCCTTTGGTGCGATCACGAGCGCGTTGTTCTACCGCGAACGCACGGGCCTGGGACAGTACATTGATATCTCGATGTATGACGCGCTGCTGGCGACCATGCACAAGGATTTTCAGCAGGCGCTGAACCCGGATACCCGCGAACGCCTCTACGGGCCGATTGTGACTGCGGATGGGTTCGTGTTGCTGATGCTGCTCTCGCAACGTCATCTCGAGAATCTCGCGGATTGCATAGGGCAACCCGAGTTGAAACAAGATCCGCGTTTCGCGACCACGGTCGCGCGCTTTAACTACTACCCCGAACTCATCGCCATCGTTGCGGCCTGGAGTAGTTCGCGGACCACGGCCGAGATCGTGGGCGCGCTAGAGAAGGCCGCTGTGCCGGTCACGCCTTATCGCGATATCAGTGCAGTACTCGACGATCCCCAGCTTGTACATCGCGGGATGTTGACGGAGGTAATCGATGCCGCCGGTCCGCTGCGGGTGCCGAATACGCCGATGTTATTTTCCGCTACTCAGGCTGCCGTGCAGCCGTGGGTGGCGGCGCTGGGCGCGCATACCGAGGCGGTGCTCGAAACACTTGGGTATTCGGCGCGCGCGTGCGCAGCGCTGTGCACGGCGAAAGCTATTGGTGTGGCAACGTGACAGCGCGACGATAATTCACGTCCATGTCGGAATCCTCATCAGATCAGACACTACGCGAAAGCTTGGCGTCTGCGCGACCGTTTCATCACACGGCTGAGGGTTTTCGCAATAACTATCCGGGGGGCTGGCAGCGCGCGAGCTTCTGGCGCTGGCAGCAGGAGCGTTGGCAGCAGGGCGTGCCGCAGGCGCCGGTAGGCGGCTGGCGCTTTCCGAGCGTGCATCCCGCGGCTTTGCCAATCGGTGCCTACGATCCGCGCTGGTTCATGGCGGCCAGCCATGTGAATCCGGAGGAGGCGGTACAAATTCATCTCGACCTTGAAGCGCAACATTCAGTCGCGATGCACTGGGGAACGTTCGTGCTGACCGACGAACCGCTGGATGAACCGCCGCATCGCCTGCGGCGCGCCTTGCATGCGCGTGGAATTGCGGAAGAGGATTTCGCGGTGATGAAGCATGGGGAGACGCGGCGGGAACTGGGGGCGTCGCGCTGACGGCCGTCGTTCGGACAACCTGAGCGGCGACGCTAAAGGCAGGTTGAATATCGATCGCCCATGGATCCCGGGTCTGCGCTGCTTTGCAGCTCCGCCCGGGATGACGGTGTTTGGTGTCTGCGCGGATCTTCCGTCTCGTCATCCCGGAAAGCGTGCAACGCTTATCCGGGATCCATACAGAATATCCGGCGAGGGTGATTTCCGGAACTGCGCTGATTCGCAGCTTTATCGGAGATATCGACGTTTGATCATCAACCCCGCATCTTCACCTGTTCCCACGCCGGATGCAGGCTGGCAGTCGCACTGGGTCGCGCTGCCATGCGCTTGAACCAGGCGTTGATATTTTTCAGGTTCGGATTGAGCGCCTGGCCAACGCCCTGCGCGAAATCCATGCAGCAGTAGAGCGTGATATCGACGAAGCGAGGCTCATTGCCACAGATATAGGGGTTGCTGCCCATCAGGCCATCGAGCTTCTCGAGCCATTCCTGGGCGGTCGCTTTCAGATCGGCCGCGGCAGCGGGGATGCAATGCACGCGGTTCTTGAACAACTCAAACCCTTCCGCGTAACGGAAGCCGTTGTACATGTTCTCGGTGATATTGAGTTCGACTCTGCGCTGCCAGGTGCGAGCGTGCGCGCGTTCTTCCGCAGTTTTCCCGATCAACGTGGGGCTTGGGTGTTTTTCTTCGAGGTATTCACACATCACGGCAGTCTCCGCAATGAAAGTGCCGTCGTCGAGTTCGAGCGCGGGCATCTGACCGCCTGGGTTACGCTTGAGATAGTCCTCTTTGCGGTTATCGCCGGCGAGCAGATCCACTTGTTCGTTGGGCAGCGTGATGCCCTTTTCGGCCATGAACATCCGCACGACGCGGGGATTGGGTCCAAAAGAATCGATCAGCTTCATGAGCGCGGCCTCCTAGGCTTGGTTTGATGGGAATATCCGCAGCTTGGCGAGCAGCGTTGCAACGCAAGTGCCGGCCAATCAAAAACGCGGATGTCAGTAGAGCGTCAGCAAGTTAGGGGGATGACCGGAAGGCGTCAAGTGTGCGGCGGAGATTTCGCGCGCGCGTCGGCAGAACGTCCTGGTAACGTACGCGTGAAGTAACGCCACAGGAGGCCTGCGATGATGCCAATCACAAGCAGTGCGAAGGCCCACCAGGTCTTGTGCGCGCCGTGCGTTAATTCGGCGACGATGCTATGGGTCATGCCGCCCATGAATGAGGCGAGCAGGAACACGCCTGCCAGGACCAGGAGTGCGATGAAGCGAGAGAGCCAGGACATGTGGAAAAATCTCGATGGCACGCGGGACCGACATTCTCGCCGAGTGCGCGCGGCACTGCACGCCACCAAGCGAGGGCCACAGTTTGGAGGTGTGGCCCTCGCTACCTACCCTCAACGCCTAGCCGGTGATACCGGCCCGGTATTACCTACCGAGGTTTCCGCCGAGCACCCAACCTGCCACCGCACCGGCAGCAGTGGCGGCCGCGCGACCACTGCCGTGGCCGACTTGGTTGCCCAGGAAACCACCCGCCGCACCCAGCACGGCGCTCGACATCAGGCGATTACCGTTTGGCGCGTAACCACTGCTGTAACCATAACCCGTGCCATAGTTGGACGCGTAGTTGGAGTACACCGGCGCCGAGTATTGGACCACCGGCGGCGAGTAGTAGGCCACCTGTGGCGGCGCATAGACCACCCGCTCTTCAGGCGGGTAGTAGTAATGGTGTTCCTCCACTACGCGCGGTGCGTACACTGGATAATAGCGCTGGTGGTGACGGCCATGATGCCCGTAGTGGCCGTAATGGCGCTCACCGTGGTCTCGCCAGTAGCGATCGGCGTTCGCCGTGCCACTCATGCCGAGCGTGATAAGGGTGATTGCCCCAGATAAGACAACCTTGGATTTTTGCATTAACGAGCGCATCTGCCGGCCTCCTTTTGGCGTTACTGAGCGTGATAGCGCAGGGCCAACATAAGGCGCGATCGCTTAATCCGGAATGAATGCGGAAGTGCATTTTCGCGGTCGATTCTAAGCCCTATCGCGGCTAAAGCCGCTCCTACGGGAAGATCACTGCGCCATGTGTAGGAGCGGCTTTAGCCGCGATAGGGCGGACAAAAAAACTCAGGCGACCTGTAACAACAATCCCTTCAAATAATCGCCTTCCGGGAAATTCATCGCGACGGGGTGATCGGCGCCGGGACTGAGATGACGCAGAAGCTGTGCGTCTACGCCGGCATCGAGCGCGGCGCCGGCAATGAT
Organism: Klebsiella pneumoniae; assembly: GCA_945861225.1. Classification (GTDB taxonomy): domain Bacteria; phylum Pseudomonadota; class Gammaproteobacteria; genus CAIKBL01. The sequence goes on from CAMATU010000147.1 coordinate 8,299, forward strand.
TTTTTGAAACAGATCGCGCTGCACGCCACCGGAACACGAGAACGTGCAGAGCAGGCCGCCTGGCTTCAGGAGTTTGAAGGCCAGTAAGTTGATATCTTTATAGCCTCGCGCGGCGCGGCCGGCGAGTGCGGCAGTCGGTGCGAATTTAGGCGGGTCGAGAATGATGAGATCGAAGGTGCGCGCCTGATCGCGCAATTTGCGCAGACGCTTGAACACATCGTCTTCGATGAAATCAACCCGCTCGGCATTTAGCCCATTAATGGCAACATGGGTGTGGGCCAGGGCGAGTGCATCTGCTGAGGAATCGATCGCTGTCACGTGTTGCGCGCCGCCGGCGAGCGCATTTAGAGTGAATCCGCCGGTGTAGCAAAAGCAATCGAGAACTTCTTCCACCGCGGAGAGCGAACGCACGAGCTGGCGATTATCGCGCTGATCGAGATAGAAGCCGGTCTTATGGCCATGTGCGATGCTGATCGTGTAGCGCAGATCCCCTTCGGTGATCGGTAGCGCAAGGTCCGGCACCGCACCGCGCACCGCGCCGACGCGCTCGGTCAATCCTTCGAGCGCCATGATCTCCGCATCGGAGCGTTCAAAGATTTGGTCGAGCTGAGTCGCCGCGAGGAGTCCGTCGATAATGGCTTCGCGCCAATGTTCCGCGCCGGCACTCGAGAGCTGCAGCACCAGTTGGGTGTCATAACGATCGCAAATCACCCCCGGCAGGCCATCCGCCTCCGCATTGATCAGGCGCAGCGCATGGTGCGCGCCGGGCACTCGGGCGCGGCGCCGCACAGCGCTATGCACCTTATCCATAATGAGGTTCGCATCCACCGGACGTGCCTCGTCAAAACTCCAGATGCGCACGGTGATTTGCGAGGCGGGACTGAATGCACCCCAGCCGAGAAACCGACCGTCATGCGCTTCGACTCGCACGGGATGGCCGGTCTGTGGTGCGCCATCAAGACGCAGGATCGCGCCGGAAAAAATCCAGGGATGGCGGCGGAGGAGAGCCTTCTCGCGGCCAGCTTTTAAAATGACACGGGGAATTTTCATGCCGGCATCGTAACTGATCTCCAGCAGCTGAGCTGCAGGCGATCGTCAGCGCAGCGTGCAGAGGCAGTTCCTCAGCGCGTTGTTTCCGGGAACAACGGATCCGGTAAATCGTAAAAATCGAGATTGATACTTCCGGTATGGCCTGAGTCGGCAGTGCCAGACTCGAAAGGTGTGTCGGTGCGCTCACCGAGTTGTGGCATGCGCTTGCGTAGCTTGGTGCCGGCGCTCGCCAATTTGAGTTGCAGCTCGGGATGAAAGGGCAGCGCAAAAGCGCGCGGCACCCGTGGCGAATGATCGAGATTGAGTTCAGTCACCCACAGATAGATTTCGCCCTTGCTGACACCGCCCTTATCCGGCTCGACGATTTCCAGTCCCATTAAATTGAAACGCGCGGGGAGTCCCTTGCCGGTTGGCCAACCGAGCAGATCGGGCAGCGCCTGATAAGTGGTGTGGAAGAGGGCGGCGACTGTGAGCAAGGCACTGAGCTTGACCCACCACATCCACCGCGTGCAGCACAACACATTCAGCAGTAACAGCGCGACCACCCCATAGCCCGCGATAAATCCGGTAATGCTTTCAGTGCTCATCGCGTGGTGCTCGATTTCTTGTTCACTTAAGGTGCTTCTTTGGACGGCGGGAGGTTCGACAGTGCGTCTTTGAATTTCAGTTTGACGCTCTTTTGCCCCAGCCGAGTCCAGTCCAAAGGCACGCCCTGTGGGGCATCATCCAGTTCGATCTCGCCTTCCTGCGGAATGTTCTGCTGCAATTTTCCTTCGGCCTCCTGTAACACGGATTTAAACGAGGCCTTGAAGGGCATGCGGAAGGCGCGCGGGCGTGGATCCGCGCCGGGTGCCAGATCGCCGGCCCAAAAGTACACACTGCCGGCCTCACCACTCACCTTGTCTGGATCCTGGATATAGACCGCGTAGAGGTTGAAGCGTCGGGGCACCTGGCGATCGGTTGGCCAGCCGAGCATGCGTGGCAGCGAAAAATAGACCAGCAGATAGGCGACAGTGACCAGCCCGATGCCAGCGACTTTGGTGCGCAGCGACCATGAGGAGTACAGCCCGAGCCCGAGCAGCAGCAAGGTGACGACCACGAAGGCTGAAATAATTGCGCCGTGTCCTAGGTGCACGCTGCCTCCATTGAATTAGTTCCTTTTGAACGCCTTGGCGACCAGGCTTTTGGGAATATGGTTAATGTTCGTGACATTGCCGTTGGTCAGTACCGAGAAGCGCACCGCAGTCTTCTCGTCGTCCTTGTTCTCTAAAGTGAGCGTGTCGTAATACACCACTTCCAGTTTCGGATTCACTTTATCCACGCGCACGGTGACCGGTACAGGTTTGTTGTCTTCGGTCGCGTAATAGTGAATGTTCACGATGTATTCGCCGGTGATCACCGCGCGAATCGTGCTGACTTCCTGATTCAGCGGGTTCTCGATAACCTTGCCGTTGATATTCAAGGAATCGTTGAGGTTTCCGCGATCATCGCGATCAAGATGGATGAAGCCGGCCGCCGCGGCGGAGAAGTTCACGACATTCCCCGCCGGATCCTCCACATAGGTATCAATGTCGTTCGGGTTCTTGTCCGGCCAGGTCACCGTGATGATGTATTCAGCCTTGGGATCGATAATGCCCTGCTTGGACTCGGGGTTCATGAACAGCACGGCCAGCACGAATAGATAAGTGATTGCCTGAATGATCTTGAACAGCACCGCCGTGATCGGATCGAACGGTTGGCGGTGGCGACTGCTGGCGCGCGCGAGAGCGGACATGGGGTTCGCTGCACTCGCTCAGCGCAGACGGTTAAGTTGCGCTGGTACCAGCACATCTTTCGCGTAAATGGTGAGCTGCAGTAGCCGCTCCAAACCGCGGTCGAGCAGGTAATAGGGCACGGAGAGCAGAATGCCGCCAACCAGGCTGGCCAAGGTCGTGTACAACGCAGTACTCATGCCGAGGCTCATTTGCTTCAATACCTTCTGCATGGTGGTCGCATCCAGTGCGCCGGTCTCCGCAACCGAACTCAACATCAGAATAAAACCCACCAAGGTGC
>CAMATU010000148.1 GCA_945861225.1 Klebsiella pneumoniae
CCTTAGCTGACCCATGCCGAGCACATCATCGCGGCTCAAAAAAAACTGTGCGAGCTGCTGGGCTTGCCGACGGGCGAGGAAGTCTTGCGATGAGCGCGAGCGCGACTCTGGCGCCGCCGGCGCGTGAACCTGCCGCGCGGCACGTAGGCGGAGTTTCTGGGTTGAACCAGAAGCCGCACGCGTGCTTCTTCGTGAAGGCGCTGGTCACGGCGCCGGGATACGCGCGAGTGGCGGAAAATGTCGGTACCGCGTAGGGGAATAGCGCCGGTGAAATGCCCCGGCGCGCCCCCTGCGGTCAGGCCAGCAGATCGTTGATGGCCGTATCGATGGCCGCTTTGCCGACCGGGTCCATCCCGCTGCCGGCAATGTGCCCCAGGATGGAGGGGATCACCCTGAGCTCGGCGTTCGGCATGTGCATCACCTCAATGCGGCTGTCGGCGACGGTGAAGTAGAGATCGGTCTCGCCGGGCATCACGATCGCGCGCGGCGTGATGGCGCGCAGCGCAGCTTCGAAGTTGCCTTCAAAGCGCGCGTTGCGGCTGATATCGGCATGCTGCCAGGTCCACGCCATCGCCAGCAGATCGTTGGCATCGCGGCGCATGAAGTAACTCTGCATCATGCGCACCACATCCTCGACGCTCGCCAAGCCCATGCCCTCGTAAGCGCGCTCGCGGAAAAACGCCTGCGAGAAGACCCACCCGGCGTACACTCGCCCAAATGCCAGCAGCCCGACCACGGGCTGAGCGTCGTAGAAACCCTGCCGGAAATTCTGATCTGCGGTCAGCGCGGCCTTGGCGCCGTCGACAAACAGATAGTTATGCAGCGATGTGCGCGCGGCGCCGCAGATCGGCAGAATGGCGTCGACCATGTCGGCCTGCTGGCAGCCCCATTCGAAGACCTGCAGGGCACCCATGGAGAAACCCATCACCAGCCGCAGCCTGCTGATGCCGAGATGCTGCGTGATCAAACGGTGCTGACAAGTCACGTTATCGTGCACGGAAACGCTGGGGAACGCGCCGCGGCCGAGCGGCGCTGGTACGTTGCTCGGGGACGTCGATAGACCGTTCCCGAGCATGTTGATGACCACGATGAAGTAGCGCGACAGGTCAAGCGTCTCGCTGCTGGCAAACAGGGCTTCGGCGTCCGTGTGTTGCGCTGAATACGAGGTCAGCACCAGAATCACGTTGTCCTGCGCCGGCGCCAATGTGCCGAAGCACTTGTACGCGAGCTGCAGATCGAGCGTAACGCCGCCCTGGGTTCTGAAGCTTGGTATGTCGTAAGTTTCGTAGTCCATCATGCATCTCCTCACTAACGGCTTCGGGTTTCTATTCGAAGGCGTGGTTGCCGGAAGACTGGCCGGCGTTTGAGCTTAAGTTCAATTGCGCGTCCGGACAACCGGGGTCAGATAAAAGTAGGAGGGATTGGATCCACGGACCCCGTAACCCGTCAGCAGCTGGTCACGGGCCTTTCGTGATTGGGGTCGCTCAGCCGCGGCTGTCCTGCTGCGCTAACCACGAACACGTCGACGGGATGGGCCTTGCCCTTGAACGTGACTGGCCCGAGCGGGGAGGTCGGCAGACGTGCCGTCAGCGCGCTGCGCGTGTCGGCGTCGACCAGGATGGCATGGCCGGCCACCTTGGTGTGCGCTTCCAGCCGTGCGGCCAGATTGACCGTATTGCCGATGCAGGTGTAGGTGGCACGGGTCTGGGTGCCGGTGTAGCCGGCGATCATCTCGCCACTCGCAATGCCGATCCCGATCGCGATCGACGATTTGCCCTGCGCCGCGCGTTCGGCGTTCAGGAGCTCGATCATCTCGATCATGTCGAGCGCCGCGCGTGCGGCGGCCAGTGCCGGCTCGGGTAGCGGCAGCGGTGCGCCGAAAATCGCCATCAGCCCGTCGCCGATCATCTGATTCACCACGCCGCTTTGCGCCGCGATAGCCTCGAACATCAGCGCATAGTAGGTATTGAGCAGCTCGATGGTTTCTTCCGGCGGCTGTGATTCCACGAGCGCTGTGAAGCCGCGAATGTCGCAGAACATCACCGTGCCATGCAGCCGCCGACCGCCAAGCGCGAAGCCCGATTGTTGCAGATCGGCCGCGACCTCGGAGGTCGCGAAGCGCTTGACCATGTCTTTCTGCTGATCGCGTAGGCGTTTCTTTTCCAGGCTTGAATCGATCCGCGCCTTGAGCAGCACCTGGTTGACCGGCTTGTTGAGATAATCGTCTGCGCCCAGCTCGATGCAGCGTACGATGTGCGCAAGCCCTTCGAGCGAACTGGTCACAATCACGGCCAGATCGCGCAGTTCAGGGTCCGCCGCGAGCCTCTCCAGCACCTCGAACCCGGTCATCTCCGGCATTTCGATATCGAGCAGCATCAGATCGAAGGGCTCACGGCACAGGAGGTCGAGTGCAATCCGGCCGTTTTCAGCGTTCGTCACGTGATGGCCGTGCAATTCGAGGCTGCGGGTCAGCAGCAGGCGATTGACCTTGTTGTCGTCGGCGACCAGCAGCCGCGCACCGCGTTCAGCCATGCATCGCTTTAACCTGGACACCCTATCGTCGACGTTAGACCCCTGGGCCGGTTCGTGGCTAAGCCGCTCCTACAACGGTGTGCAGGGGTTATGTGAGTCATGCAGGAGCGTACCTTTAGTCGAACGTCCGCGACAGTGTCAATTCCACCAACGCCCTGCATTTTCTCCTGGAGTGCGATCGGGTTAGCCTCGCTGTACTGCCCAACAAGCGCCCTGTCTTGTAACCTCAATCAAAGCCCTGTTGTCTTATCCCCCCTGCCGCGCGACCACCTGCTCCAACGCCTCGACCAGCTGATCGACGCGGATGGGCTTGGTGAGATAGTCGTCCATGCCGGCGGCGAGGCACATCTCGCGGTCGCCCTGCATCGCGTTCGCGGTCATCGCGACGATGCGCGGTCGCTGAGCGGCCGCCCACTGCGCGGTAATCCTGCGCGAGGCTTCGAGGCCGTCCATTTCGGGCATCTGCACGTCCATCAGGACGACGTCGTAGGTCTGGCGCTCCACTGATCCGATCGCCTCTGCGCCATTGGCCGCCAGATCCGCGCGGTAGCCGAGCAACTGGAGCAGCCGCAAGGCGAGCTTCTGATTCACGACATTATCCTCGGCCAGGAGAATACGCAGCGGGTGGCGGGCGGCCATGCCCGGATCGAGCGTCGGTTTCGCCGGCGCGGCCGGTCGCTCCGGGATATCGTGCAGCAGCAGGGTCGCCAGCGCGTCGAACAACTGCGACTGCCGCATCGGCTTCATCAGATAGGCGCCGAACAAACCCTCGGAATCGCCGGCTTCGCGTCGGCCAAGCGAGCTGAACAGCATCAGCGGCAGCTCGGCGCGCAGCGCGCGCACGCGCCCGGCCAGTTCGAGGCCATCCATCTCCGGCATATGCATGTCGAGAATGGCGGCATCGAAGGCTTCACCCGCCACCAGCCAGCGCAAGGCCTCGGCCGGGGACTCGGTCGCGCGGGACGCCATGCCCCACTTGTCCGCCTGCAGCGCCAGCACTCTTCGATTGGTGGCGTTGTCGTCCACCACCAGCAGCCGCTTGCCGCGCAGCTCGGGCTGGGGGCCGACGAAGTCGCGTAACCCGACACGCGGCGCCTCCGCGATGGGCGCCTCGATGGTGAAACTGAAGGTGGATCCGTGCCCAGGCCCTGCGCTCTCCGCCCACATGCGCCCGCCCATGAGTTCGGCAAGATGGCGGCTGATCGCGAGGCCGAGTCCGGTACCGCCGTATTTGCGGGTGGTCGAGGAATCGGCCTGCGAGAACGACTGGAACAAGCGCCCCATGCCCTCCGGGGTGAGGCCGATGCCGGTGTCGTGCACCGCGAACGTCAGCTCCACCTGGCCGGATGCCGAGGGGCGCGCCGTCACCGTCAACACCACTTCGCCGCTTTCCGTGAACTTCACCGCGTTCGCCAGCAGGTTGAGCAGGATCTGCCGCAGTCGCGTCACATCCCCAGTGATCGCGACCGGTACCTCGCCTTCGAACAGGTAGGCGAGATCGAGATGCTTATCCGCCGCGCGGGTGCTCACGAGATCGAGCGCCGACTCCACGCATTCCCGCAGATCGAACGGGTGCGCCTCGATATCCATGCGCCCCGCCTCGATCTTCGAGAAGTCGAGGATGTCGTTGATGATGGTCAGGAGCGCATCGCCCGAATCACGGATCGTCGCCGCGTAGTCGTACTGCTCAGGGTCGAGTTTGGTATCCAGCAGCAAGCCGCTCATCCCGATCACCGCATTCATGGGCGTGCGGATCTCATGGCTCATTGTCGCGAGGAACGAACTCTTGGCCTCGTTGGCGGTTTCGGCGGCGGCGCGGGCTTCCTGTGCCTCTTTGAACAAGCGTGCGTTCTGAATCGCGATCACCGCCTGGTCGGCGAAGGTGGTCAGCAGCGTCAACTCCTTGTCTGAGAATGGCTGCGGGGGGTAACGCCCGACCAGTATCGTGCCGATGCCGCCGCCTTCCCACAACATAGGCGCGACCATAAAGGATTGATCCCCGGTCCGCTCGTAAATACGCTGCAGGGCCGCCGGCGGGTTTTCGACACTAGCGTAGTTGGGGTAATGCAGGGTGCGACGCTCACGCAGTGCGACCCCACTCACCGTGTCCGCCATCGGCAGCGGATAAATGGGCTTGATCGCTTCGTTCCGGCTACCCCGCATGGCAGCGATGTGCATTAGACCGTCGCGCGCCAGAAACATAGCGAGGTGATTGGTATCGAATAAATCCTCGCAACTGTCGAGAATCTTCTCGAACACCGGCTGCGCATCCGCGACCGAGCTGCTGATGACCTTCAGCACTTCGGCCGTCGCGGTCTGCTGTTCCAGCGCCTCCTTCGTCTCGTTGAACAGCCGCGCATTCTGAATCGCGATCACCGCCTGGTCGGCGAAGGTTGCAATCAACGCAATCTCTTTGTCCGTGAACCGCCGCCGCGCCGCCCCGAAGCGCGCGACCGTAATCAAGCCAATCCCGCGCCCCTCCCACATCATCGGTGCGAGGACAATGGCGTAGTTGCCGAGCATCTCGTAGAACGCCTGGTTGACCGCGGAATCGTTGGCCACCACGCTCCAGTCCGGCACATGCACCGTGCGGCATTCTCGGATCGCGGCATATCCGGCCGTCGATTCAAGCGGAACGCCTTCGGCAGGGATGGCTTCCCACACCAGTTCACTTTTCTCGCCGCGAATCGCCACAGTTCGCACCAGCTGTTTGTCGTCGACCAGAAACAGTCCAATCTGCGAGCTCTCGAACAGCCGTTCGCAGCTGTCCATGATTTTCTCGAACACCGGCTGCGTATCCGCGACCGAACTGCTGATCACCTTCAACACTTCGGCGCTCGCCGTTTGCTGTTCGAGCGACTCTTTCGTCTCGTTGAACAGCCGCACGTTTTCAATCGCGATTACCGCCTGGTCCGCGAACGTCTGCAGCAGCGTCACCATCTTGCTGGTGAAGAGACCCGGCTCGAATCCGGCGACAATAATCGAACCGATTGCGTGTCCTTCGCGCATCATCGGCACCCCGAGCGCGCTCCGGACTCCCCAGGATTCGACCACCTCCACCATCTCGCTGAGTTCCGGATCGCTCAGCAAGTCGTCGACCAGTACAGGCTTGCGGTCGAGGATGGTCCGCGTAACCGGCCACAGCCGGGTGGGCGCGATCGGGAAGAACTCGTCTGCCCTATCCAGCGGCATCCCGTGGTGTGCCACGAGGTGGACCATGCTACCGTCGAAGCGGGTGACCGTCGCGAGCGGAACCCCGCACAGAATCGCCGCGCGCTCTGCGATCGCATCGAACACCGGCTGCACATCGGTCGGCGACTCGCTGATGACTTTCAGGATCTCGGATGTCGCGGTCTGTTGTTCCAGCGCTTCCTTGGTGTCATTGAACAACCGGGTATTCTGGATTGCGATCAGCGCCTGGTCGCGGAACGATTCAACGAGGGCGATCTGCTTATCGCTGAATGCATTCACCCGATGGCTGCCGAAGGTCAGCAGGCCGATGCACTCGTCGTTCAACAGCAACGGCAGGTAGATTGCCGAGTTCAGCGCGAAGCGTTGGCGGATTGCCGCCTCGTGGGTCGGCAGCTCGATTCGCGACCAGTCGGGGATATGCAGCGTCGCCTTATCGGTAATCGCGCGCGACGGGAAATTCAGCGCAGGATCGAGCGGCATCGTAATGCCGGTTGTCAGATCCGGACGCAGGCCATCGACATCCGCCGCGGTGACCGGCGTGAGCGTGCTGGCCTCCCGAAGGATCACGAAGGCCATGTCGCAACCGAGCAGGCGCACCGCTGTCAATACGATCGCATCGAATACCGGTCGCACATCGGTCGGGGAGCCGCTGATCACGCGCAGGATGTCGGCTGAGGCCGTCTGCTGCGCGAGCGCCTCCTGCGTTTCGTTGAACAGGCGGGTGTTCTCGAGCGCAATCGCTGCCTGGTCGCCAAACGTGCGCAGCAAGGACACTTCGCGATCATTGAACGGGCGCACTTCCGTGCGACGCAGCAGAATGGTGCCGAACGGTTTACCTTCGCGGAACAGCGGCGCGACCACGATGGAGCGATGCCCGAGCCGCTTCGCATAGTCATAGCCGGTCGGGAACTCTGCTTGTTCGGCATGCATGTCCGCCACTTGCACCGTAGCGCGATCGATAATTGCGCGGCCGGAGGTCGACTGGCGGTCGATCGGCAACAGATCCAACGTGATGGCCTGGCTTGCGGTTGGGCCCCCGGACGCGACGAGCCGTAGTCCGTCACCTTCGATCAGGAATACCGAGGCGGACGCTGCATCGCACAGCCGCACCGCGTGGTCGGCAATCGCTTCCAGGACCGGCTTGACGTCGGTGGGCGATTCAGTGGTGACACGCAGTATGTCGCTGATGGCGGTCTGTTGTTCCAGCGCTTCACGCGTCTCGTTGAACAGGCGCGCGTTTTCGATAGCAATGACGGCTTGATTGGCAAACGTAGTAAGGAGCGCAATTTCCTTTTCACTGAAGGGCTTGGCCGGAACACGAAAGAGTGCGATTGAGCCAATGACCTGAGCATCCCTGATTAAAGGTGCGAGTACCGCCGAGTAATTACCCAGTGCGTCGTAAATCCCTCCCCACCCAGCCGAAAGCTTGCGCTTCATTGCGCTGGCGTCGGAAACATGGATCGTGCGCAGTTCTCTAATGAGTTGTGCGGTGGGTGTTTCCGATACGGGCTTGGGGTAGGTTGCTGCGGCATTTTTGGTAAAGTCGCCGCGTGCCGATTCGATATAAAGCATGTCATCGCGAATAAGACCGATGGCCATTTCTCCGACGCCGAACAACGCGCCGCAGCTGTCGAGAATTCGCTCGAACACCCGCTGCGTCCCTGTCATGGAGCCGCTGATGACCTGAAGAACTTCCGCGGTGGCGGTTTGGCGTTCGAGTGCTTCCTGCGTCTCGCGGAACAGGCGTGCGTTTTCAATGGCGATCACGGCCTGGTCAGCGAAGGTGGTCAACAGGGTGATTTCTTTGTCAGTAAAGGCTTTCTGCAGGGTGCGGAACAGGCCAATCGCGCCGATACCGCGGCCATTCCGAAGCAACGGTGCAAACACCGTCGAAAAATTCCCCACCCGATCGAAAAATATGCGCACCGAGGCCGGTACTGTCTCTTTGACCGCTTCGACATCAGGAAAATGGACCGTCTGACCGGTGCGGATGGCGAGACCTGTTGCTGTCTCATCTACCGGCCGCGGAAACATTTGCGCCGCCGCGGCCATATGTTCTCCTCGCCAAGCAGTTGCGTGTGCTTGTTCCTGCTCGTCGACCAAGACCAGCATCATCTGCTTAACTTCGAAGAGTGCCTCGCAACTGTCGAGGATTTTTTCGAACACCGGCTGCGTATCGGCAACCGAGCTGCTGATCACGCGCAGCACTTCACTTGTCGCGGTTTGATGTTCCAGCGCCTCGCGGGTTTCATGGAACAGATGCGAGTTCTGAATCGCGATGACCGCCTGATCGGCGAAGGTGGTCAGCACTGCGATTTCTTTGTCGGTAAAGGGTCGCGGCGGCACGCGTGCCAGCGCAATGGAGCCGATTCCTTTTCCCTCGCGGAGCAAGGGAACTTCGAGCGACGAATAGTTACCGACTTTGTCGTAGACAACACGCCAGCCCGGTCTAATGGTCGCCAGTGCGTCACCGGCGTTTGGGACGTGCACTGCGCTTCGTTGCTGGATAACCTGCTCCGCGCCGGAGCCTGCAAGTAGTATTCGTGGGTATGTTTCGATGACTGCGGTCGTCCACTCGCCACGACCTACCCGGTGCAGTTCGTCGTCCTGGACCAGCGCTATCACCAATTCGTTGGCATCGAATAACGCTTCGCAGCTATCGAGAATCTTCTCAAAGACGGGTGCCGTATCGGCGACCGAGCTTGAGATCACGCGCAGCACTTCGGCTGTCGCCGTTTGTTGTTCGAGCGCTTCACGCGTCTCGTTGAACAGGCGCACATTCTGGATCGCGATGACGGCCTGGGCGGCGAAGGTCTGCAGGAGGGTGACGAGTTTGTCCGGGAACAAACCGATGACGTCGCGCGCAACCGTGATCGTGCCGATGGCCCGGCCTTCGTGCAGCAACGGGACCGCCAGCGCACTGTGCGAACCCGCCCGGCGGACAGCGTCCCCGACCTCCGAGGCGTATTCGGGATCCGTCAGCGGGTCGGCAATCTGCGCCGGCACGCGCGCCAGGACAGCGCGCCCACCGACCGACCCGCGATCGGGCTTTCTGGGAAAGGCCGCATGCATCGCGTCCGCGGCGTCTTGCGACGTACCGCGATAGGTCGCCAGATGCAACAGTTCGCCGTCGAAACGCATCACGGCACCAATCCGTGCGTTACACAATGCCATCGCACGCTCCGCAATCGCATCGAACACCGGCTGCACGTCGGTCGGCGACTCGCTGATGATCTGCAGGATCTCGGCGGTCGCAGTCTGGCGTTCGAGTGCGTCCTGCGTGTCGCGGAACATCTGCGCGTTCCGGATCGCGATTGCCGCCTGATCGGCGAAGCCCTGCAGCTGAGCAGCGTCATGATCCGAAAAGGGGCGCGGTGGGGATCTCAGCGCGGACACGATGCCGACCAGACGGTGGTCGACGATCATCGGCGCCGCGATTCCCGACAGATCGCCCACGAGTTCGTAGACGCGCTGCCAACTCCTGGGGCGATTCTGCAGCGCGTGGATGCTCGGGATGTTGAGCGGGCGACGTTCGGCCACGATCGTCGAATAGCTGGAATCGGCGCTCGGCAGGGGCCAGATCGGGGAGAGCTTCTCGATCAGCTCCGGATTGCCGCGTATGGCCTTGGTGTGGACCATGTGGTCTTCTTCCGCCTTGTGGGCCATCACGATTTCCGCATCGAGCAGGCGCGCCGCGCTCTCGACGATTTTGTCGTAGACCGCCGGCGTGTCCGCCGCGGACGCGCTGATGACGCGCAGCACGTCGGCGCTGGCGGCCTGGTAGGCGATCGCTTGGTTGGCGATGGCGGTCTGGTGCGCGAGTTCCGCCGTGCGTGCCGCCAACTGGCGCTCGAGTTCCGCGTAAGCCTTGGCAGAGGGGGGACTCATACGGGATCCCCGGCAGCGCGCCTGCGCGACGAATCATTGGGCATATCGCAAGTACCTTTTTTCCGGTAGCCGTGTGTAGCGCTGTCGTGCGGCGCTTGAGAGGGCCCGAACAGGCAGCAGAGAACTTTACGCCAAGCTGACGATAGCATTATCGCCCAATCAATCCTCGGGATTTCAGGTTCCCGGCACCCGCCCTGCCACAGCGGATAGGATGGGCGGCGCCGGTTGCCCGTGAACGCTGAGCACGCGAGTCTCTACAGGTGGTTTCAAAATTCATTTTGGGGCCATGCATGTAAACATGCTCACGTCGAGTCCCCGCCTGCCGTTTCGCGGCTGAAGATCCTATGTTGAAAGTCAAGCATGTTGAATCCTGGTAGGAGCCACTTCAGTCGCGAAGGGCGCAAGAGGGCGCCGCTGCCGACGGATATTCCCCTCGCGGCTGAAGCCGCTCCTACCAGGGTCGATGCGGTCTCTGCAGATTTTTGTAGGGGCGGTCGCGAAACGGTGTCGATAATCCCGCATTGACGTGAAAGGGCTTAGCGGGCGTATTTCAAAAGCGCTATATCGTTCACTTGGGAGCCGTTAAAAGTTATTGCATCGACGAAGCCGGCGAGGAGCTGTCACGCCGAGCGACTCGTGGCCTTCAGCTGGCCGCTCCTGCGCATCCCTGCGCCCGCGGCATTAGTGATTCCCTGTTTGAGATCGGGTATTTGTGGGGATACTTCAGACTCTGACTCCGCGATTCCCCCGCGTTCGTTCACGCGCGCGACATATAATTCTCGGGGACGAACACATTGCGGGCGCGAAACGGCGGCGGTGACTCCAGCATCAATCGTAAGCGCAAGGCGAAGCTTTTCGCTGGTATCACGAAGAATGGTTCTGGACTCGCGGTCGATTCAATCCATTGCGGGGCCTTCGCTGCGGTTTCGCGGCAGAGCGCGCTGACGACGGCGGCGACTAGCCCTTCGAAGGGGCCTGCGGTGGTCGGCGCGGCTTCTACCATGTCGGCACGCACTGAGGGTTCCGAGCGCCGAAACTCGTCGACAAAATCATTGACGTGCAATTGAAAATGCGCGTCATCTCGCTTGCACGTCGCGATTAAATCATGGGCGTTCATCAAACATCTCTTCTAACAACAGTTGGGTTCTGACGGGCAAGCGATCGGCCGGAAAGTACTCCAGCACCACGGCCAGTACAGCAGCAGTCGAATGCAATGCCAAAAATTCCGCGAGAAAGCGAATATCGTTAGCGTCCTCGACGGTGCGTGCGGCAGCGGCTTTCATTGCTAGCAAGGTTCGTGCATCGACAGTCGCG
>CAMATU010000149.1 GCA_945861225.1 Klebsiella pneumoniae
TATGTGAGGTGCGCGCGATAATCGTCGCCGCGATGATGTTCGGCGACGGCATGGTGCCGTAGAAATTGGCGTGGTGTTCGTTGATGCAGGTGGCATCGAAACCAAACCGTTCGGCGGCGACCAACTGATTCAAATACTCTTTGTACAGCGTGTGGCCGCGCTGCGGATCGTAATAAGTATTCGGCAGCGACACCCAGGTCGAGGCGATCGTCTCCGCAGGCGGAATGTACGGATAGGGCATGAGGTGGAAGAAGTAGAAGCGCAATTGGTTCATCACACAGCCTCCGCAATGAATCGGGTGAGGACCGCAGCCAACGGTGTCGGCCGTTCCAGGCACAGCTCGTGGCCGGTCTCTGCGATTTGTTCAAGCCGGCAGTTCGGCAATATTTCCGCGTATTTCTCCGCCATCTCGTTCGGCACCAGGCGATCCTCCTCGGCGCGCACTACCAGGGTCGGACAGGTGAGACGCTGGAGGCGTCGCTCCAACGCAAGGTTATAGCGCGGCGCCCAGATCAGGCGCGCGGCGGCCGCGAATTCGGAGTAGAGGTGGATCCCTTCGTCAAAGTCAGCGGGGTCTGGCGTGAATTCCGCCTGGACCGCCTTGTCTTTGAATAGGCGATCCATGAGTTCCGGCACGCTGAGTTGGAACATATCGACGCCGGGGTGCTCGAGCAGGCGTAAGCCAAGCGGTGTCAACAGTGAGAGACTTTTCAAGCGCCGCGGGTAGAACGCAGCAAATTCTGCCGCCACCCAACCGCCCATCGAGTACCCAATCAAGTGCACCTTATCAAGGCCGAGCCGCGTCACGAACTCATCGAGCAAGATGGTGAGATCATCGAAATTGCGGAACCACTTGGGCGCCGGCGTCTCGCCAAAGCCCGGGATTTCGGGCGCAATGAAATCCACCTGTTGGGCAAGCTTTTCGTAGAGTGGGATCCAACGTCGCGTGTAACCGGCGCCGTGGATGAAAAGCACCGGTTCACCCTGGCCAGCGCGCCGATAGGCCACCGGGATTCCTTGTACGTCCAGGAATTGCGGTGGCGTGTAATAGCGATCCGGCTGCGGGACCGCGACTTTGTCGATGACGTCGATGTAACTCACAGCGGTTTCCTTTGCATGGCAATTAGGAGCTGGAGTTTGACGTAAGCGCGGGGTAGGAAGATAGAGGGGGTTTGCCGCGGCCGCCGGTCGCGACAATGTTATGGATACAGACGCCTATCGCGGCTAAAGCCGCTCCTACGGGAAGATTTGATTATTTTTGTAGGAGCGGCTTCAGCCGCGATAGCCATTCATAGGTCGGATGAGCGCAGCGTTATCCGACGAGGTGTCGACTCCTCAATGTCGGATTACGCTGCGCTCATCCGACCTATGAATACTCAAACACTCGCAGGTGTGATCTCCGTTAACCACAGATTGCCAAGCTTTTCCTGCACCGAATTCTGTTTCAGACGCCCGCGCAAATGCGGGAAATCGACCTGATCCAGCAGCTGGTCCTGGTTGTAGCAGGAATACACGAAACTTTCCTTGCCGGTTACCGGATCGACATGTCGGCACATGCATTGCGCGCAGATGCCTTTCATCATGCACTGCATGGGCGAGTTGATGGAGCCGAGAGCGCGATGATCGGGTTTGAGATACGGTGCCAAGGTGGTGAAGCGCGCAGCCTTGACCGCTGCCATCATCAGATCAGAGCCGATTACAATAAATTCATCCGCGCTGTCGAGTCGAATCTCGACGGCGCCGAGGTCGCCCGAGGCGTACGCGATCATGGCCTCTACAATATTGCCGACGAACGCGCGGTCCTGTGGGCGACGCGGCGCCGGGGCCTCTGCGCCCGGGCTGCGATCAACCGACCACACAATGACATCCGCTGCTGCTTCGATATCGTCCTGCTTAAAGACATCCTGGGCTTTCTTGTAGCCCGCAAAGTAAATCACGCGATTACCAGCTGCGCGCATCGCTTTGCCAATTGAGAACAGCACGGCATTGCCCAGGCCACCGCCGGCAAGCAGGACGGTCTGATCTCGCGGAATATGGGTGGGTGCACCGGTAACACCCATCACAATCACCTTTTGGCCAGGTTCCCAATTCGCGCAGAGACGACTGGAGGTGCCCATTTCGAGCGCGATCACTGAAATCAAGCCTGCTTCCTTATCGACCCACGCGCCGGTCAGGGCCAGGCCTTCCGCGCCCAAGGTGGTGCCGGCGATGGTTGGCGCATCGCATTCGAAATTCTGCACCCGATAAAACTGACCCGGTTCGAAGTGGCGCGCGGCGTAGGGCGCACGCACGACGACATCGATGATCGTCGGGGTCAGCCGCTCTACCCGCACAATTGTGGCGGTCAGTGCATCGTCCAGGGTGGTGAATAGGGATTGCAGGTTCGTATCGCGCAGGACCTGTGCGTCGGGCTTAACCTGCGCAAGGGCGTCGGCAAACAACGCGACGATATGCGGATACCCGTCCTTGGCGCTCGCCATTGCCTTCACCACATTGCCGGCATAAAGGGGATGATTGTCGCCGTAGTAACTGATCCGGCGGCCGGCGTTTACATAGGAAGTAAACGGCGCGACAGCGGTCATCTTCAGGATGCCGGCGCCAGGGCCTGGCGTCACCTCGTGGTCGTTGAGTTCGAAATCGCGGAAGAACTTTCCGGCGACTTCAAAAGTGCCAGGATTCTCCTGTTCGTAAATAATATTCGGTGAGGTGCCCGCGGCGACGAATAAGCTCCGCAGCGGCACTTCAATCTGGACTTTATCCGCGCCCTGGCTGGATTCGAAGCGCACCGCGCGCAACGCACCGAATTCATCGGTGATCGCCTCTAGTGGATTCATATTGGGCGCGAGCGCGATCGATTCCGCGAGGGCTTCCTTAATTTCTTCGTGGTTCTGGCGATAGGCGGGGGAGTCGCTGATGTCCTTGCGATAGAACAAGGTCACGCCACCCCACTGCATAATCAGGCTGGCGAAATCTGGGCGTTCGCCAGCGGCCGCCGCGCGTGCGCGCTCAGCGCGGATTGCGCGGCCATGGGTCAGAAATTCGTCCACAATCTGCAGTTCTTCAGGATCAAAGCGCGCGCGCAAGGTCGCCTCTGTATGTGTTTTTGCTAACGCCTCATAGCGGGCCAGAATCTTGCTGACCTGTTTCGGATAGTAGGCGAGGACCTCGGTCGCGGTATCGATCGCGGTGAGCCCGCCGCCAATCACGCCGGCCGGCAGGCGCACCTGCAAGTTGGCGAGCGACGCATCCTTCGCCGCACCAGTGAGCTGCAAGCCCATTAAAAAATCGGACGCTTTGCGAATGCCGCGCACGAGATTGTTCTTCAAGCCGATTATCGAGGGTTGGCCGGCACCGGTCGCCAGCGCAATGTGATCGAAACCGAGCGCCCACGCATCTTCAATCGTGAGGGTGCCGCCGAAACGCACGCCGCCGTAGGCGCGGAAGGACTGCCGGCGTAACAAAGTGAGATAGATCACCTTCAGGAAGTTTTTATCCCAGCGCACCGTGATGCCGTATTCGGCGACGCCGCCGAAGCCAAGGTTACTGCGCGTGTCGAGATCGTCATACAGCACGCGAAAATCGCGGATAGGCTGTGGCGCGGTGGCTTGATCGCCCACCAAGGCCTGCGCGAGAGGTTCAATTTTCAAGGCATCGATACCGGCCACCCCGAAACCTTCGTTCAGCAGGTAATGCGCAAGCGTGTAACCGGCGGGCCCCAGGCCCGCGACCAGAATATTCTTACCATTGTAGGGCAGCGCATAGGGTCGCTTAATGTTCAGCGGGTTCCAGCGCGTGAGGAAACTGTAAATCTCGAAGCCCCACGGCATGAACAGCACATCAGTCAGCACATTGGTTTCGACCTGCGGAATATTGACCGGCTCAGTCTTCTGGTAGATGCAACCTTTCATACAATCGTTACAGATCCGATGCCCGGTGCCCGGGCACAGCGGGTTGTCGATGATGATGAGGGCCAGCGCGCCGAGATTGTCGCCATTGCGACGAACCAGATGCATCTCGGAAATTTTCTCACCCAACGGACAGCCGATCGCGGTCACGCCGAGCGCGTTAGTTTTAAAACCGGCTTCTTTTTTCTGACGCATACCCTTCGAGCAGGAATCTGCGTCGCGGTCGTGGCAGTAAATGCAGTGGTCAATTTCGTGATGAATGCGGCGCGCCTCAAAGCGCGGATCGGTCAATGAAAAGCCGTCACGGCGGCGGCGATGCGCTGCGGGACCCGTGAGGACGTCGTACTCGCCGCGTGAGTTTTTGACGAACGGCACCAGCGCATTCCAGTCCGTCTTCTCGGGATGCCGGAACAATGCCCAACCATCAGTCTGCGGCGCAAAGGTTGGTGCGGTGGCCGCCAAATGACACCACCTGGCCACGATTTCATTCAACGCGGTGAGGAACTCGGTGTCAGCGGTGAGCGCTAATGAAACGCCGAAATCCTGCGGCGCCTTCGCCGCCAAGGTGGCGCGGAGTGCCTGTGCATCACCCACCGCGGTCGCGTCTTGCTGGGTTAGCCGCGCGGCGAGATCAAGCAGGCCAATCCCGGCTTTAGCGGTCAGATATTCCTGGTCGGTATAAACATCCGACGGGTCACGCGCGATTTCGCGCAGTGCCTGCATTTGTTGATTTAACTCGACGTGATCCCACTCGGCCAACGTGGCGGCCTTGAAGCGCTTGGCGAGGCCCTCCAGCAGGTCGTGTTTCAGTCGAAAGATGGTCTCGAATTCGCGTGTGATGCGTTGTCGTTGTACCTCGTGTGCTGCCGTCACGCCGAACAGCCGGGCGACGAAAGCCCCAACCTGACTGGCCGATTCCACCAGCACCTCGGAAATCGCCTCCGGTGTCATCCCTTCGCCCTGGTTATGCCGATAAGCGGCAAAGCGCGCAAATGCCTCCGGCGCATTTGCCTGGTAATCAGCATCGAAGACTGCCAGCAAATCGCGCAGCCGGGCCGGCGCAAAGAGATCTGGGTAGGCGAAACCGGCGAGGCCTAAAGTTAAGGGAGACTCCTCGGATTCAGGGAGGTTAGCGCGTTGATTCATGAGGCGGTTCTGACGTTAGGGGTTGGTTGGATAAGGGACTCGACAGACGGCGCGCATAGTAAACCATACTCTACCGTATGGAAAAGCAGGATGGTGCTGCTTGCGATCTCAAATCATCGTGCGTC
This sequence comes from Klebsiella pneumoniae, assembly GCA_945861225.1. Lineage (GTDB taxonomy): Bacteria > Pseudomonadota > Gammaproteobacteria > CAIKBL01. The sequence goes on from CAMATU010000149.1 coordinate 5,177, forward strand.
CACCGTCGATAGCCCAGGACTGCCCGTTGATATAGCTCGCCTCGTCTGCGCCTAAGAACACCGCGAGTTGCGCTACTTCGGATGGTTGGATGTAGCGCTTCAGCGGCACCGAGTTAATGAAATTAGCGGCAGTTTGCTCGGCGCTGAGGCCGGCCACCTTGGCGTGCTCGGCAATGAAGCTGGTGGCCATGTCGGTATCGACGATCCACGGGCAAATGGCATTCACCCGAATCTTGTGGGGCGCCACCTCGAGCGCCAGACAACGCGTCAGACCGATTACGGCATGCTTGGAAACGTTATAAGCGCTCTGATTGGGCGTGCCCCATTTGCCGGCGGTCGACGCGAGCATCACGATGCTGCCGGCTTTGCGCGCCATCATCCCTGGCAGGACGCACTGCGTGGTGTGCACCAGACTGATGAAATTTGCTTCAAAGAGATCCCGAAAGTCTTGCGCCGAATACTCCAGGAATGGCGCGGCGCGATGGATGCCTGCGTTGTTGACCAGGATATCGATGCCGTCGCGCGCCTCAGCCGCCGCCACCATCAAGGCGACCTGCGGGCGGTCCATGACGTCGCAGGCTGTGGTGTCGACTTCGACGCCGAAACGGCTGCGCAAATCCGCAGCGACCTGTGTGAGCCGCGTGGGATCCCGCGCATTCAGCCACAAACGTGCGCCTTCGGCGGCGTAGGCCGTGGCCATCGCGAGACCAATCCCGCGGCTGGCCCCGGTAATAAGGGCGGTCTTGCCCTGAAGTCGCTGCGTCATTCAGTTGTTCTCCTCACAAATTGCCCGGTGCGGTGAGCGCTACTTCGCAACGACCCGGCCGCGCACCAGGGCCAGGCGATCATTGCCGAAATACATGTCGTCGCCATCGAGAAAGAAGGTGGGTGAGCCGAAGCCGCCGCGTGCAATCAATTCATCGGTGGTTGCGCGCAACTTCCCTTTGTACTCGTCGCTGGCGATGCACGCGAAGAACTGTGCGGGATCCAGGCCCACGCCGGCGGCCAGTGGCGCGAGCACAGCATCCTGCGAGATATCCTGCAGGTCTCGCCAATAGGCCCGGAAAACCGCTCGCGCATAGGGAATCACGCAGCCTTGCTCAAGCGCATAAAACGCGCCGCGCATCGCCTTTACACTGTTGACCGGAAACACCGGTGGTGAACCAATTTCGATACCCACCGCGCGCGCCCAGTCCTGCATATCCTTTTGAGCATACGCGGCTTTGACGGGGACGGGATTTGCGCGATTGGCATACACACTGGGATTGACGGTATTGAAAAGTCCGCCGACCAGGATGGGCTTCCAGACGATTTCGACGGGCAGTCCCATTAATAGGGTCTGCGCCTGTTCAAATGCGAGATAGGTCCAGGGACTTGAGCAATCAAAGAAGAATTCGAGACGATGCATATAAATGACCTCGTGATCCGACGACTGTCGGCGGATGACGCCCTACGGGCTAAGCCGCCCTATAAATTTCCGTTCCCCCTCGGCACCGGCGCGTGCGTCCTACGCCGCGCGGATCTCAATAATCACGCGTTGGTCCATACGGCCAGCGAGTTTGCTCATGAGGTCAATCAGCCACATTTGCCAGCCGTATTTGAGGTGCAGCGCCCGGTAGGCATTCGCGATGGTGGCCTGGTCTTCTACCACCCGCGCGGTCGCCGCAGTCCAGTCCGACAGCACCTTGCCGCGCATATTGCAACGCGCGAGGCGCACCTGCGGATTCGCCCGCAGGCGCTTTACCTTTCCCACCCGGGCTTCCGAAAATACATAGTGCGCGGCACCAGCCGGCGCCATCCACACGGGCGTGAGGACCTCGCGGCCATCGCGTCGACGGGTGGCGAGGTTGATATAACGCGCGGTCGCAAGGTCAACCGGAAGGCTCATGTATCAGCATCACAACGGGGTAGTGTGAGGCAGTGTAACGGATTAGACTCTCTCGTAAATGCACGTCCGGCGTGACGCGGCAGTGGGGACAGAAGGTTAGGACTCGACGGCTTTATCTGGAGGCGATGATGCGACAACCGAAATCCTGGGCAGCCGCAACCCTGCTCGTGGCCCTGGTAGGTAGCGGGAACGTGGCCATTGCCGCTGATTTTGTGCCGGAACAGGTCACGGTCGTCAAGATGCCGGCGGCAAATCCGGCGCGGATGTATGTCTCCGATGTCGCGATCTCACATATCGTTGATGGCCGTCTGTATATCGTTGACGGCGAGACTTTGAAGTATCAAGGCACCGTCGGCACAGGCTTCACGGGGCTTGCGACTTTATCGCCCGATCGCAGCGAAATCTATGTCGCGACCACCTACCTCGCAAAACTGAATCGCGGCACGCGCACCGATCAAGTCGACGTCTACGACAGCCAGACCCTGACCATCAAGCAAGAAATTTCCATTCCACCGAAACACGCGCAGGCGCTGCCGTATAAAGGCGTGATCGCGGTGACCCCCGATGGCCGCTTCATCTTCGTGCAGAATGCGACACCAGCCAGTTCGATCGCAGTGGTGGATCGAAAGGCCAGTAAATATGTGACAGAGATCCCCACCCCAGGATGTTGGGGCATCCTGGTCGCGCAAAGCGTGGCGAATCGCTTCACGACAGTGTGCGGCGATGGTTCGCTGCTCACCATCACGCTGGATGCGACGGGAATGGCCGCCGATGAACAGCGTAGCGAACGTTTATTCGATCCCGACCAGAACCCAATCTATACACAAACCGAGAATGCCGGCGACGAGTACCTCTTCCTGAGTTTTCACGGCGATGTCCTGAGCGCCAATCTTGGTGGCGCCAAGGCCGTCCTGGGCCCGGTGTGGTCGGTGCTCGATGCGACCGCGCGCAAAGAGAATTGGCGGCCCGGCGGTTATCAGCCGTTCGCCTATCACGCGGGGACCAATCGTTTGTATGTCGCGATGCACCCCGACGGTGCCGAGGGCAGCCATAAAAATCCGGCGACGGAAATCTGGGCCTTCGATGCCAAGACCCATGCGCGCGTGGCGCGGGTTGAAGGAAATAACGCCGTCGCGCTCGCGGTGAGTCATGAAGCGACGCCGCGGTTGTTCGGGATTGATCCGCTCTCTGCCGGTTTACTGCGCTATGCAACAGCGCCTGCGCTTAAGTTCGCGCAGCGCATGGATGGCTTTGGCGAAGCGCCGATTTTGATCGAGATGCACTAGACGACCGATGCCGACTTCGCTGGACCCAGTGCTGATTCATGTCGCGAGCTTCCTGCTCGGTGCCATTTTCCTGGCCGGCGCGTACGACAAGCTGCAGGATCGCGACCTGTTTGTCGGTGTGGTGCAGGCCTACGGTCTGCTACCCGTGCCGCTCGTGGTGGTCTTTTCTTTTTTCATCGCGCTGGCAGAACTCGCGATTGGCCTGGCGTTGTGGGTGCCATCTTGCTGGCCGGCGGCGCAGCTCGCGGGATGCGCGCTGTTGGCGGTGGTCACCGCAGCGGTAGTGATTAATCTGCTGCGTGGACGCACTGAGCTCAGCTGCGGTTGCGGCGGGGCGAGCGCGGATCAAGAACTGTCGTGGAGTCTGGTCGTGCGCAATGTGGTGTTAGGCGCGGGGTTGTTTTCCGCCACCGCTACGCCCCTCACGCGCGCACTCACGGTATTCGATTACGGCACGATAGTCCTCGCGACTGGCGTCGGCTTCGGGCTTTACGCGGCGCTTAACCAATTGCTGGCCAATGCGCCCCGGCTGGCAAGTTTTGGCTACTCTGGATGATCGAATCACTCACCATCGCAGTGGTCGTTCTCGCCTTGCTGGTATTCGGCCTGGTGGCGGCAGTGTTCGCGCTGGCGCGCCAGGTGGGCATCATCTACGAACGAATTGCGCCGATGGGCGCACTGACCATGGATGCCGGCCCCAAGGTGGGGGAGGCGGCGCCCACCTTTGATCTCATCGATTTGGGCGGCGCGCGCATCGAAGTGGGTCGCCCGGGGACTTTCAGCACGTTGCTGTTTTTTCTGTCGCCGACCTGCCCAGTATGCAAGAAGCTGCTGCCGATTCTTAAATCGACGGCCAAGAGCGAGCAAAGCTGGTTGAGAATTGTGTTCGCGAGCGACGGTGAACGCGCGGCACAGGAGAAATTTCGGGTAAGCGCCAAGCTGGAAGCATTTCCTTATCTACTGTCAACTGAGCTTGGCATGGCGTTTAAAGTCAGTCGGTTGCCGCATGCCATTCTGCTCGACGAGCACGGCCGCGTGCGCAGCAAGGGACTGGTGAATTCACGCGAGCAGATCGAGAGTCTGTTCACGGCGAAGGAACTCGGAGTGGCGACGGTGCAGGAATATCTGGGCGCAGCGCATTAGGAGATTAGCGATGCAATGGTTGGACGATTTTTTCGAACGTAAAACACGTGAAGCGGCGCAGCTCACGTCAAGGCGAAGTGCCTTGCTGAAATTTGGCAAGGTATTGATCGGCGCCGGCGTGTTATTTCCCATCCTGCCGTTTGATCGTCAACCACAGGCCGCGCCTAGCGGTCATGGTGGTGAATCCGCTGGTGGTGCCGGCGATCCTAATGACGACACCTCATGCGAGTACTGGCGCTACTGCGCGCTGGACGGCTTTCTGTGCACCTGTTGCGGCGGTTCCATTTCTGAATGCCCGGCCGGTACCGAAGTGTCCAAGGTCACCTGGGTGGGTACCTGCCAGAACCCAAACGACAACAAGGCCTACCTCATCAGCTATAACGATTGCTGTGGCGTGACCGCCTGTGCGCGCTGTATGTGCAACTACAACATCGGTGAGCGTCCGGCCTACCGCATGGGAGTGCATAACGACGTGAACTGGTGCATGGGCAACAAAGCCAACGCCTACCATTGCACTGTAGCGGTGGCGCTCGGTATCGCAGAGGCACGGCCAGCGGCTTGAGCATCAACGGCACTGTACGGGATACACGGCGTATGACCACACGGTTTGTCCGGCGCTACTCGCCGATGTTAACGCTGTTGGTCGCGATGTTCGGCGCGCTGATGGCGAATGTCTCAGCCACCGATTTCGGGCGCCAAACCTATTTGCTGCATTGTGCCGGCTGCCATCTGCCTGACGGCACGGGCAGTGCGCCCAATGAGGTCCCGACCTTGCACCGAATCCCCGGCGAGTTCATCAAGGTGCCGCGCGGGCGCGAGTTTTTGGCGCAGGTGCCCGGAATTGTTTATTCGCCGTTGAATGACGCGGAAGTGGCGGAGATTCTCAATTGGATTCTGGTCCACTACAGCAGTGAGGTGCTGGCGCAAGATTTCACACCCTATACGGCAGCCGAAGTCGCCGGTTATCGCGCGGTTCGACCGGCCAGCATCATGAAAATCCGCGCCCAAGTCCTCACGGATCTGGCAGCCAAGGGCATTGTGATCGATTACGCAGCGCATTAGGAAAAGGGAACGCAAGGGAATGGCACTTGCTTAAGAGGCTCTTTGGCGGTAACGCCTGGAGATGAACGAGCTTTTGTAGCTTGAGCATTAGCGTTAGCGCCCATCCTCTAGGGAGACGCAATAAAAAATTATAGGGCGGATAAGCCCGGAGGGCGTCATCCGCCGACAATCGTCGGATAACGCTAACGCTTATCCGACCTACGCGAGACTGTTCGCGGCTAAAGCCGCTCCTACGGGCCTAGCCACCTTCTGTAGGAGCGGCTTTAGCCGCGAATGAGGTGCCGCAGCACAAGAACGTTTTACTGAGTAGGGGAAATTCCATGAGCAAGATTTTTAATCCACGGTG
>CAMATU010000150.1 GCA_945861225.1 Klebsiella pneumoniae
CCCTAACTCCGTGTTAACTCGCTAATTTATTAGACTGAAACTGTCTTTCGCCCAAGAAGTTAGGGACTAGTCGTATTTCACATACTTAAACCGCGGATCTTCCGGCGTCCCCTCCAGCGCGCCATGCTCGTCCAGCGCCGGCTGCCACATAACGACGTCCTCGATCTTGCGCGCCAATTCGAAATCTTTATCAGTGATTCCCTTGGCCGCATGGTTCTGCAGTTTGACCGTCACGAACGCGTACGACACATTCAAATCAGGATGATGCCAGGCAGCCTCGGCCAGGTGTCCGACGGTGTTCACCACCATCAGGGTGCCCTTCCAGCCGGAGGTTTTATACGTGCGCCGTATCCAGCCTTCTTTGAGTGTCCACTTAGGCAGCTCCTGCTGCAGCTTCGCTTCGATTTCCGCTTCGGTGTAGACCTTCTCCGATTTACGTTCTCGCCAGGCCATGGTGAAGCTCCTTTTTTGCTTGGGGGTTGATCAGTAGTTCGCGAACCTCGCGCACGGCTTGGAGATCGAGGCTACTCTCCCTGGCGTGGCCCGCGCACAGCGCGCCACGGAAGCCGAGATAATCCGCGCCGTAGGTCAGCATCAGCGGGATGTCCTGCCGACGCAAACTGCCGGCGAGTCCCACCAGTAAGCCATGGGCACGCGCGGCCGCGACAAACTCGCGAATTTTGACTGGCGCGAGAAGGCTTGCGAGCGAACCGCGCGATTTCTCGGCCGTATCGAGCATCACGCCCCGCAGGCCGAATGCTGCAAGCTGCGCGACCTGCGCTGCTGATGGGGGATCTTCGGCAAAACAGACTGCGAGTAAATGGGGTACGCGCGACACCGCCTGGTGCAATTGGGCTGCCAAGTCGCGCGCCAAATCGCGCGCGAAAACGCCCACTTTCACATACTCAATACCGAGTTGGGCGAGCGCGGCCACCCGCCCAGGGATCACTTCTGGTGTCGCCCAGCAATCGCCAATGGTGGCACTGATCGGTAGCGTCCCGGCGTGACATTGCACAATCTCGCGGGCAATCGTGAGCGTCACGGCACCGAGTGCGCCGGCTTGCGGATCTTTCAGATCCAACCAGTCACAGCCCGCCTCGACCACCAAGTTGGCCTCAGCCAAATTACGCACACTGGCGAGCATGGCAGTCATGCCTGCCCCGCCTCCCAGGCTGCCCGATGCAGCGAGTGTGCTGCGACTGCCTGCTCTAGCCAGCGCCAAGCTTCGTGCTCTTGTGGCCCCGCAGTTTTCACCACCGCCCGGCGGAGATAACTCATTTCGAGTAAGACCGTCTCCGGTGCCAACCAGTCCAGTCTGGACACCAAAATCGCGAGCTCGAGCACCGCCGCTTGTGCGCGATTGAAACCCAAAAACGGCGCGTGGTTCTCGGCCTTCACTATCCGACACGCGAATTCAGGGCGCGTCGGATCCGGGTGATACTGCGTGACCTCAAGTTCCCAATGGGCCAAGCAGTGCGCAAGGCGTGGCACCGGCACCTCGTGCGAAGGCACTGTCGGCCAGTCCCGCCGGCCAGTGAGCGCGCCTGCGATGATCCGCACGTCATCAGTAAAATTGAGCACCGCCTGTGGCAGGCGCTGCAGATTGTCCAAGGTATTCGAGGGCACGAATGGCGCAAGTAAGACCTGGGTGCCGCGCGTGCGGTAGCCCAGCGGAGTGATATGCGCTTGGCCGTCGGCGGCTAGCGTGCAAATGACGGCTTCGCGAATCATCGGCGACGTTTCCAGTTGGTCGATATGAACCAGCAAAGCGGGTTGTAGGAACCAAACGCTTTGAGCGATGCACCCTGCCGCGGCAACTGATTCAAGCTAGCGCCTTGATTAACTGGAAGATGATTCGAACAAATGAGGGCGCGGCTCATTGGCACAGTTTCTGCACCCCATTACTGAACACTGCGCGAACCAATTGTCGCAGTGTGGGAGGCGCGCCTCAAGCGTGCCACCACCCACACTTATTTTGGAGAGTTATCATGGCTTGGGAAACTCCTTCGTACAGCGATGTGCGTTTTGGCTTCGAAGTTACCATGTACATCAACAACCGTTGATTGCTGAGTGATTGATGCCGCTTTGGGGGCCGTTCGCGGCCCCCAAAGCTTTTAGCGTCCAGCGCGAGAGACGTCCGCCGAACGCCCCTCAACTGCCCCCCGTTGATTGAGACAACTGTGGTCCAATTTGCCGTACCCCGTCCGGTAGTCACCAGCACCACGCCCTGGTCGCGCGCAGAATTCGCGGTTCAATTGCGCGCGAAGGAACGTTTCTACCACATTCACCATCCCTTCCATCGCGCGATGAATGGGCCGGGGATTTCAAAGGTAGCCGTGCAGGGCTGGGTCGCGAACCGCTTCTACTATCAACAAGCCATTCCCCTCAAAGACGCCGCAGTGCTCGCCAATTGCCGTGATCGAGAGGCGCGCCGACTGTGGATCCAACGCATTCTCGATCATGATGGCGCGGATGGTGACGACGGCGGGATCGAGGCCTGGCTGCAACTCGCGAGCGCGGTTGGTTTATCGCGCGCGGAAGTCGCGAGCGGTGAGCGCGTACTGCCTGGCGTGCGCTTCGCAGTAGATGCTTACGTAAATTTCGCCCGCAGCGCGAGCTTCGAAGAAGCAGCCTGTTCCTCGCTCACCGAATTATTCGCGCCCACCATTCACCAGAAACGGCTCGACAACTGGCCCGACATCTATCCCTGGATTGAGGCGCAAGGTTACCGGTATTTTCGCAAACGACTCAGTGAAGCCCGGCGCGACGTTGAGCACGGTCTGACGGTCACTTTGGACCATTTCCGCTCGCGTGCAGATCAGGAATATGCGCTGAATATTTTGCAGTTCAAACTCAATGTGCTGTGGACCATGCTCGATGCGATGTGGATGGCCTACATCGAAATGAAACCGCCCTTCTATAGCTGCCCACCTGCCAATGACTAGCGAACTCGCGCCCGCACTGGTCCCCAAGATAGCGCCGCTCTATCGCATGCAATGGGAAGAGGCCCAGCAATGCCATGTGCTGTTGTATCCAGAAGGCATGGTCAAGTTGGGCGGCAGTGCCGGCGAAATCATGAAGCGGGTGGATGGCAAGACTTCAATTGGGGAAATCTTGGAGGCCTTGCAGGCGCAGTTCCCTGGCGTGCCGCTGACCGCCGATGTCTACAAATTTCTGGAGGTTGCCTATGGCAACGGCTGGCTCAAGTCCGTCGAACTCAAGTAAGCCGCTGTGGCTGCTGGCCGAACTTACGTATCGCTGCCCGCTGCAGTGCCCGTATTGTTCGAACCCGCTCGATTTCGCGCGGTATAAGGACGAGCTCGATACGGACGCCTGGATCCGCGTGCTGCGCGAAGCGCGCAAAATGGGCGCGGCACAACTCGGATTCTCCGGCGGCGAACCCCTGGTCCGGCCGGATCTCGAAGCCTTAATCAAAGAGGCTCGCACGCTCGGCTACTACACCAACCTGATCACCTCTGGGGTTGGCATGGATGAAGCGCGGATTGCGGCCTTCAAAGAAGCAGGGCTAGACCATATCCAAATCAGCTTCCAGGCGAGCAATGAGGAGCTGAATAATTATTTGGGCGGCACCTCTACCTTCCAGCACAAGTACGACATGGCGCGGCTGGTGAAGAAATACGAATATCCGATGGTGCTCAACATCGTGATTCATCGGCAGAACATCGATCAAATCGAAGACATCATAAAGATGACGATCGATCTCGAAGCCGATTATGTCGAACTTGCCAGTACTCAGTATTACGGCTGGTCGAAGCTCAACGAAGCTGCACTGCTGCCGACACGCGCGCAGCTGGCGCGCGCGGAACGTATCGCGCATGACTACCAGGATCGCATGAAAGGAAGAATGCGCATCCTGTATGTGGTGCCTGATTATTATGAAACACGGCCAAAAGCCTGCATGAACGGTTGGGGTTCAGTGTTCCTGACGATTGCACCGGATGGCGCTGCACTGCCGTGCCACGCCGCGCGCCAATTGCCGGGACTCACCTTCCCCAATGTGCGCGAGCACAGTGTCGAGTGGATCTGGAATGAATCGCCGGTGTTCAACCATTTTCGTGGCGACGATTGGATGCAGGAGCCTTGCCGGAGCTGCCCCGAGAAGACCAAGGACTTCGGCGGGTGCCGCTGTCAGGCCTATATGCTCACGGGTGACGCGACGAACGCTGATCCAGTGTGTGATAAGTCCGCGCATCACGCGGCGTTAGTCGCGCAGGTCGATGCAATGACCGCCCAACCGTTGGCTGATCGGAGTACGCGTCCGCTGGTGTTTCGTAACACGCGCAATTCGAAGGAGTTGGCGATAACGTGATCGCCGTATGGAGCGACGCGGATTCGCGGCTAAAGCCGCTCCTACGGGAGGCGACGGTCTTTTTCGTAGGAGCGCCTTTAGGCGCGATAGGGCATGGCTGCGCATCGTATCGCGGCTAACGCCTAATAATCGTACGAGCGGCGTTAGCCGCGATTGAGGCTCGCGGGGAGTCTTCTCGCCTATCCTGATCCCCCAATTGCCCACGCCACCTCCAGCGCCTGCCGGTTCGCTTTCACATCGTGTACCCGAAACACCTTCACCCCTGCTGCAACCCCTAGCGCAGTAGTGGCACAGGTAGCGCCGAGCAATTCAGAAAATTCGGTTTCGCGGCAGATGGCGCCCATGAAGCGTTTGCGGCTAGTGCCTAACAGAATCGGATAGCCGCTCGCCACGAAGCGCGGTAACGCGCGCAACAACGCCAGATTGTGGGCGCGTGTTTTACCGAAGCCGATACCCGGATCGAGCAGGATTCGTGCTCGCGCGACGCCGGCTTGTTCGGCGGCCGCTGCGCGCTGCAGCAGATACCCGAGCACTTCTCCTACGACGTCCTGGTAATGGGGCGCCGTTTGCATGGTCTCCGGCGTGCCCTGCATGTGCATCAGCACGAGGGTCACGCCGTGGGCAGCGGCTAATTCGAACATGCCAGTGGCGGCGCCGCCCGAAATGTCATTGATCACCGTCGCGCCCGCCGCGATTGCCTGCGTGGCAACTTGCGGATTGCGGGTGTCAATGCTGAGCACTATTTGGGACGGCAAGTTCTCGCGCAAGGCGTACAGCACCGGCAGTACGCGCGCCAGTTGCGCCGCTTCTGACACCGCTGCCGCACCCGGCCGTGAAGATTCGCCGCCCACATCAATCAGCGCCGCACCTTCCGCCACCATGCGCTGCGCATGCACGACGGCGGACGCCACCGAGGTGTACTGACCACCATCGGAAAAGCTGTCCGGCGTGACATTCAAAATCCCCATCAACAACGGCGGATTCGCTGGCTCATTGAGACCCAGCGCCGCGCAAGTCCCCGCGTGCGTCACGAGAATTGCGGCATTAGTGCGTCAGCCATCGCATCGGCCGCACGCAGCAATGCATCTTGCACCAAGGCTTCACCGGATAAATGTCCCGCGCTGCGCAGGATCTCAAGCGTGGACCATGGCAATGCCCGATGTACCGCCCACGCTGCCTCTGGCGCGCAGGTGATATCTCGCTGGCCGTGAATGAGATGAATCGGCACCTGCGGCACCCGACCAATATCGGCGAGTAATTGATTCGGGCGCAAAAAGTATTGGGCGTGCGCGTAATGCAGCTCGATACGCATCTTGGCGAGGAGTTCAGTGTCGGGCGGTGGGGGTTCATGCGGTGCGCTATCGAAGGCATACATCACGACCTCGGTCGACCAGCGTGACCAGGCGTGCGCTGCCTGCAGCGCGAGCGCCTGATCAGTGCCAAATAGTGCCGCGTGAAGCGCTGGGATGTCATGGCCGATGGCCTGTGTGGCGTTTAAGAAGTCGTCCCATGCGCGGGGCAGCAAACGCGCAGCACCGTCAGCCATGAACCAATCCAGATCGCGTTGGCGTGCCAGGAAGGTGCCGCGCAGCACCATCCCTAGCACCCGCTCGGGATAAGTCTCGGCATAGGCGAGCGCCAGCGCGCCGCCCCAAGATCCGCCAAACAGGACCCAACGCTCGACGCCGGCCCACTGCCGCAAACATTCCAAATCCGCGAGCAGGGTTTGCGTGGTGTTGGCGTCCGTTCCGCCATACGGCGTGGAGCGGCCGGCACCACGTTGGTCGAGCAAGAAACTACGATAGCGATCAGGTGCGAAGAATTGCCGGTGGCTTGGCTTGCAGCCACCGCCGGGCCCACCATGGAGGAACACCACCGGAATTCCCGCCGGAGCGCCGCCCTCCTCCACATAAATCGCGTGCCCGTCGCCAACCTTCAACCATTCTGCGCGGCGTGGCGCCTGGGCCGGGTAGAGCGCTCGCATTGGCGCCTAGATATCTTTCAGGATCTCGTCGCGTCGCTGCTGATACTCATCATCGGTAATCAGCTTCTTCGCACGCAAAGTCTGCAGGGTCGACAGGCGCTCTTCCAGGGTTTTGGCGCCTACCCCAGCACCGCCATGCAGCTCCTTGATCTGTTGGCGCAGACGCGCCATTTCTTCGCGCATTTGGCGACGTTCCAACGTAAGCTTGGCAGTCTCTTGCTTACTCTTTTCAGTAGTTTTCTTCTGCTCTTCCGGAATTTGTCCTTCCTGATAAGCAAGCGCGGCAGCCGCCACATCGATTACCACCCAATCAGGGCGCGCGTTGTCGTCTTCGCCGCCGCGGTAATTAATGCCGGCGCTGGCCACGATTCGGCCTGGCATCTTGCCGGTGCGCTTCTCGCGATTGCCGGGATCAAAATAAAGATCGCTGTAATTTTCCATCACGCCGTGCGCGGCCTCGGCATTACGCACGCCGCGATCCTTCTGCAATTTGAAGGTACCGATAATTAAATTAAGTTTGTCCTGCGTGTAGAACACCCTCCCGCTGGTCCATTCGCGATCTTTGAAGGTATCGAAGGCCACCGAACCGTAACCCCGGATCGTAAAGATCACATCTTCATTAGGTTTCGCCTTTAACAATGCTTCAGACAGGAAGCGGCCCAGCATTTCTGCCTGAGCTGGAGTGAACACGGGATGCGAATCTTCGTTGCGGAAGAATCCGCCCTTATCCCACAGCTCCAGGGATTTGAGTGCGTCTTGAATATCTTCACCGGCGAGCGTTGTGGGATGAGAATTCGCCGGATAAGCCTTGCCCGCCGTGCCTTGTGGGGTGAGCGCCACATACTGTTCTTGGAGCTTCCATATAGTTTTGATGATTTTCGGCTTATCGAAAATATCGGGCAGTAAATCTAGCGCGTGAACGGCCCCTGAACTCGACAGACAGCACACGAGCATCGAGAACATTAGGCAGGTTCGGTTTAGAAAATTCAGCGGAGATTTCAGCATCGCATGTATCGACTTGGAAATTCGTACGGGATAGATTCCAGAAGTATACCGAAGTTCATTCCCGAACAGCATTGATGCTGAGACATGGCTCTCGAGTAGTCGTTACGAGGAGTCGCAAGCCTTGCGAGATTTCAGTGACTAAGTGCGCTGCGCGCGATTGTTGGACTGGATTGCCACGTCGCTGCGCTCCTCGCAACGACGGCGATGATTGATTCATCGGCTTGCCACCCCCAGCACGTCGCCGCGAGGAACCGCAGGCGACGTGGCAATCCAGATAAACCTGGAAATACGCAATGGAAACTGAAGCACTTCTGCGTCAACGGCTCAAACTTGCCAGAAACGATCGCCATGCGTTGAGCCAACTCGTCGCCCTCCTGAGCGCGCGCGGAGATTTTTCGCAAGCCACCAAGTCGCTCACCCAACTCTGTGAACTCACGCCCGAAGCACCGCACCTGTGGCTGGAACTGGCCCAGTGCTGGTTGCGCGCCGGCTCTCCAAAGCAGGCGGTGACGGCCGCGCAGACCGGGTTGAATAATGGCGCGGATGCCTTTGATGCCCAGTGCCTGCTCGCCGAAGCGCATGAGCGTGCCGGCAATATCGGTCAAGCCGCTGCTGCCTATCGCGCAGGTCTCGCGCTGAGTCCCGAAGCTTGGCAGCTACACAACAATCTCGGCCTTTTGCTGCGCCAAGGTGGTGACTGCCTAGGCGCACTTGAACAATTCAAGCGCGCCACCGCGTTGGCGCCCCACCACATCGCGAGCGTCAATAATCGCGGCAATGTATTGCGCGCAATGGGGCAGTTGGAAGACGCGCTCCAAGCTTACGATCACGCCCTGTCGCTCGATTCACAGCATTTGGATAGTCATTTCAATCGCGGCTTGGTCCTCCTGCAGCTGAATCGTAGTGAACAGGCGGTGGCTGAGTTCTCGTCGGTGCTCGCAATCTCGCCCGATAATCGCGCCGCCGAATTACAGCTAATCGAGGCGATGATTTCGGGCGGCCAATTTGCGCCCGCACGCAGGCAGGCCGAGCAACTTCTTGCGCGCAATCCTGGCTGCGCACGCGCCTGGTATCTGAAAGCCATGGTGGCGCCTAAGGATATTGAGCAGCTCCCCCTGATCAATTCGCTGCAAGCGCTGCGCCGTGCGCCAAAAATCAGTGGCCAGGACGCGTGCCATCTGGATTTCGCTTTGGGTAAGTTGCTAGACGACGCCGGCGACTACGCTGCCGCCTTCAATCATTTTCGTGCAGCGAATAAACAACAGCACCTCGCGCGCCCGAAGGCAGCGCGCAGGTCCACCCTAAAATTGAGCGAAGCCATTCTGCGTCTGCCGATCGCGAACTGGAACGAGTCCGCTGAAGCGTTGCCGAGCAACGACATCGCGCCGATTTTCATCATCGGAATGCCCCGTTCGGGTACCACCTTAGTTGAACAGATCTTGAGCGCGCATCCCGCTATTTGCGCCGTTGGCGAAGTGGATTATTTTGGCCCCGCCCTGACCTGGCTGCCGCCTGCTGCGCATCAGCAGGATTCGCTCAACTCAAAGCTGATGCGCATGACTGAGCTTCAGAAATCTATGCTGCGAACTGGCTTCCGGCGGCGACTGCTGGCGCTTGGTGCGGATGAATCCCGCCGAATCATTGACAAGACGCCGCTGAATTTCCTGTACCTGGGGCTGCTGCGACAACTATTTCCGCAGGCGCATTTCATTCATTGCCAGCGGCACCCCTTGGACACCTGTTTGTCAATTTACTTTCAGCAATTTGGCAGCCTCGCTTGGACATGTGATCTCGAAGAGGTTGCAGAGCTCTATCTGAATTACCAAGCGCTGATGCAACACTGGCAAGTTGGATTGGATCTCCGGGTGCATGAGGTTAGGTACGAGTCATTGGTCACGGACCCAGAGACTCAAGTGCGTTTGCTGCTAGCAGATTTGGATCTTCCCTGGCACGCCGCGTGTTTGGAATCCCCCACCCACTCGCGCACCCTCAACTCTGCGAGTCGCTGGCAGGCACGGCAACCGATTTACCATCGTGCAGCACGTTGGCCGCACTACGAGAAACACCTGACGGTCCTCAAGAAAATGCTGAGCTAGCTTTGGTCCTCCCGGTAGGAGCGGCTTTAGCCGCGATGGGCGCGCCAGACTGCGCACTATTCGCGGCTAAAGCCGCTCCTACAGACGGTTGTTCCAGGCACAATCCTCGAAGAGCGCACCAAAAAAAACGCACCCCAGTGGGGTGCGTTTTGTTCCTTAGCCTGCCGCCAGGGGGGAAGTTCTTACCAGAAGAAGAACGAACCGACGCTGAAGGTATCCGACTTCGTATCAGCACCATTCGCGAGTGTGAGCTCGTTGATGCCGAAATCATTCTTCGAATGACTGTATTCCGCAATCAGCTTCAGCCAGGAGCTGACGTCATGATAGACGCCCACGGTCCACATGCTGAGTTGCACATCGCGTGCCTGCATTTCCGTTAGACCCGCTTGGCGCATGACGGGATCACTGAAGGCGTTTTCAGTCGATTCACCGTAGCTCAGACCGACCTTCGTCTTACCGCCAAAGTTGTAAGTACCTTGCAAGTAGTAACCGTCGTTGTCGGTAGCTTCGCAATTCGTGCCAGCCGCGAACGTGGTGCCGTTAATCGTGACCGCGCTGTTGCAAGCAGTACCGCCGACAAACTGTAACGACCGGCCAAGGCCAGAGCCGTCATAGTAGTAGCCGGTTAATGCGAAGCCAGCCATCTTGCCTTCCGCGCCAACGCCCCAACCTTGCACCGAGACATCGCCTGCCGCCGCTATGTTGGTATTTTCGATATCCTGCCACAGACCGTCGATCCAGAACTGTGCACTGCCACCGCTGAAGGCAGAGGTGTAGCTCACTTCACCTTCGAAACGCGGAGTATCGGTCTGATCAAGAATACCGGTTGTGTTGTTGCCATTTAACTGGTCAATCGACGGATCATAGAGGCCGATTTCGCCCTGCAGACCGCCCAGGTTGGGGGATTTGTAGGACACGCGTGCGTTGAAGTTCGGGTACGTATAGCCGCGGCCGATGCGGCCGGCGGTGACTGCGCCACCACGCATATTTGACTGACCGACACCAAACAGGGTCATGTCTTTCAAAATTGCGTTACGACCAAAGATTGACAAAGTGCGGCCATAACTGAAGGTGCCGAACGCGCCGTCCAGATTCACGAGGACTTCACGAGTATCGATACTGGAGCCCTGAATCCCTTGCGAGTTTCCGCCGTTCAATCCGCCAGAGCCATGAAGCTGGTTCTTAATATTGCCGTTAGTTATTTGCGGCGCGAAGCTGAAGCGCGCGCTACCAGTCATGCCGTTAACCGTCGGGCTCTTCACATTGAAGCTGAAGAAGGCGGGCAAGAAGCCAGAGGTTACACGCGCTGCGTCCAGACTCTTAGCCGTGGTCCCTGCGAATGAGCTAGTGCCACCCGCCCCTGAAATCGGTGAGACGAGGCCCAAGTTGTTATATCCCTCGTCGTAGGTGCCCTGGGTGTAGAAGG
>CAMATU010000151.1 GCA_945861225.1 Klebsiella pneumoniae
CCTGCGGTGGACTTTGCGCGCCACTGATTCGAGCACCCCTGACACGCATGATGCGTTGGCAAGTGCACAACTTGTGCTGCCCGCAGTCGCGGTGCGGACTTTCCAAGCGAGCCTCGGACAATTAACCACGCTGCAAAAACTGCCGGTGGCACTGCCGGTGGCAGCGCTGCCCGGCCGCGGCGATATTCAAATCAACTTACAACCGCACCTCACGAATGCGCTGACAGGGGTGCGCGAATACATGACTGAGTATGGTTACAGCTGCCTCGAACAACTGGTCTCGAAAGCAGTATCGCTCCAGGACGAGACGCTTTGGGCCGCGGTGATGGCACAGTTGCCAACCTATCTTGATGCCCACGGACTCGCCAGATACTTTGCCGTGGAAGGTCCCGGCAGCGACACCCTATCCGCATATCTGTTAGCCATTGCCGACGAAGCCGGCTGGACGATGCCGGAAGCCACGCGCCAGCGACTGCGCGACGCGCTGGTGCAATTTATTGAAGGCCGAAGCGCCCGCGAAGGGGGCTGGCAAGCCGCGGATCTGGTGCTCCGCAAGCTCACCGCGATCGAGGCCTTGAGTCGCTATCCTGAAAGCATTGACATGCGCTGGCTTGATGCGCTGGTGATCGAACCGCACGCCTGGCCTACCTCTGGGGTGATCGACTGGATCGACATTCTGCGGCGGGTGGCGGCGATCCCACAGCGGGATGAGCAACTGGCAAGCGCGCTCGCGGTGTTACGCGCGCGGCTTAATTTCCAGGGCAGCACCCTCACCTTCTCGACTGAGCGCACGGACGCGCTGTGGTGGTTGATGGTGACTGCGGATGTGAATGCCAATCGCGCCGTACTAAGCGTGCTCGAACGCGCGGAATGGGCAGAAGATGCGCCGCGGCTGGTCACCGGATCGCTCGGGCGTCAGCAGCAGGGACATTGGAGCACCACCACGGCGAATGCCTGGGGCGTGTTGGCGATGAAGAAATTCTCGGCACACTTCGAGGCGACAGCAGTCACCGGTCAGACGAATTTAACGTTGAATGATGAACGCCGCGTGATCGATTGGGGCAGGCAGCCTGAGGGCGCCACCGCCGCACTGCCCTGGCCGGGCACGGCGGCCAATCTGGAATTCACGCATGCGGGCGAAGGCGCACCGTGGGTGAGCTGGCGTGCACGGGCCGCAATCCCCCCGCAAAGGCCGGTGCAAAGCGGCTACCAGGTACGCCGCCAAATCATCCCCGTGACGCAGCGCGCGGCGGGCGAATGGCACCCGGGAGATGTTTATCGCGTGCGCTTGGAGATGAATGCGCAATCAGATATGACCTGGGTGGTCGTGCGCGATCCGATTCCCGCCGGTGCCAGCATCCTCGGCACAGGGTTGGGCCGGGATTCGCAAATCCTGGCGCAGGACGCGCAGCCAGCGGGCGATTTGTGGCCGACATTCGAAGAGCGCACGTTTGAATCGTTCCGTGCCTACTATTCCTTCGTGCCCAAAGGGAATTGGGTGGTCGAGTACACCGTACGGCTCAACACTGCGGGCGAATTCACCTTGCCCGAGACCCGCATCGAGGCGATGTACGCGCCGGAAATGTTTGCCGCGCTGCCCAACGAAAAATTGCGCGTCGCGCCGTGAGCCTTCACGCCCGTAAGCGCGCGTACGGGCTTTTAGCCTGCCTCGCAGGTGGACTGGTAATCACCGCTGAAACGCTACGCGAGGCGGTGAGCGCGCGTTCACATCTGCCCGTGCCTACCTTCCAGGATGTACAAGCGCGTTATCGTCCCAGCGAAGGATTGCTGCTGGCGCGCGACGGCACACCACTGCACGCCATCCGCCAGAATTTGCGCGAACGGCGTGGCGCGTGGGTGCCCCTCTCAGCGATTTCGCCGGCGCTGCGCACGACGGTGCTCGCGATTGAAGATCGTCGCTTCTATCAACACAAGGGCGTGGATTGGCGCGCGTTGGCGGGCGCCGGCGCGCGCACCTTGCACGGTGCGCCGCTGCGCGGGGCAAGCACGATCAGCATGCAGGTCGCCGCCCTGCTGGCGGTGTCACCACCCGTCACCGCGCGCCGTTCACTCGCACGTAAATGGTGGCAGATGCGGCGCGCGTGGGCGTTAGAGCGGCAATGGCGCAAGGACGAAATCCTCGAAGCCTATTTCAATCTCGCGAGCTTTCGCGGCGAAGTCACCGGACTTGGCGCTGCCAGCCGGGTGTTGCTGCATAAATCCACTGACAATCTCGACGCTGCTGAAGCCTTGCTGCTGACCTTGCTATTGCGCTCGCCGAACGCCACCCGAGCCGCACTTACCAGTCGCGGCTGTCAGTTGACCACACGCCTCACCCTTGGCACCGATTGTCCGGCGTTGACGCGCGAGATCGCAGCGATTTTCAGTCCCGCTGAACCAGCGGCGGCCGCCGCACCCCAGCTCGCACCACACGTGGCGCAACGCCTGCTCGCGAATAATCTGCGCGACGTCCGCTCGACCCTGAACGCCGACATCCAGCGCGCAGCGCTGCACGCCTTGCAACGCCAACTCATGGCGCTGCGCGGGCGCCGGGTGACCGACGGTGCGGTGTTGGTGCTCGATAACGCGCGTGGCGAAGTGCTCGCCTATGTGGGTAATACCGGCGCTAGTTCCAGCGCGCGCTTCGTCGATGGGGTGCAGGCGCAACGCCAGGCGGGATCTACCCTGAAGCCCTTCCTGTATCAGCTCGCGCTGGAGCAACGGATCTTGACCGCCGCCTCGTTGCTGGAAGACACCCCGGTGAATCTCGAAACGCCACGGGGTTTGTATGTGCCGCAGAACTATGATCGAGAATTCAAAGGTCTGGTTAGCGTGCGCAGCAGTCTTGCCGGATCGCTCAATATTCCGGCCGTGCGTACCTTGATGCTGCTCGGTAGCGACACTTTTCTCGCGCGCTTGCGGCGCCTCGGGTTCAGCGGCATTACTGAAGAGGCGGATTTCTACGGCTATGCCTTGGCGCTGGGCGCGACCGAAGTGAGCTTGTGGGAACTCACCAATGCGTATCGCAGTCTCGCGCTCGGCACCTTGCGCCCCACGTCGCTCCGCTTGACCGTCAGCGACTGCGGCACTGCGTCTTGTGCGCCGGGACCGGCGCGAACGTTGCACAGTGCAGATGTAGACTCACCGAACGTCCGGGCGGCTGCGTTTATTGTCAGTGACATCCTGGCCGATCGCGGCAGCCGTAGCGGCACGTTCGGTTTGGAGAACCCACTCGCCACCGCGTTCTGGAGCGCAGTGAAAACGGGTACCAGCAAACACATGCGGGATAACTGGTGTGTGGGTTATTCAACGCGCTACACGGTCGGCGTATGGGTCGGCAATTTCGACGGCAGCCCGATGCAGGATGTCTCCGGTCTCACGGGCGCGGCACCCGTGTGGGCGGAGTTGATGCACGCGCTCCACGGCGCGGAGCGGCAAAGCCCGCCGTTACCACCGCCGGATCTCACACGGGCCGCCGTTAAATTTGCGCAGGCGGTGGAAGCAGATCGCGAGGAATGGTTTATCGCCGGCACCGTCAATTCGCGCGTCGTCCCCGGCGCGGCCAAGCGCACACCGAGGATCGTCTATCCCGGACCACACAGCATCCTGGTCCTGGATCCCGATATTCCGGCGCCGCATCAGCGCGTATTTTTTGAAATGCAGCCGCGTGAGACTGGACTCACGTGGCAACTCAATAATGTTCCGCTCGCTGGCGAGGCGATCTCAGCGTGGGCACCGACCCCCGGCGAATTCACGTTGCGCCTGCTCGATACGAGCGCGCGCGTGCTGGATGAAGTTCGCTTTACGGTGCGCGGCAGTGCCGCCAAAGCCTACAAAGTCGCGGCCCAGGCTACATCGAAAAATGAATCACATGCGGATTGAGTTCCGTTGCCTCAGTGCCGAGGGCGAGCAAGCCACTCCCCTGCAGCACCAGTGATCCGCCTTTCAGAATTTTCGACTGGCCGTCCGGGCCGCACACACTGGTGCCATTGGTGCTGTCATCGGTGAGGAAGTATTGATCGTCTTTCAATTCGACGCGGGCATGAAAGCGTGACACCCGTGGCTCTCTGATCTGGAGATCACAGTCCGCCACCCGCCCCATGGTAAAGGGCCCGAGGTGTGAGGTGAGATCCCAGGCACGATCGCGATAGCGCAATTTAAGCTGCGGCGCACGCTTGAATAAGCTCTTAAGTCGCTGGGTGGTCGCCACGCGCGCCTCGACTGATTCCTCGACCGCCTGCCCATTGAGCTTTTCCCATTCGATTCGTCGGCGCAGCTGCTCGCGAATGTCGGGCGCCACTTCCTGCACCATGAAGCGGTTGTCTTCGCGCATGACGAAGCGCAGCAACTCCTCGCACCAGGCTTCCGTGACATTGGCCGGCTTGAAGAACTGACGCCGATCAGCCAACTCTTCGAAATTCCGCGAGTACAGCTGGAGACCGTCGGTCTCTATATCGATCTTGAATTGAAGGGTGGCCGGAATGCTGCCCTCAATCCCGATATAGGCGCGTTGATTAGGCCCCGTGGCTTCCACCATGCGTAACAATTTCGCTTGCATACCCTGCCGTCGCATACCGTCGATCCACGCCGTGATGGAAGACCCCAAGGTTCTAAGTTCCAGTGGGCGCACTTTGCTCTGACGCAAAGTACAGCGAAAGGTCACCGTTTCTGGTGGGGATCCCTCCGCGGAAACCTCACATTGACCTTGCAGCAGGCCAGGAATCTCGCCCACCCCGGAGACTTTCAAGGTGGCTGGTACCTCTTCGCGCAGCACCTTCAATTGCGCAACAAGTTCGGATAACCCGCGATGAATTCGATACAGCGCAGGTAATGCCACCGCACGCAGTTCATTGGCGCGTGCTTCTTCGATCCGCGCTGGTTCGCCCTGCGCAGCCTCTGCCGCCTCGGCTTTTTTCTTGAGTTCGTCGAGCAGTCCCATGTCATTCCTTGGTAGCGTGGCGTGCCCCGTATCCTCGGGTCTGGCAGGATTCTAGCACTGCAAATGCGCGGTCGTGGCGGACGAATGCGCGGACTTCACGGCGCACTTTGCTCGGCCGCGATTTGGCGCTCCACGAGGTGGCGGAACTGGCGCAGCGCGGCATCCATTGCCAATGGCAGCGGCGTGAAATCGGGCGCCAGCGCCAGGGTCGCGCATTGTGCTTTGATCAATTCCTGATCTTCGAAAAAGGCCTCCACGATATTCTGGTGAATCGATTCCGTCAGGCCTGGCACCTCGAAACCAAAGTTGTGCGGCTGGGCAAAGAAGTAGTGCGTGGAATGCGCCGTTTCCGGCGTAATCGCCTGACAGCCCCGAAATTCGCAGGCGTCAGCACGCTGCCCGGCGGGCGCCCCGGTCCCGGTGGGCGCGCTCCCGGAATCCATGAGTAGCACGCCAGGAAGCAGGAAGTCGTAAAGATTCCAGCGATCCACATTACCCGGCCACTGCTTGATTTTGCTCACGTAAGGGGCCGGTGGTTGATCGAGCAGCCAGCGTGCCACCCGCACGCCGTTTGGGAGCCGTTCAACCCGCGGCAAAATTCCGGCGTAAGCAGTGGTACCACCGAGCGTCGTCGGGTGCACATAGGGCAGGTGTGAGAAATCCAGCAGGTTGTCGGCAATCAATAAATAGTCAACGGGGTAGTGCAGGTAACCCGGTACGTAACGCCACGCGTCATCGTTCAGCCAGGGGGTGGCAGGGATCAGGCTGGGCTCGGCCAGCGCCGGATCCCCCATCCAGATCCAGACCCAGTTATCGCGTTCGCACACCGGGAAACTGCGCACGCGAACCTGGGGCGGCACCTGCGGTTGCGCCGGGATCTCGATACAAGTGCCAGTGGAGGTGTACTTAAGACCGTGATAGGGGCAGCGCAGGCAGTCGCCCTCGCGCTGACCGCGTGACAAGGGCGCCCCCCCGATGACAGCAACGATCAAGCAGCGCGTAAAGCTCGCCCTGCTCGCCGCGATAAAATACGACGGGTTGTGCCGTGATGGTCCGGGCAAATAATGCGTCCGCCGCAATCTCATGCGACCACGCTGCGACATACCAACAATTTCGGATAAACATTGCGTGGCCCCACTTGGCGGAAAATTATCCGTCAAGCAATTTTACGTCTTGCGCAACGTTTGCAAAGCCACCGGTAACTGGCTGATCAAACGCAGGTAGCCAGCCAACTGCGGGGCTGCGCATGCGTCCTCCCTGCAAAGAAGCGGAGACCCTGGTGCGCTGGACCGTTAGCAAGTTGTCAATTTTCTTTACAAACAGACGCGTAATCACGCACGAACTCCCCCTAAACCCCTGTAATGCAGCGAGAAGCGCTCTCTGGCGTCGAACTTGCTTACTCAATCTAGGGGATACGGACATTTACGCGCGAGCGGCATAAGGATCCGGTCGCGTTCATCGTTTACGCGATACGCCTGGTGCGCAAAACGGGCAGGCTTAAGTCGCGATTGTGCGACGCGGTCTCATAAGAAACTAAAAGAAAGATCCTATGCTACGCGCTAACCCGGCTACGGTGAGTCCGTTGGATTTTACGGCCTCCTCTGTCACCACGCGTTCACCTGACAAGCAATCCCGAGCGCTGAACCCGGGGCGCGAGCTTCGTCTGTGGTTCAAAAATCCCGCGTTCGCGGCGGCCTGGCCAGCGGAAGGATTGTGCCTCCCCCGACTTCCCTTCGTGATCGGCCGTCTCCCTGCCACGGCCGATGACGCATCGACCAGGCAGGTCGATTTGCGGTTACCTGATGCGCCGCCGTTTCAACTTTCCCGGGTCCATTTTTGTATCTTGCGCTACGACGATCAGCTGGCCGTGATGGATACCGGCAGTCAGCTCGGCACCATTGTTAACGGCGTGAGAATTGGCCGCGGGCGCCCGCGTAATCATGCTTTTCTGGCAGACGGGATCAATCGCCTGAGCGTTGGCACCAGCGCTACCCGCTTTGTCTTCGAGCTGCTGGTAAAGGGGTAGGTCGTTGCGAGGAGTGCAGCGACGTGGCAATCCAGTGGAAAATGCGCGGCGCGCAATTATTCGCCTGGATTGACGCATTCGCTGGCACCAACTGGCGCAATGGCGCGAAGCTCCGCGCGAATTCACGATAGGTTAAGTCCTACTCTCGTATTAATATGCCCGCCAATTAGCGGGAGCACGATCATCAACCAACGATTTTTCTTTGTTGCCGTTTGCGTTTTACTCAGCACCGGTGCCGCTCCTCACGCGGATGTGCTTGAGGAAGAACTCACCGCGCCACGCGCGCCCGACAGCGTGGCGCCAGCAACCTCCTGCGCCGACAGCAGCCAAGAGACGCCGCTGCGCCAACAAATCGCGTCGGCGGGCATCATGCATAACCTCGCCGAACACCCTAAATCGATCCGTGCGGTGGCGGCCAAATTACTCACCGACGCACTGGATTCCCCCCACCCACCGGCGGCGTGCGCGGTGGGCTGTAAACCTGCGAAAACCCCCGCCGTGATTTATCGTGTCGCGCCGGTCGCCTTTCTACCCGCGGCTAAACAGCAAGCACTCTGTCTCTCCCTCGAAAAAGACACGCAATCGCACCCCTTATTGTTTTCGCCGGCAGAATTCAAGACCGTCGAAAAATTGAACGCCTGGGTCATGGAGTTTTCGCAAGGGCGCGGCGATCAGGGCAAAAAAATGTACGAGCAATGCGGCGGCAACTGCAGTCCGCGTTACACCTTCCTGATCGCCCAAGGTGCTAATGGCCTGAAAGTGGATGCCTCGGTAGTGTGTGGCTTAGCACGCGATAAAAGCAGCGACGACTACACGGTGTCGACGGCCGTGCGTGACCGTTGCGAAGTCGATACCACCCCACTGGCCAGTGCACTCGACACGCCGTAGGCCCCGGCTCCGCACGGCAGTGTTCGCGCCCATGAAGAAATCCCTGTTTGAACTGGTGCGGCTTGCAGCGTGGCCCTTGTTGCTCGGGACTTCGTGCCTAATCTTAAGCTTCGGTTTTCGCGCCACTGGCGATGTGCAGTTAGGCGGCTTCGCCATCAAGCCGGAAGTCGTCTACTTCAATTTGTCCTATGCGTGGATCGTGCTCTGGCTGTGGTTGCTGGAACGCCGGCTCCCCTATCGGGCACAGTGGCAAGACAATGATGGCCAAATACCTGCTGACCTCGGCCATACCTTGCTGAACAAAGGACTGGTGCAGTTCACGCTCGTGCAGCTCATGGGATTGCCATTTTTTCAAGCACGCGAGGCGACTTGGATGTCTTCCCAACCGCTGCTAGTCCAGGCCGCCGTGGGTTTGCTGGCCGCCGAGTTCGGCCTGTATTGGGCGCACCGCTGGTCGCACGAGTGGCCGCTGCTCTGGCGCTTTCATGCGGTTCACCACAGCGTGCGCCGTCTCTGGCTGATTAATACCGGGCGCTTTCATTTTGTCGATTCCAATCTAAGTGTGCTCGCGAGTCTGCCGTTTCTGCTCGTCAGCGGGATTTCCATGGATGCGATCATTCTAGTCAGCGCGATTACCGCCTACATCGGGGTGCTGACCCACTGTAATGTGGCGACCCGCTGCGGAATTCTGAGCTATGTGTTCAATACGCCGAATGTGCATCGCTGGCATCACTCCACTAACGTCGAAGAAGGCAATAACAACTACGGGCAAAATCTCCTGCTGTGGGATCAGCTGTTTGGCACGTTCTTTTTGCGATCAGACCAGGCCCTTGGCGAGATTGGCATCAAAGAGCGCATGCCAGCCCGGTTCCTGGCCCAGCTCTATATCCCGTTTGTATGGAACCGCTATCAACGCGGCGCTTAAATTCAGGCCGGTAAACGATGCAGACGCTGCAACTTCCACTGGAGAATTCGCCACACGCCCGCCACCGCCCAGGTTACCCAGGCGCGGCCGGGCTTGAGATCGACAGCGGCAAGAATCATATGCGCGGCGCTGCGCACATGCCGACGCTGATAGCGCGCCATCGCACGGCGCCAATAGGCCGTCGCGCAGGATTTCCGCTCGTACGGTGGGTGCGCGGGCAGCGCCAGGTTTGCGCTGTAGTAGGCGTAAGCCAATTCGTCGTCACCCGTTTCATGCAGGCGCCCCACGGCCACCCGCAGACGCGCCCAGAAGCCGAGCGGCTGCCCGGCGAGATAGCGCCGGAGATGGGTTTGGAACAATCGATAATGCGCCGCTTCATCCTGCGCGATGTGATGGCAAATCTGGCGCAGCACCGGTTCCTCGGTGCTGTCGCGGAGCGCGGAATAAAAAGAACAGGTGCCAGATTCCACCACACAGCGCGCCACCAATTCGCCGGCGCGCGAACCTCGCACCGAGTGGGTGGCGGTCAACGGCAGCTGATAGCCGGCACGGAAACAAGCCAAGCTCGCGGCGAAATCGAAACTGGGGTCAATGCGCGCCGCCCATTGCGCGAGCGCCGCGCCGTGCTGGGCTTCCTCGACGCCCCACACATCGGCCGCCGCCCTGAATTCGGCGTCGTCGCTGAACACGTTGTGGAGATAGGTCACATAGTCGGCGCTGTTCGCTTCCACCAGCGCTGCGGTCTTGATGGTGGCCAGCAGGTCAGCGTCCACTTGCGCGGGTTCGAGCGCGGCCCACGGCAGGTCGGCAATTTTCCAGTGGGCTTTCATGAATTATGGGCGCCCGTATCGGTGGCGACCCCACGCAGGCATGCAGTCAGCGCACTAGCGGCGTATAGTTTCTCCGGCATCGGGCTCGTTTGCACGCCGTTAGATACGTTCTCGGCGCGTACAACAGGATAGGAGGATGTGCTCATGGGTTTGATTGTAACCATTGCCAGGCATCTTACGTGTTCTTACGCCACCGGTCGGCTTCATCATGACTGAATTACGTTCTCCTGCCCCGTCGAGTGCACGCAGTGACTTCTCAGTTGCGCCCTATCTGCCGCACTGGCCGGCACTCCTGCGACGGGCTGCTGCGTGGCTAGCAGACCAAGCGCTCGGTTTCAGGGCCTTAACCCGGCGCTATCACCGCATGACTGCCGCCACCAGTCCCCAACACTTTGTCACCCTGGCGCTTCACGAGCTCGGCGTCACCGCACAATTTTCGCACGAAGAACTCGTGGAGATCCCGGCTCGGGGCGGCTGCCTGTTGATTGCGAATCACCCGCACGGTGGCCTCGACGGCTTGCTGTTGATGAACATTCTGCTGCAGCGTCGGAGCGACGTGCGTTTCATGGCCAATCACTTTCTCGCGAAGTTCGATGAGCTGGGGCCGTTGTTTCTGAAGGTCAACCCATTTGGGGGCAGCGCCGCCACCCGCTTCAATTCCAGCGCCGCGCGTGAAGCGCTGGCGTGGCTGCGCAGTGGTGGCTTGCTGGTGGTGTTTCCCGGCGGCGAAGTCTCCAGCTTCGACTGGCGCGAGCGGAAAATCCTCGATCCCGACTGGGATATGGGCGTCGCGCGCTTAGCCGCCCAAACCCAGGTGCCGGTAGTACCCTGTCATATTGGTGGCCGCAATAGCCTCGCTTTCCAGGCTGCCGGCATCATTCACCCGCGCCTGCGCACCGCGCTGCTGGCGCGCGAAATGCTGAACGCGCGTGATCGCCAAGTAGCGGTGCGCTTCGGCATGCCGATCCCCTATGAGGTCCTGGCCACCTTACAAAATCGCCAGCAGGTGACGCGCTACCTGCGCACCAAAACCTATCTACTCGCGGAGCGTCTGAATCCGCGGTTCGTGCTGGGTCGTGCCGGATCGCCCAAACGGCCCGAAGAGTTGCTGTCCGAGGCCATCCCGGCCGATGTGCTGACTGCCGAGATCGCCTCGCTACCGATCGCTCAGCAAATCCTCATCAGTGGTCAGTTCGAAGTGTGGTATGCGCAATCCACCCAGATCCCGTGGT
>CAMATU010000152.1 GCA_945861225.1 Klebsiella pneumoniae
CTCGTCTGGCTGGCGTCACTTGTTCACGCCATCGGTAGAGGCGCGAGCTTCTGGGCTCACCCAGCCTAGAAGGTGAGCAAGAACGTCCGCAAACCGGAAAACTGGAAGCCGGGACAGTGGGGCCGTTGTGGGTCGATAGCGGCCGGTTCGCTGCGGCGCACAATAGGGTACTGGCAAAACGGCCTTTCGAATACCATGCGACCCGTTCCGGCGCAGGGATTCCAATCCATCGAGTGTGCGGGTACCGTACCTTGATTGCACGCATCGGCGTGGCGATACCAGCCAAATCTGCTGGCCGGCAACACGCGCCTCTAACCTCCGAGTGCCGTAATCAACAACCATCGCGGTGGACATGTGATCAAAACAGAAGTGAAGCAACCCGGTTTCGACGTCATTGTGGTCGGCGCCGGATTCAGCGGCCTGTACGCGGTCTATCAGCTACGCGCCAGGGGACTGAATGTCCGCGCGTTCGAAGCGGGGGAGAACGTCGGCGGCACCTGGTACTGGAATCGTTACCCGGGCGCGCGCACCGACTCGACGAGCTATGTGTACCAGTTCTGGTTCTCCGATGAATTGCTCGAGGAATGGGATTGGAGCGAACGCTTCCCGGCCCAGGAGGAGACCGAGCGCTACCTGAACTACGTCGCCGACAAGTTCGATTTGCGGCGT
Source organism: Klebsiella pneumoniae (assembly GCA_945861225.1). GTDB lineage: Bacteria > Pseudomonadota > Gammaproteobacteria > CAIKBL01. The sequence goes on from CAMATU010000152.1 coordinate 670, forward strand.
CACATCCAGTTCAAGACCCGCGTCACCGGGGCGGACTTCGACGCGTCCTCTGGCGGTTGGACGGTGATGACTGACACGGGCGAGCGCTACACCGCGCAGTACCTGGTCATGGGCTCCGGTGGTCTGACGGAGATCGTGCTACCTGACATTCCTGGCCGGGATGACTTTGCCGGCGAGTGGTATCACACGGCGCGCTGGCCGAAGCAGCGGGTCGACTTCAGCGGCAAGCGCGTTGGTATCTTCGGTACGGGTGCGACCGGCATCCAGGTCATTCAGACCATCGCGAGCGAGGTCGGTCATCTGACGGTGTTCCAACGCACGCCGACCTATACCATCCCCATGAAAAACCCGAAGTTCGATGATGCGCGTCGCGCCGAGCTCCGCGCCGAGTATCCGGCGCTCAAACAGCGCGTGCACGAGACGTTTGGTGGTGCCGAGTACACTTTCAGTGATCGGAGTTTCTTCGACCTGAGCGAAGATGAGCAGCAACGCCGCCTGGAGGAGCTGTGGGAGGATGGCTCGCTCGCCTTCTGGGTAGGATCGTTTCGAGAGTTGTTTACCGACGAACGGGCCTGCGCGGTGTTCTCCGAGTTCGCCGGCGTGAAAACGCGCGCCCGCATCAACGACCCCGCCCTTGCCGACAAACTGATCCCGCGCACCTACGGATTCGGCACGCGCCGTGTGCCGCTGGAGACGGGCTATTATGAAGCGTACAACCGCGACAACGTGACGCTGGTAGACCTGCGTGAAACACCGGTTGAGCAGATCACGGCGCGGGGCGTACGCACCACGGCTGCGGAATACGATCTCGACATCATCATCTACGCGACCGGCTTCGATGCAGGAACCGGTGCGCTGACGCACATGGACATCCGTGGGCGCGACGGCCTGTTGTTACGCGATGCCTGGGCCGAAGGTATCCGTTCCTTCATGGGGCTGCAGGTTCGCGGATATCCGAACATGTTCATGACGATGGCACCACTTTCGCCAGCGGCGGCGTTTTGCAACGTGCCGACCTGCCTGCAACAGCAAATCGACTGGATCTCGGATTGCATCGAGTTCGTCGGTACCCGGGAGCGCCACGTCATCGAGCCGACGACCGAGGCGGAGGCACGCTGGATCGCCCATCATGAAGAGGTCGCCGCTGCCTTGCTGGTGACGAAATCGGACTCCTGGTACATGGGCTCGAACATCGCCGGCAAGCGCCGCAGCCTGCTCGCCTACGCTGGCGGTGCCGACGTCTATCGTCGGCTCTGCAACGAGGTCAAGGCGGGTGGCTATCGGGAATTCGAAGTCACTTGAGCAATGCCGTACCACTTCTCTCCTTCCGCGGGATGGAATGGTGATCTTGTTGCGGGCTCCTGCCCCCGTGCCACTGGCTCACGGCAGACCCGCCGCACGTAACGCGGAGACATAGGCCTCGGTCACCTCAGGATCCTTGAACTGCAGCCGCCACCGGCGTATGGGAAATTCAACCGCCCTATCCTGCGGAGTCGAGCGTCGAGTGCGGGGAAATGGAAGGCTCCTGAAGGACCGCTCAGCGGTGGCCGGCGGTTGTTTAGCCCGGAATTGCGCGCGCCCGTTGCCTTGAGGGAGCATTCCAGCAGGAGATACCGACAGCTTGGGCCAGCAGGCGCGAACGACCGCGTGCCGGGTGTCAGTCCAGCCGCGCGTCCGTGCGTCAGAGAGGGGTGTGCCGTCAGCTTGGTTCCTTCAGGCCCAGCAATTCAGGTTGCGACGGCGCTCGGGCGAAGGGTCTGAAGACTGGGGCCGCGGCCTCAGCGCGCCGCTCGAGATGCGCCAGGATCTGTTTGATCACGGCTGGATCTTCGATGCTCGCGATCACCTTTACGGCGCCACCACAGTGTTCGCAGGTAAAGATGTCGATCTTGAATACCCGCTTCAAACGCTGCGCCCAGGCCATCGAGACGTGGCGCGCGGGTGCGGGTTCGTCGCTGGTCTGGGTCTTGCGTCGGCCGCGCCGGGCCGGCGTCACTTGTTCACGCAATCGGTGGTTCGGCGCAAAGACCCCGTGGTAAGCTCTTGCGGATTCCGAGAGCTGCAATATTTTCGATCTCAATGCACTTGAATCAGCGTTGCCCACCGAGGTTGTCTCCTTTGGACCCTATGCCGTGACCATTGCGATCAGAAGAACGCAGCTGATCGCGGGTAGCAAAATGCCAGCTTCAAATCGGTCTTTTACAGCCCGGACACGAACGGGAAGACGCCGGACAGAGCGTGTTTTACCCGCCTTTCCCGCGTTCTCGCCTGGCCGCCGGTTGATATCGTCCCAAGGTCAGGCAAGGTGCCAGGTGAGGCAATGCCGTGCAGAATCCCGCAGAATCCGGGTCAGAGTCGCATTTCCACGTTGACCGTTTTTCGGTAATGCGACTCTGACCCCATTTATCTCTGACCCGGTTTTTTACGATTTTTCAATGAAAGATATCCCATCGCACGATCCCCGAGCCGAAGTTGAACCTTTGCATGTACGCGAGCTTGCGGACTTCAAGGCCGCGCTCGATGCGCATGCGATTGTCGCGATCACCGATGCGCGCGGCCGCATCACCTATGTCAACGACAAGTTCTGCGCGATCTCCAGGTGGCCGCGCGCCGAGCTGCTCGGGCGCGATCACCGCATCATCAATTCGGGCCATCACCCCAAGGCGTTCATCGAGAACCTGTGGCAGACAATCCGCGCCGGGCAGGTCTGGAAGGGCGAACTGAAGAACCGCGCGAGAGACGGTTCCATCTACTGGGTCGACACCACCATCGTTCCGTTCCTCGACGCCGAGGGCAAACCGTTTCAGTACATCGCCATCCGCGCCGAGATCACCGCGCGCAAACTGCTCGAAGAGCACAACGCGCAGATGGTGCAGGAGCTGCAGGCGGCCAACCGCGAGCTGAACGACTTCGCGTATATCGTTTCGCACGATCTGAAGGCGCCGCTGCGCGGCATCGGTTCGCTGGCAAGCTGGCTGATCACCGACTATGCCGACAAACTCGGCGCGGAGGGCGGCAGGCAATTGGGCCTCATCGATAGCCGAGTCAAGCGGCTGGGCGCGCTGGTCGATGGGATCCTCGCCTATTCGCGCGCCGGGCGCGGCCGCGAACAGCGCCTGATGGTGGAACTCGATCCGTTGGTGCGCAACAGCGTCGAACTCCTCGCGCCGCCCGCGCATATCGCAATCGAGATCGCGAGCCCGTTGCCAAGCGTGGTGATCGAGGTGTTCAAGGCGCAGCAGGTGTTCCAGAATCTGCTCTCGAACGCGATCAAGTTCATGGACAAACCGGCCGGGCGGGTGGTGGTGAATTGCGCCGCCGAGGGCGACGCCGGCGACGCGGCGGGGCTTGTCTGGCACTTCAGCGTGGCGGACAATGGCCCGGGTATCGAAGCGCGGCATTTCGACAAGGTTTTCCAGCTGTTCCAGACGCTGGCGCCGCGCGACAAGATCGAAGGCACCGGCGTGGGCCTTGCGCTGGTGAAGAAAATCATTGAACTTGAAGGCGGCAAGATCTGGCTCGAATCATCGCCCGGAGCGGGCGCCACCTTTCACTTCACCCTGCCCCGCTCCGATCCACCGACGGCAGCCGACCCGCGGAGGCAATCGAAATGAAACCACACCAGCACATCCTCTTGATCGAGGACGACGAAGTGGACGTGATGACGGTGCGCCGTTCGCTCAAGGAGATCGGCGCGGCCAACCCGCTTGACCATGCCGCGGATGGCGAAGAGGGTCTCGCGTTCTTGCGCGCCCCGGCCAACGCGCGCCCCGGCCTGATCCTGCTCGACCTCAACATGCCGCGCATGAACGGCATCGAGTTCCTCGCCGAGCTGAAAAAAGATCTTGCGCTGCAATCCATTCCCGTGGTGGTGCTGACCACCTCGCAGGAGGAGTCCGACCGTGTCGGCTCGTTTGAAAAGAGCGTGTCCGGCTACATGATCAAGCCAGTCGATTACGCGCAGTTCGTGCAGACCATGCGCGTCATCAACGACTACTGGGCCACGAGCGAATCCCCGCCCGCATGAACACCCCGCAGATCCTCGCCCAGTTTGCCGCGGAGAGCGCAGGCGCCCCGCTCAGCGTCCTGTACATCGAGAACGACCTCGTCGACGAGATGGCGCTGCTCAAGGCCGTCGCCGGCGAGCAACCGCCCTACCGTGTGACGCTCGCGCGCTCGGTGGCCGAGGCCCGCGCCGTGCTTGCCGCGCAGCGCTTCGACATCGTGCTTGCCGACTACGAACTTGGCGATGGTAACGCGTTCGACCTGATGGCCGAGTTCGCCGGGCAGGTGGTGATTTTCATCACCGGCTCGGGCGATGAAGAAATCGCCGCCCGGGCGTTGCAACTGGGCGTGCGGGACTACCTCATCAAGGACCCCAATCGCGGCTACCTCAAGCTGCTGCCCTTGCGCATCGAGGCCGCGCTGCGCGAGGCGCGGGCGCTCGCGGATGTCGCCATCAGTGAAGCGAGATTGCGCGCCATCATCGACGCATCCCCGGTGGCCATGGCGTTGAACGACGCAGGCGGGCGCATCACCTTTCTCAACCCGGCGTTCGTGCACACATTCGGCTATACCCTCGAGGACATCCCCACGCTCGCCGAGTGGTGGCCCAAAGCCTACCCAAACCCCGCCTATCGACAGTGGGTAGCTGAGACGTGGCAAGCGGAATTGGCGTCGGCGCACACCGGAAACTCGTTCGCGCCGCTGGAGCGGACCATCCTCTGCAAGAATGGAGAGGAGCGATTCGCGGTGATTATAGCCACACCGCTCACGGAGACGTTTGCCGGAACCCATCTTGTTGTGCTTCAGGATATCACCGCACGCAAACAGGCCGAACGGGAAAAAGCGATTATTGAGGATCAACTTCGTCAATCGCAAAAGCTGGAGTCACTCGGCACGTTAGCCGGCGGCATCGCGCATGACTTCAATAATATTCTGGCTGGCATCGCGGGCTATACCTCATTGGCAAGGCAAACTACCGACAATGCTGCGAAGCAAGTGAGTTACCTCGCGGAGATCGATCGCGCCGGAAAGCGCGGGGCCAAACTCGTTCAGCAAATACTTGCCTTTAGTCGGGCTGACAATCAAACATTGATCCCGCTGCACTTGCATCACGTGGTGAACGAGGCCGTGCAACTGCTACGCGCAACGCTGCCACAGACAATTGAGTTTGCAGTGAATCTGTCGACCAATTTGCCACCCGTACTTGGCAACGCCACGCAGCTACACCAAGTGATGATGAATCTCGGCACCAATGCATGGCATGCGATGCCTGCAGGTGGACGATTGAGCGTTCGACTCGACGCCTGCGCTGTGAACGCTGAGTTTGCCAACGGCTCGCCCGACCTAAGCCCGGGGCAATTTGTGCGACTCACCATCAGCGACACGGGCTGCGGAATGAGCGATGCGATTCAGGGGCGCGTGTTTGAACCTTTCTTTACTACCAAAGCACCGGGTGAGGGCGCCGGCCTTGGCCTTTCCGTTATGCACGGCATCGTGCGCGGGCATCATGGCGCGATTCGACTCACCAGCAAAGTGGATCAGGGCGCGACTTTTGAAATCTATTTCCCCGCCCTCTTGTCAGCCAGTGAAAGTACAGCGTCCGCGCGCGAAGATACTCAGGAAAACTTGCCTCGCGGTAACGGCGAACGCATCTTGTTTGTGGACGACGATCCATCGTTGGTGACGCTTGGCGACCAGATGTTGCACCTACTCGGTTACACCGTCGAGGCGGAAAGCGAAGTGAAAAAAGCGCTCGCCCACTTTGAAGAGGATCCCGATGCGTTTCAGCTGGTGATCACCGACCAAACCATGCCGATCATGAGCGGACTTGAATTTGCAGCGCGGATTCATTCACTGCGCGCCGAGCTACCTGTGATCCTCACCTCTGGCTACAGCATGGAGCTAACGGCAGAGAAGATTCAGGGCTCTGGCCGAACAGAAGTCCTGGCAAAGCCTTATAGCCAGGAAGCGTTGGCCAAGATTATCGCGCGCCAGCTGCCTCGCCACTCCGTCAAGGAGTAGTCATGCCATACCTGCTTTTGATTGAGGACGATCAACCGCTGCGGCGCGCCTTGCGCCTCCGGCGTCAGTTCTCGCTTGGTAATAATTACGGAAGCGATGATCCGACAGTATTTATTTTAGGAGTCTTGCGCAAAGTGGCGCAGTGATGCCCATAAGATTACTAGCAGCCTGTTGCTGGCAGCTTGTTCAAGTTGGACGTTTGCCGCGAGCGATACTCCCACGCTGACAGATTATCTGAAGATGTCACTGGAAGAACTTAGCCAAGTGCACCTCTCGATTGCCACCGGTCAGGCCATTAGTCTAGAAAAAGCCCCCGCCACTGCCACCATTACTGATGCTGCTGAAATTGCTGCGATGGGCGCGCATACCCTCGATAATATTTTAGAAACCGTGCCGGGTTTTCATGTTGGCATCTCGCTCATTACACGCATGACATCCATCTACTCAATTCGCGGCATGAACACGGGCTTCACCCCCCTATCGATTCAGTTGATGCCGGTCAGAATCGTTGCATCGCGCTCACGCACAAAATAGGAGGGATGGGAGGGGGCGAGGGACCACCCTGCCTTCAGTTGATAGAAACCGTGCTTAATCCTGCGGCGACGAGCAAACTCTTTAGCTTCGTGGGTTCGGCCTGCGCTAAGTCGAGCAGTAATCGCGCTAACGCTTCATCGATTTCTTGAGGGGTGAGGCTCGGTGTATCGTCCAGCACTTGTTCAACGCGGCTTTCATCCGGCAGTACCTTCCCGAGCAGTACCTGTGCGCTCTTAACCTGGCCGGGGGTCATTTCGGTCTTAAGTTCAGAAGTGCATTTTTCTGCAGGCGGTCGATCAATGAACGGACCTTAATGGCGGCTTTCGCGACCGAGCCGTTGTCGTTCACTGCGGCGACTGCCGGCACTGTCTGCAAGGTAAATGCCTTGCGTCCCTGGTGGGGGCCGAGCGCGATGCGGTAGGTAATCGAATGACCCAGTAGATCATCAAAGCCCGCGCTCTCGGTCGGCAGCAACACGAAGCGGTGGCCGCTTTCGAATTCAACGCGGCCATTACCCGGTCGCTGACTCGCTGAGGGCGAACAAGAAGTCACCCAGGTAGCGCGCGGCAAACTCCGCACCAAAGATTCGGCTCAAGGCATCGTGCTCTTTTCGATTCGAGAGCTCGGCGCGTAACCACTTCTGGAGCGCGTGGCCGCCGTCGTTCGCATCGTGCTGCCTCAGCGTCAGCAGAGGCGCGAGCGAACGCACGAACGTCAAAATGCTCGAAAGCACCACGTCTTCGCTCCCTTTCTTGGCCGCGACGATGAGAGCCCTGTCAGAGAAGGTGTTTTGAGTGAAATCGGGGCGCTTGCGCTCGGTGACGTGAGCCTTGAGGCTGTGATGCAGCGCCTCGAGGTGCGGCACGGCCACGGTGCGCCAGGTGACCAGGTCGGTCGGAGCAAGATCGACCGCAACCAAAGACAGCGCGCCACCGATGGCGATGACGTCGATGCCAATGATCGGCAGGGGTACGTCGAACCGGGGGAGCCCAATGATGGTGGCCGACAAGGTGCGGCCTTGGTCATCATCAATTCGCGCAACGGTCAGGTGTTGATACCCGCTGCCGCCAAAGCGCCGCGTCACCATGCGCACCCGATGTTCGCGAATGTGACCCTCGACCAGCGCGAAGTCGGCAGGCACCGCGGCCTCGACCAACTGCCAATCGGTGAGGGCCCTGGCGACCGCTTCGTCGGTGAGGGCACGCAGCCCGTTACTGATGTTCTCGTTCATTCGAACACTGCTTGGCGAACTCCTTGGCCGAGGTACCCGACCCAGCCACTCCACTTCGAGGCACGGTGGGCTCGGCCTCGGCCGGTTGATGGCACCATCGATAACGCGGGAAACCGGTAAGACCAAGCAGAATAAAAGGCCAAGAAAGCGGCAAACCGCGGTGACAGGGCCTCGTGTTGCGAACGCCTGAAGGTGCGATCTCCGCAACCGATACGGCACGCTGATCGCCAACGGCTAGAGTATAGGAAGCATAAACGCTGTCTACTTCGAATCGAGGTTGAAAATGCGGCGTTTCGCGCTGACGCCAAGGAACGAATGGCTTAAACGACCGCCGGTGATGTCGGGTTTGCAGCGGAATTTCGGGAGCCAATGAGGTCCGCGCCTTCGTTCGAGCGGTTCGTCCGGGGGACATGGTGTCTTCTCGGGCCCGCCGACACGAGCGACACTGGGCCTAAGTGTCGGGCCATCCGCGTCCATGCGTTAGAGAGAGGTCTGCCGTCAGCCTGGTTCCTTCAAGCCCGGCAACTGTTGATATGGCGGCGCTCGGGCGAAGGGTCTGAACACGGGCGTCGCGGCCTCAGCGCGCCGCTCGAGATGCGCCAGGATCTGTTTGACCACGGCTGGATCTTCGATGCTCGCGATCACCTTCACGGCGCCACCACAGTGTTCGCAGGTCAAGATGTCGATCTTGAATACCCGCTTCAAACGCTGCGCCCGCCTCGCTCACCCGCATTCGCCTTGTCCCTGTTGGCGACATTGAAGCGTCGCTTCAGCGGGTGCGGGCTCCGACCGTCAATCCGGAAGTGGCGCTCGATTGAAGCGTCGTCAGGTGAGACGTACCGGCCGCACATTACAGTGGCCCTACGACGTCACAGGTGGCCGAGTCAGGAAGGGGAAAGCCGCATCCTGCCGGCCATGCGGGTGAGCTGCTGCAGCGCCTTCTCCTTGCCCGCGTTGCCTATCGTGACGCGCCGGCTCGCCACGCTTGCGAGCAACATCAACGCCGCCTCGGTATCGTGCCGCGCACTGAGCCTGATTTCACGTTCCAGCGCATCAGTCCCGAGCTGATATACGCCCGCAATCCTCAGGCACTGCTCACGGCTGAGATAAGGCGGCCAGTGCTGAGCCAGTAGGTACTTGTGCAGATGAGTCATCAGCGGCCGGAATCCGCTCGGGGTGGTTCGGATGTAGACCTCACCGCCGCAGCGAGTGCACGGCGCGCCGTCAAATAATTCCGCGCTCATTTGGTGTTTGCAGTAGGGGCAAATCCTATCCTGCAATAGTCCCGCCGATTGCATCGTTGATTCAGTCGTCATCTTCGGGGTCTGTGTTCAGCCACGCGGTGCGCAGGTTTCGCGCAATCTGAAGCATCCGCAGCACTGCAGTGTCCGCGGCTTCACGTAGGGCTGGTGAGATAGGTTCGCCGTTGTCGACACAGCCGAGCAAGGCGCTGAGGGCTTCTGCGGCGTGCTGGCATTTGGAGGCAACATCAAGGTCGGGGTTTGGGATGAGCGGTTCAGGCATGCGGCGATTATCGAGGACTTGGGTCTACGTTGGAACTTCGCATAATCGTCGCGGTCCCAGCAGCATCCCTCCCCTTATTGCCCCGCTTCGGCGGGGTTTTCTTTTATGCGCTCGAATTGAGTTCGGGAGTCCGAGTGCCAAGCAGGTGCATCCGGTAGTCACCCACGCGGCTTGGGGGCAATTTTAGGGGCAACTTCCACATATGGGTTCATAACTACACTGTAAGAACAGCTAGATAACTAATACTATTCGGCCTCCTACTGGCCATAAGCACTTCCGAAGACATCCGCTACTCTCCGTTTTATTCAGCATTTACCGCATAAAAGCCGCGTTTCCCCTCCGCCAGCTTCTGCGATGGTCCGTTGGCAGCTAGGGTAACTTGGCTGGTGCTGCCCCCGTCGCCGAGGCCGTTGGTGATGAAGCAGATCTTCTTCAAGTCGGTCCTCCTGAATCGAACGGCGATTGACTTCCACCCGCTGTGAGGCCGCGAAGAAAATCGGTAGGTCCCAAGAGATTGGGGATAGTCTTCCACCTGCTCTATGTCAGCGATTGGTTGCGCTCAGTGGCAACGAGGGGAATGTCACCAGTCCGCGCGTCAGTGGCGGGGATCAGCCTGCGGACCTCGAATCAACTTACCTGGAAGTGCCCCACTAGGCACGCCATCGGTATAGGTAATTTCGCCACCCAGGATGGTTGCCCTATAGCCGTCGACCCGTTGTACGAGGCGTCGCCCC
>CAMATU010000153.1 GCA_945861225.1 Klebsiella pneumoniae
GGAAGGCGCTACGCTTTTCCGCCCTACGGACTGAGCCCCACCGGTCGTCGCTGCGCGTCAACCCATAGGGATCCGGAATTCGTAGGGCGGAAAAGCGTAGCGCCTTCCGCCGCATGAAGTGAACCCGCTCCTCGCAGCGACGGCGCTCAGATGATGGACGGTCCCAACACCTCAGTTCTTCTCCTGATCCACCAAGCGATTGGCCTTAATCCACGGCATCATGCTGCGTAGGCGGTCACCGACTTCCTCAATCCCATGGCCACGCGCGATGCGCCGCTTGGCTTTGAGTACCGAGGCGCCCGTCTTGTTCTCGCCCATCCATTCACGCGCGAATTCACCGTTCTGGATCTCGGACAGGATCTTCTTCATTTCCTTGCGCGTTTCCTCAGTAACGATGCGCGGGCCACGGGTGAAATCCCCGTACTCAGCCGTGTTCGAAATCGAATAGCGCATGTTGGCGATCCCACCTTCGTAGATCAGATCCACAATGAGTTTCAACTCGTGCAGACATTCGAAGTAGGCCATCTCAGGCGCGTAGCCCGCTTCGACCAGCGTGTCATAACCCGCCTGGATGAGGGCCGTCGCGCCGCCACACAGGACCGTTTGTTCGCCGAACAAATCGGTTTCGGTTTCTTCGCGGAAGTTGGTTTCGATAACCCCGGCACGCCCCCCGCCATTCGCCGCTGCATACGACAGCGCGATGTCTTTGGCTTGGCCCGATTTGTCCTGTGCAACCGCGATCAGGCTTGGCACGCCGCCGCCCTGCTGATACGTGGAGCGCACGAGATGGCCAGGACCTTTGGGCGCTACCATGATCACATCGAGATCTTCACGCGGGTTGATCTGCCCGAAGTGAATATTGAAACCATGGGCAAAAGCCAGCGCCGCACCCTGCTTGAGGTGCGCGGCAATTTCTTCGCGATACAGATCGCCCTGGGTTTCGTCAGGCGCCAGAATCATGACCACATCGGCGGCGGCCACGGCCTCACTGACCGGCTTAACCGCGAGCCCAGCCTTCTCCGCCTTGGTCCAACTGCCGGAGCCCTTGCGCAGCCCAACCACCACGCTCACACCGGAATCGCGCAGATTGTTGGCATGCGCGTGCCCTTGTGAGCCGTAGCCGATGATCGCGACTTTACGGCGTTGAATTAAGGACAGATCAGCGTCTTTGTCGTAATAGATGTTCAGGGCCATGTTCGTTCTCCTGGTGGTTGTTCTGGTTTGGGCCGAGCTTTTCGAGCGCGAGCCGATCATTAAATTTTGAAATTTGCCACGGAGAACACAGAGTCAGTGCCGTCATCCCGGAAAGTGCGTAGCACTTATCCGGGATCCATACTGAACATCAACGCCCTTGGATCCCGAGTCTTCGCCCGGAATGACGAACGTTACACTGTGCTCTCCGTGGCAATTTCTTAATGCTTCGATATTCACTTTCCAAATTGCCTTCTTACGCCCCTGGATCCCGGGTCTTCGCCCGGGATGACGTGTTCGTGCTAAGCGCGCAGCGCCTTGGTGCCACGCAAAACGCCCAGCACCCCGGAGCGCACCACTTCCAGGATGCGCTTGGCGCCGATAATCTCCACGAAAGCATCGAGCTTGGCGCTATCGCCGGTCATTTCAACAATGTAGCTCGATTCCGTCACATCGACGATGCGCCCACCGTAGATCGTGGCGAGGCGCGCAATCTCATCGCGTTGTTCGCCACCCAGCGCGCGAATCTTGATCAACATGAGCTCGCGCTCGATCGCACTGCCTTCGTTGAGATCAATCAGCCGGATCACATCCACCAGTTTGTTGAGCTGCTTGGTGATCTGCTCGATCACCTCGGCCGATCCGCGGGTCACCAAGGTCAGCCGCGAGACTGTCGGGTCTTCAGTGGGCGCGACGGAGAGTGACTCGATGTTGTAGGCCCGCGCCGAGAATAGTCCGGCCACGCGCGATAACGCGCCGGCGGCATTCTCCAGCAAGATGGAGATAGTGTGACGCATCAGGCGAGCTCCCGCTCCGAGGTACCCGGCGCGAGGTGCATTTCGTGCTGGCCTTTGCCGGCCGCGATCATCGGGTACACGTTTTCGGTTTGATCGGTGATGAAATCCATCAGCACCAGCCGACTTTTCTGTGCAAACGCCTCTTGCAACGCGCCTTCCACATCGGCCGGATTCTCGATACGCATTCCCACATGACCGAAGGCTTCCGCGAGCTTCACGAAATCTGGCAGGGATTCCATGTAGGAATGGGAATAGCGCCGGTCATAAAAGAATTCCTGCCACTGGCGAACCATGCCCATGTAGCGATTATTCAGACTAATCACTTTGATCGGCAAATCGTATTGCAGGCAAGTGGAGAGTTCCTGCACACACATGACGAAGCTCGCCTCGCCCGTCACGCAGGCGACTTGGCTTCCCGGAAAGGCCAATTGCACACCCATCGCGGCCGGCAGGCCGAAGCCCATGGTGCCGAGGCCGCCGGAGTTGATCCAGCGCCGCGGTTGATCAAATTTGTAGTACTGCGCGGCCCACATTTGATGCTGACCGACATCCGACGTCACGTAGGCGTCGCCGCCCGTGACCTTATACAACGCCTCGACCACCGCCTGCGGTTTGATCAACTTGCTGTTGCGATCAAAACGCAGACAATCCAGTTTCTGCCAGTCACGCAACTGCTGCCACCAGGGATTGGTCTCGCGGTTGACCGGCTTGCGACCGCTCTCTTCGATTAACTTGTTGAGTTCACCGAGGACGTTCGCCACCCCGCCGACAATCGGCACATCCACCCGCACATTTTTCGAGATCGATGACGGATCGATATCGATGTGGACAATCTTGGCAAACGGGCAAAATTGCGCGAGATCGCCAGTCACGCGATCATCGAAGCGCGCGCCGATTGCAATCAGCACATCGCAGTGATGCATGGCCATGTTGGCTTCATACGTGCCGTGCATGCCGAGCATGCCGACGAACTGAGGATCGGTGGCAGGATACCCGCCCAGGCCCATCAGCGTATTGGTGACGGGATAGCCGAGCAGGCGTCCGAAGGTGGTCAACTCCTGTGCGGCGTTATCGAGAATGACGCCGCCGCCGGTATAGATCATCGGCTTCTCGGCGCTCAGGATCAGCTGCGCAGCCTTCTTGATCTGCCCCGGATGGCCCTTGGTAGTCGGCTTATACGAACGCATCTCCACCGACTTCGGGTAGTGATATTCGGTGACATTGGCGGTCACATCCTTCGGGATATCGACCACCACCGGTCCGGGGCGACCAGAAGTTGCGACGAAAAATGCCTTTTTAATCGTGACCGCGAGATCTTCCACCCGCTCAACCAGGAAATTGTGCTTCACGCAGGGCCGCGTGATGCCAATGCAATCCACTTCCTGGAAGGCGTCATTGCCAATCAGGTGCGTCGCCACCTGGCCGGTGAACACCACCAGCGGAATCGAATCCATGTACGCAGTGGCGATGCCAGTGACGGCATTGGTCGCGCCGGGACCGGAGGTCACCAGCACCACGCCGGGCTTGCCGGTGGCGCGCGCATAGCCATCCGCCGCATGGGTCGCGCCCTGCTCGTGGCGAACGAGAATGTGTTTGAGGGTGTCTTGTTTGTAGAGCGCGTCGTAAATATGCAGGACGGCCCCACCGGGGTAACCGAAGACGATTTCCACGCCTTCGTCGATCAAAGCGCGCACGAGGATCTCGGCGCCGCGCAGCTGTTCAGTCATGGCTTGTTCCTCACTCTGTTTAAGCAAGCGCCGCGGCCTTCGCTCCTACTTCGGGGTGATCCGCCGTAGAGCCCAGACCGGTCCCGGCACCTTGTGAGTGGCGGGTCGGCAGTCAATCTGACCCGGGTTGCCGGCAAATTCCGGCGTTGGCCCTTGCGGTCAGGGGGTCGAAAGTTAAAAGGATTCGGGCGCGCGGTCAACCTAAAAACGGTTGTTGCACGTCGCGTGCAGTATGTTCCATGGGGTGCAGAGCAAGGCGCAAGGAGGAGGAATAGCTAGTATTCCGACGAGTTGCAACGCTGCCATGCGCGCCAGGGCGCGCCAGGGGACACGCTACACGTGGCGTTCAACTGCCGTTTCTAGGTTCAAGGAAACCGCGCGAAAGGTTGCGAGGGCACGAGCTTGTGCCGAGAATGCGGCCTCCCCGCCACACAAGGTAGCCTTAAGCTCATGCGCCTGTCGAAACTGTTACTGCCGACCTTACGTGAATCCCCGGCGGACGCCGAAGTGATCAGCCACCAACTCATGCTGCGCGCCGGCATGATTCGTCAGCTCGCGGCCGGAATTTATACCTGGCTACCGCTTGGCCTGCGGGTATTGCGCAAGGTCGAGGCGATCGTACGTGAGGAGATGGATCGCGCAGGGGGTCAGGAAGTGCTGATGTCGGGCGTGTTACCCGCCGAGCTGTGGCAGGAGTCAGGCCGCTGGGAAAAATACGGTCCCGAGCTCTTGCGCCTGCAGGATCGCCACCACCGCGCGTTCTGTCTGGGGCCGACGCACGAAGAGGTGATCACCGATCTCATCCGCGGCGAACTCAAGAGCTACAAGCAACTGCCGGCGAATTTCTACCAGATACAAACCAAGTTTCGTGACGAGGTTCGACCCCGTTTCGGGATCATGCGGGCGCGCGAGTTCTTAATGAAGGATGCCTATTCATTTCATCTCAATCACGAGTCCCTGCTTGAGACCTATCAACAGATGTACGCCACATACAGCCGCATCTTCGATCGCATCGGGCTTAGTTACCGCGCCGTGCTGGCCGATACTGGCAATATCGGCGGCTCGGGCTCACACGAGTTCCATGTCCTCGCTGACTCCGGCGAAGATCTCATCGCCTTCTCGACCAGCGGCGAATTCGCGGCCAATGTTGAAATGGTGCCGGCGCCGATCCCGACTACCCCGCGTCCGCTCCCCACTGAGAATCTCAGCAAAGTGGCGACCCCGGCCCAGCATTCGATCGAGGAAGTTTCGCGCTTCCTGGCAGTGGCGCCCAGCCAAATTCTGAAGACGCTCATCGTAGAAGGCACCGACGGCGGTCTCGTCGCGCTGGTTCTGCGCGGCGATCACGAATTAAACGCGATCAAGGCCCAAAACCTGCCCCAGGTTTTCTCGCCGCTGCGGTTCGCCCGTGCGGAGCAGATTACGCAAGGCCTGGGCTGCGCACCCGGCTCAATCGGTCCCGTCGGGCTTAAAATTCCGGTGTTGGTGGATCATGCCGCGAGCGTGGTTGGCGATTTCGTATGTGGCGCGAATGAGGAGGGGCTTCATCTGCGCGGCGTGAACTGGGGCCGCGATCTGGGTGAACCAGTGGCAGCCGATCTCCGCAATGTGGTGGCGGGCGATGCCAGCCCCGATGGCAATGGCACGCTTGAACTAAAACGCGGCATTGAAGTTGGACATATTTTCCAACTCGGCACCAAGTACAGCGAAGCGATGAAAGCCACCGTGCTGGACGAAAAAGGCAACGCAGTCACCATGGTCATGGGCTGCTACGGCATTGGCGTATCGCGCATTGTGGCCGCCGCGATTGAACAGAACCATGACGACAAGGGCATCATCTGGCCGGCGAGCATCGCACCCTTCCAGGTCGCGATCGCGCCCATTCACATGCACAAGTCCGAGCGTCTGCGCCAGGCGGCCGAGGCGCTCTACGCGCGTTTCACCGAAGCCGGCATCGATTGCCTGTTCTACGACAAGAACGAGCGCCCCGGGGTGATGTTCGCGGATTTGGAATTAATCGGCATTCCGTATCGCTTTGTGATCAGTGATCGCGGACTGGATGCCGGCACCTTGGAATACAAGGCGCGCACGGATGAGGAAGCCGAGAATATCGCGCTCGAAGAAGCGCTGCCGATGATCGTGCGCAAGCTGCCGCGTCATTGAGGTTATGCGCCACTGTCGTCATTAAGCCCGTCGTTGCTCGCTGCGCGCGCCAGATAAGGACATCCGCTGACCCAAAACCTGCGTGAATTCGGCGCCGAATAAAATAACCAGCCACGAAAGATAGAGCCACAGCAGGAACAAGGGCACCGCGGCGAATGCGCCATAGATCACTTCCTGCTGCGGAAACGCCGTGAGGTAGTGCGCGAAGCCCTGTTTAGCGCCGGCAAAAAGCAGCGCCGCAAGCGCGCCGCCGGAGAGCGCAGCCCGCCACGCCACCGATCGATAAGGAATGAGCTTGTAACTTGCGACGAACACGAGCCAGGTCGCCAGAAATGGCACCATGGAGAGCGCGATCACCGAGGGCGCACGTTCCAGTTGGGTTTGAAAGATCGGCAACGCTGCGGCGAGTGCGGTGGCCGCAATCCCCGCCGTAAGCGCTAACGGCCCCAACGCGAGAATCGCCACATACAACCATCCGCGATGCCACCAGGCGCGATGGGTAGTCACTTCCCAAATCGCGTTGAAGGCCGATTCGACCGTCGCCATCAATACAATGGCGGAAACCGCCAACGCGACCAAGCCTAGGGACTGCAACCCTTCTGCCCCAGCCACGAACGTCCGCAGATAAGTCTGGACTTGAATGCCGCGCGCCGGAATAAAATTCTCAAAGACGAAGTCTTCGATCGCTACGTGCCAGCCGTAAAGCTCGGGCACCAAGGCCAGTGACGCGAGCATCACCGCCAACATCGGGACGAGCGATAGCACGGTGGTATAAGACAGCGCAGCCGCCGCCTCCACACAGCCGTCGTTGAGAAACTCGCGCAGCACCTGCATGAGGAAACGCGTTTCCTGCAACACTGCGAATCTGAGCCACCGGCGCAATGTCACCCGCCGCCCTTCCGGCATAGACTGCACCCTCGCGATCGATTGTCCAAAACTCGGAGCGCCCCCATGGAGACGATTATCTATCACAATCCGCGCTGTTCGAAGTCACGCGAGGCTTTGGCTTTGCTGGTTGCGCGTCAAATTCCGCATCGTTGTGTAGAGTACCTGAAGCATCCGCCCAGCCGCGCGACATTGCAGAAACTGCTGCGCGCGTTAGGCTTGCCGCTCCGCGAGATGGTGCGGCGCCAGGAATCAGTTTATGCCGAGTTGAATCTCGCAGATGCCGACGACGAGGTAGTGCTGAACGCGCTCTGCACACACCCGGTGCTCTTGGAGCGACCGATTGTCGTGCACGGTGCGCGCGCCAGGATCGGTCGACCGCCCGCCAATGTCCTCACCTTGTTCGCCGAGTCATATCCGCCATGACTGAGATTCTGGTGCTCTATTACAGTCGCCACGGTCATGTGCGCGAAATGGCGCAGCTGATTGCGCGCGGCATACTCACCGTGCCGCAGTGCGCGGCTCGCCTGCGCACAGTGGCGCCCCTGCACAGCGCGGCGGATTCACTTTCGACTGAGGGCGACGCTTATGTCAGCAAGGCGGATCTGCGCGAATGCGCAGCCTTGGCGCTCGGCTCCCCGACGCGCTTCGGCAATATGGCCGCGCCCCTCAAGGCCTTCCTGGAAACGACTTCGGATCTGTGGTTATCCGGCTCGCTGATCAACAAACCGGCGGCGGTGTTCACTGCCACGAGTAGCCAGCACGGTGGGCAGGAATCGACGTTGCTGTCTATGCTGCTCCCGCTGCTCCATCACGGCATGCTGATCTTAGGCCTGCCCTACAGCGAGGGTGCCTTGATGACGACGACAACCGGCGGTACACCTTATGGTGCGAGCCATGTCGCGGGCCCGAATAACGATCGCGGTATTAGCCCGGACGAACGTACGTTATGTCTCGCGCTTGGCAAGCGGTTGGCGACGGTCGCGAAGTCGTTGAGTTAGCGCGCAACCTCCGAGGAGCGGCAGCTTCAAATGGCGGAAGGCGCTGCGCTTTTCCGCCCTATGGATGACGGGTGCCCAAAATTCAGGCACCACCCAAGCCAGGAAATCATAGGGCGGATGAGCCCGCAGGGCGTTATCCGCCGCTTCGTCGGCTTGCGCCGATGCCTATCCGTCTTAAAAAAATATGCTCCGAAGATGGCGGAAGGCGCTGCGCTTTTCCGCCCTATGGGTGACGGGTGCCCAAAAATTCAGGCACCACCCAAGCCGAGCGCATCGCGCACAAACGGCACCGTGAGTGCGCGACGCTCGCGCAACGAAACCCGGTCAAGCACCTCGATAGCCGCCATCAACGCGTGCATGTTGCGGGGCAGACGTCGAATCAGGAACCCCACCACCTGGGCACTCAGCTCCATGCCACGCGCATGCGCAACTTCCTGTAGTACGCCCTGCTTCTCACCATCGTCGAGTTCGCTCAACTGAAAGATCAGTGCAGCGGTGAGGCGCGACTGGAGATCACGCAGATTAAACGGCGTAGCAGCCGGCGCGAGACGACTCGCATAAAGCAGGCGACCGTCGGCGGCGTTGCAACGGTTATATAAAGCAAAGAGCGCTTCCTCCCACGCCGCGTCACCGACTATCGCATCGAGATCATCGAGTGCGAGGGCGGCGATACTGTCGAGGCCATCAAGAATCGCCGGGCCGTGCTCACGGACTTCGCGGAGCGGCAGATACATCGCCAAGTGGCCATTTTCATGCACGCGCCGAATCGCGGCCTGGAGCAGATGCGACTTACCTGTTCCCGGCGCGCCCCACAGGCCCACGCACCAGGGCTTCGTGCCCGCGGCCCACGCTTCCGCCGCTAGCTGTGGATGCTGATTGCAGTGGCCGCGGTAATCGACGAAATCGGCCTGGGGCGGCGCAAACAGCCCTAAGGTCAACTGGGTGTTGGTCATTCGGCGGCAGGCGGTCGCGAGTCAGCATAAAATTCACTGCGCAGATACTCATTATGTGAATGACGCAGTAACACCACAATGGCGGCCGCGACCGGCAAGGCCAGCAGCACGCCGAAGAAACCAAACAATTGCCCGCCCGCCATCACTGCAAAAATGACGGCGACTGGATGCAGACCAATCCGATCTCCCACCAGCAATGGCGAGAGCACCATGCCTTCCAGCAATTGACCAAGGCCAAACACACCCATCACAGCGACCAGATGCCACACATCGCCAAATTGGAGCAGGGCGGCGATCCCTGCCAGCAGCACGCCCACGATCACCCCTAGATAGGGCACGAAACTGACGAGGCCAGCAACCATCCCTACCGCAAATGCGAGATCGAGCCCGGTCAGCCACAGGCCAGTGACATAAACCACGGCGAGGACCGTCATCACCGTGAGCTGGCCGCGCAGAAATTCCGCCAGCACGGCATCGATTTCTGCTGCGATGGCGGTCACGCGCGGCGCCACTCGGCGCGGCAGCAAGGCGTTCACCTGGCGCACTAAAACATCCCAATCACGCAGGAGATAGAACGTGACCACGGGCACCAACAACAAGAAGCTTACCCAGCCAAGCAGCATCTGACTCGAACGCCCGAGGTGCATCACCACTTGCTGCATCACAGTGCCGAGTTCCTGCCAGTGCGCGATCAGCGCTTGCTTGAGCGATTCAGTATCCACGCTGAGGGCGATCCCAAATTGGCGTGAGAGGCGCGGCAACAACCAGGTTTGAAGCCAATCGATCGCCTGGGGCGTTTTCGCGATAACGACCGCGATCTGCCGCTCGAGTGCAGGCACCAGCACGAGTAATGCACCGATGCCAAGCACCAGCATCACCGTAAACACGATGGTCACCCCTAACCCCCGTGACAGCCCGAGCCGCTCAAGACGGTCAACCAGGGGATCACCAAGATAGGCCAGCAGCGCGCTGAACAGAAAAGGCGTGAGAGCCGGCGCAAGCAGATAAAGCAGCCAACCGGTACCGGCAATCGTCGCCAGCACCAGCCACTTCTGAGAATCTGTCATTAAGAGCATGTCTTAGGAGGCTGTCGGGCTCAGGGGGCAAACAGGCGGAAACGCGTGGGCGCCTCTGGCACGGCGCTCAGCACCTGGCCAAAGCCGATACTCTGCGTAAGCGCTGGCAGTCCACCATGCGCAACCAGCGAAAAATACACGGTGGTACCCTCAATTTTCTGCACGTCGACGCGCTTCACCGCATCCAACCGCGCGAGATAATTCAGCGTTCGCCCGTAGCCATCGGCCGTGGTGATCTCTTCAACGCTGAGCTCAACGGTGCTCGCCGCGCTCGAGACCGCGCTTTGCAAATAATGTCGGGCCACTGCGTCCAAACCCTGATCGAGTCCCGCGATCATCACCGGCACCGGCAATTCACCGCTCGTCGCGCCAACCACCGTTTCATCCTCCACCTTAAGCCACCAGCGTAACTGCCAACTCAGCGCGTCTGGTGGCTGAGTGAGCAGGATCAACAGATTCGCCGGGGTGCCATACTGGGCCGCGAGTGTGCCGAGCCCCGTCAGCACCGCCTCATCGTTCTGGCCAGCTGCGTTCAGTAGGGACTCCTCAATGGCGCTGGCCGGAGGTCGTCGAATCAGAATAGCGCGCAGTGCGGCCTGGCGAACGACACTTTCGAATATCTCTCGCGTATTTTCATCGGGACTCAGGCGGCGCCCGCTCGCATCGTTAAGCACCAGCCAGGTCGTGACCTCCGGGCGCTCCTTGCCCCACACCGGTAGGCCACGTTCGCGCAACGCCCCGCTGACTGCCGGCAAATCGAAATCGGCGCGCAGCAATAACTGGCCCTCCTCGCCCCGTTCGTAGCCGAACAGCGTGTTGTATTGCTTCGCGCGGCCGCGCAGTT
>CAMATU010000154.1 GCA_945861225.1 Klebsiella pneumoniae
GTGAACGTCGACAAAACCTGGCGTGACGAGCAGGCCGCCCGCATCGATCTCGCGACGGCCGGCGCCAGCTTGGCCACCGACCTGGGTGATGCGATCGCCGTCGATGGCGAGGTCCCCGTGTACTGTGGCTGCGCCGCTGCCATCAACGATACGTCCATCTCGAATAACGAGATCGTGCATTGCGGTTCTCCTGGTGGCGATTGCCCCTGATTAAAGCGCATCCAGGGTGGCGAAACTACCCGTTTATGGCCCGGCTGGCGGCGCCGGTACTGCGACGTCACGGGGAGCTGGCCGCGTTGGTGCCGACGCCACGGGTCAACCTCACGCGCTACCACGGTGTGTTCGCGCCGAACCATCGATTGCGGGAACAAGTGACGCCGGCCCGGCGCGGCCGACGCAAGACCCAGACCAGCGACGAACCCGCACCCGCGCGCCACGTCTCGATGACCTGGGCCCAACGGTTGAAGCGGGTATTTAAGATCGACATCTTGACCTGCGAGCAGTGTGGTGGTGCGGTCAAGGTGATCGCGAGCATCGAAGATCCGGCGGTGATCAAAAAGATCCTCGATCATCTTCGGTGAGCCAGCAGGACAGTTCCGGAAGAGGCGTCACTTCTGGGGTTTGAGCCGAAATAGCTGGCTCACTCGAACGTCGGCGCGGTGGCTCAATCCGGCACCGGCGCCAACAAGCATCTCCTTGATGGCACTGCCGCTCCCGATCCGGGCATCTTGTTATAAGTCCATAAAAAGACCATATTTGGTCTTTATTAAATCAGGAGCAGGCCATGCGTTACTCATCTCAAGTCAAGCCTATCAGCTACCTCAAAGCCAATGCGGCCGAGGTCCTGACGAACCTCGCTGAGCAGCGTGTGCCCTTGGTCATCACCCAGAACGGCGAAGCCAAAGCCGTCCTGCAGGACGTGGCCTCATTCGAAGAGACTCAAGAAACCTTGGCCTTGCTGAAAATCCTGGCACTGGGCAACCAGGATGTGACCGCTGGCAAGGTGAAATCTGTGGCCGACGTCATCGCCCGCCTTCGCGCCAAGCGAGCCACGGACTGATGGCAGGCGTGCCAGCCAAGTCCGAAGTTCTGCTCACCGCGGGTGCGGAGCAGGACTTGGAGGCTATCCACGACTACATCTCCGAATTCGACTGTGTCGCCAACGCCAACTACGTGTTGGACGAGTTGACGCAAGTTGTGAAGAGCCTGTCGAAACTCCCTGAGCGCGGCAGTTACCCGAAGGAACTGGTCGGCCTCGGCATCAAAGAGTACCGGCAGACTTTCTTCAAGCCCTACCGCGTGATCTACCGTGTAACAGGCAGCCAAGTCATCATCTATCTGATTGCTGACGGACGACGTGATATGCAGTCGATACTTGCGAGAAGGCTGTTGGGCGCATAGTCCATCTGTCTCTGAGTTCTCCGCGCAGGCTCACACTCCAACCGGCAGAGACCTCCGGGATGGCTCAATTCGGCGTCGGCGACAACAGCCGGTGCTCACAAGCGACGAACCAATATGCCGGAGGCGTTACGCGTGGGGGTATTTGCGAATTTTTGAACTCGTGAAAATTGAAATTTATCCAAAAAAATATCAGTCACTTAAATGGGGCTTGAAGTGCAATGTGAACTCGACTCAAGTAGCTACAAAAAAGGGGCAGGGTAACCGACGCGGAAATGAAAACGCTCAAGATCCGACCGCATCGATTTCACGGTGAGCGGAACTACACGATTGAGCCTCACTAGTGATGGCGTATGCGAGACTCGATTTGTTTTATCACGAGCCCTATGAGAAAGGGCAGGAAGCCTGTCAGGCCTTGCGACGCCGCAGCCAAGTCATGCCGCCGAGGCCTGAGCCGAGGAGCCATATTGCAGCAGGGGCAGGTACGGTGGAGAGATTCGATATGTAGGCATCACCCCAGTCAGTCCCTGAATCGGAGCCAATATCGTAACCATTCAGTATGGTGCCATCGGCCAGATGCACTGCGCTGATGCCACCCCAATAGGCTGATGAACCAAAGTTGCTGTGGGCGCTGGCCGAGCGTCCCGTGGAGGCTACTGTCTGCGTCAACGTATTCAGAGTGCCGAACAACTGGAAGGATGTCCCAAAAGTAAACGGAATATCAAACGTATATGAACCGCTCAAACTGCTGCCGGGGTCCAGTTCGAAGAATGCTCCATTCAGCTGCCCCTCTACGGCGAGTTCATTCAACGTGATGACGCCATTCTCGGACACTAATTGGCCCTTGGCGCGAAATACACTCGCTCCGTTAACCCGGACGAGTGCAATTGCCGACGCATTAGCCATTGCCCCGCCAGGAGGTAAATCAGAGACGGAAGATAAGCTACCCATTAATGAAAACGATACGCGAGCAAATGCTGCTCCGGTCAGGGTGGCGCTTGAGATCGTAACCTGGTCAAGCCATAAGGCCCCGCTCTGACCGCGCACCTCGGTAGTTCCCCCTGCAGAGCCAGCATTGATGATCGCGGCCGCGCTGGCGTGCAACGCACCATAGTCAGCGTGCCCAAAACCCGAAGAAGCGGCCGATCCGGTGGGACTGGTATAGCTCGCTGCACTCAGGCCAGGGCCAGAAGGGCCGCTGATTACTGTTCTTGATTCGCCTGGAAGTTCGAACAATACCGCGGAATCAGCACTGATCACTGCGGCCTGTCCGGGGATTGCGAACAGGGACAGGTTCAGGGCAGCAATTGCCGCCGGTTTCAGAAAATTGCGCATATCAAACTCTCTAAATTTCGATTGAAGTCAAAGATTCCAAAAACATGCACCCTTGAGAACCGTATGGCACGCTCGTTATTCGCCCAATCGCGGACAGCCGCGAGTCAACATCCACCCACACGCTGCGGTGGGTGCTGGTGAAATCATCTGGCAGATGAGGCCAGGGCATCAGATTGAACCAGTGAAATTTCATTCATTCTGCTCGGCGGGTGGGTCAAAGCGGCAATTCATAGTGGCTGACGGCCGTCGCATGCTGCTTGATATAAATCAACTTAGCTCCGTCATTCCTGGCAAGGGCCCACAGGACCCGCGACCTGGAATCCATGGCCACCTGAAATGCTCGATCAATTCCCGACAATCCCAGCTCTCGCTGGGGCTCTGGCGGTGGCCGCGATTTCCGGAATGGCGGGGATGCATTGAGAGCGTTTAGACCAACAGGCGCGAGTGACACTTGGCCTAAGGACCCTGGTCAAAATTATCTCCACATTGCTTAACGCTCATCGCGACGTGACGGGCGGGCACTGGCTCGTCGGCAGGCGCGGCATCGCGCCGGGCGAGCGGCTCAAACACGACATCCGTGGTCCCGTTGCGATAGGGTGTTTTGAGACGGTACCGAATATTCCGCTGCGCCGTTAACGACAACCGCTCAGTGATATTCGTTGCCATGAGGCAGATGAGGCGCACAATGACCAGCGAGGAGAAGCGGCCCCGCAGACGCATCCACTTACTCCAAGCGCTTCCCTTCGCCAGGATTCCGGCGGGCAGCCGGCGACAGCGGCCGCGAAATCGTTACTGCAACCCACATTAATCCTAGCAGCGTGTCAGACTTTGCGGGCAAGCACTGCGCAGTGCGCTTGATCGATGTCAACGATTCGCAACGCAGGCAATCCCGGCGGCGCACGGGCGCCGCGCCGGGATTGGTTTTGGTGAGGAAGGATCAGCCTTCGCGTTCGAGCGCCTTACGCAGCGCATCCTTGCTGCGCAGACGCGCGAGATCTTCCTCGAATTCCCGGCTCTCGGCTCGCAGCTGCAGGATGTGCCAGACGATCCAGAAGGCACCGACCACGATCACCATCAGCATTTCGGTGCCGACGAACGGGTACATGGGGCCGATATCCGTCATCGCCCCGGCAAAGGATTCGATTGTCGCCATGGGTTGTCTCCTGTGTGGGTTTAAGCGCGAGCCGCCAGTAGATCGCCGGCTTCTTCGTGCACCGATTGCGTGACTTCCGCAGCGTCGAGTTCGCGCTGGATCTCGATCGAGACATCGAGTCCGGCGAGTTCTATTTCGCGCGGGATGCGGAGCAGACCGAAGGCATTGAGCACCTTGGCTGCCACATAGCCGGGGAACACGCCCAGCACTGCGAACATGATCACGGCACCGATAAAATTGCCCCACGGCGTGATCGCGGCGAAGCCCGCAGTCGGCGATGAGGGGTAGCCCCACAGCACAAACCCAGCGACTACCACCCCCATGAAGCCTGTATAACCATGCACGGCGACCGCGCCGACGGCGCTGTCGAGCTTGAAGCGTCGTTCCACGTAATAGTGCAGCTTGTAGGAAATGACCGGCACGATCGCGCCGATCAGGAAGGCCTGCAGCGGGTGATACAGATCATTACCTGCGGACGCGGCGATCACCCCGGCGAGGCCGCCCGAGTAAGTCCAGAAAGCATCGCCCTTCGCCACCGCGTACATCGAAAGCATGCCACCGCATAAGGCCGTGATGAAATTGAACGTGATGGCAGACAGTGTAGTCGGTGCCAGATAGATATTGGTCGCCGAGAAAAACACACCATCGCCGGCCTGCACATCCCACATCGGAATGTTGCACGCGGCGTAGAAACCCCAGAAGCCGGTGTAGATCAGGAAAAGCCCGATCGTCACCAACCATGGATTGTGCGGATTGATGTTGCGGGCGGTCCCGTCCGGCTTGAACTTGCCGAGGCGCGGTCCGAGCACCAGCAGCACGCCCAACGTAAAGCCGCCGGCGATGGCATGCACCACCCCGGATGCGTACGCATCGTGATAGCCAAGCTTGGCCACCATCCAGCCCGCCGGATGCCAGCCCCACGCCGCATCGATTATCCACAGCACCGAACCAATCAGCACGGCCAGGATCCAGAAGGCCCCCGAGCGGATCCGTTCGATGCAGTCGCCGGAGACAATGGAAGCGGTGGTCCAGGAGAACAACAGGAACGCCGCGAAAAACACCCCGTTGAGGCGGGCCCACAGCGCGGTATCGGCAGCAGTCACCGCGGCCGTCGCGGGCGCGCCGCCCATGTGGGTGCCCATCAATTCGCTCCACGGGACCGCGAAGGATGCCGGGATGAGTCCACCCGTGATCCCGGGTCCGTTCGGGAGCGCAGAGTAGATCCACCAGCCGAACAGATAGAACGTGATCCCCACCGTCGGGATCACCATGGTGTTCTTCATCAGGGTATGCATGTGGTTCTTGCGCCGCGAGGCACCGACCTCATACATGCAGAAACCAACGTGGATCAGAAACATGAAAACCACTGTCACCCAGTAGTAGAACTCGGTGAACAGTACTGTCAATGCCGTGATGTCTTTATCCATCATATCCCCCTCGGTTGTTTTACTCAGGCTCGCGCCTGTCCCCCAGCACGCCAGCGACACCAGAGGTGTCGCTGGCACCTGTCTAGGTCAACAATCCCGCGACTCCGTGCCAGCGGGCGCGCTGCGCGTGACCGATCCCGGGTTTGCCCTGGGTGGCGGCCGCGGTCAGGGTCGCCGCTCAGAGACTGCGGACGGGGGTCCGTTCCCCCCGCGTGCGCCGTAAGCGTGTGGCGGCGCGACTGGCGGCGGCTGGCGTGTCGAACGTCAGCGCTTCAAACAAGTTCAACGGGCGCGCGCGATCCGCGCTCAATTGGCCGACGCACCAGCGCCGCTCCGCTTCGGTACAGACCACCACATACGCGCCTGGGATCGGGCCGAAGTGCCGGTTATTGAGCGTAAAAAGACACTCCGCGAGTTGATTGAGTTTGTCCGGATCGAGCGTGCCGAGTAATGCAGACTCGAGTTTATTCGGGGTGCCCGCGAGTGCGGGCATCACATGTTTGCCGGGCGGTGGCGCGAGAGGCCGCCCCGGGTTCTGCCGCGGCGCCGGTTTTCGCGCGCGACGCGGACTCACGGCAATGGTCCTTTCTTGAGAAAGCCCTTGATCACGTTCCTCATCAGGCGCGACACGTTGTTGTCGTAATCATTGTGGGACAGTGCGCCACACCAGGCCAGCGAGCCGGGCGCGAAGACCGCCCCGTCATGCGGCGTTTTGTAGTAGATCATGTCGGCCCGAATCATCGGATTCTCGTCGCCGCCACCGTAGAAACCGCGCACCGAGAAGTGGACTTCCTCGTTGACCTGCAGCATGAGATCCGTATGGCCTTCCGAGCGCGCGAGCAGGAACGCATGGTGCGGCGTGCCGAATTCCAGATCGTAGCGATCAATCTCCAGGCCCGCGGCGCCGCCGCCGACGAGGCCGAAGTCACCGATCACCTCGTCTTGGCCGATCCCTTGAAACATCCACGCGCATTCGGGCCGCAGGCTATCCGCTTCGCGTCGATAGTAGGTGGAAACATCGAAACCATAACCAGTGAACGTGAGTCCGCAGACTTTGCTCGGGATGCGACCGCGCGCCCGCCACATTCCGCCGTACTTGCCGTCGAATGCATTGTTGTATTCGCCCGGATTCGCGGTCCACGCGCGGGTACCGGCCTCGCCTTTGCGCACTTCGATGATATTGCTGTTATCCGGATGATACTGGCTGCACCAGTAAAAGCCGTTGGCGCCGAGGTACATCCAGCGCCCGCCGCTGGCCTGGTACGCCTCGTAGGCATTGAGCATGCGTTCGGAGGAGTACTCCGGATGGCTGCCCGTCAAGACCACCTGATAACGGGACAACAGCCCGAGTCCTTCGCGATCGAGATCTTCATCCGTGTGCACATCGAACTCGAAATTCATCTGTTCGAGCCAATCGGTTAAATGCAGATCCGCATTGAACTGCCATAACGACGGCGACAGCCAGTGCCGATACTTCGGGCGCATGTTCAGGATCGGTCGCAGGCGCGAGCTGTAGCACACCCCGCTGCCGTCCGAATGACAGGAATAAGTGGACAGCCCGTATTCACGATGCTCATTCAGATAGAGATCCGAAGCGTTCATGATCGGCACGCGCCCGGCGAGTAACTGCGCGACCACTGAATTGGTGGCGAGGTTGTCGTTCGAATAGGCCATGTAGCTGTTGGTCGGCGCGATGAACGCAATCTTCGCGGTCGCCGTCCCGCGCGGCGGCCGCACGAAGAACGGAATGTAGTCTTCGGTTTCCGGCGAATCCTTGCCACCGATCCGCAGGCGCGCCGCATAGGCCCCACTCTTCAAGGTGGCGGGCACGGTATAAGTAAAATCCACTTCCCAACGCGCATCGTCGAGGTCATCGTCATGGAAATGGATCGCGCCATACTCATGCGGAATGTGGTGATAGACGATATCGTCGCCGCTCCAGTTATAGCCGGTCATGCCGCGGACCGGGAGGTTGATGGCGAACCCATGCAACTGGTTAGGTGAGATATCCACGATCTGGCACGAGGCGATATTGGTCGTAATGTTGGCGTGAAAATCCCAGGCGCCCACCACGGCCGTGCGCAGCTCCGCAGCGGCTCCCGCGAAGCCGCGCGCGAGCGCATCGATTTCTGCTTTCGTGAGTGCTCTATTCGAAATTCTGGGACGGTCAATCTTTCCGTTATAACACCAGGCCTGCTCCGGCAGGGACACCGGAGAGATGGCCTCCTTGTAGTGACCCCCTTGAATGCTGCGTCCCGAGTCCGCCTGCGCGGTCGCCGCGGCGAACAGGACCGGCGCACCATTCGTGGCCGGACCGTGGGCACTTTTGGTCTTGACCACTGCGCTGGTCTCGTGCGCAGGGTGCAACAGCGCCATGCCGAGTCCGCCATTGGTCGATGACACGATCGGTTCCTGATACAGCACCACCTGCCCGCTGTCGGCGTCGTAACTGGCCGCCACCAAGTACCACACCTTACGACGCAACGGTTTCCCGCTCGCGAGCTTGGTGAGCTTGCCGCGCGTCCCGCCGATCATCACAGTGAGACAACCCGCTTCATCGACGAACAAACCATAGCCGGACTTCCGGCCTACATCCCACTTGGTCACCACGCCCTGCATGCCTTTGTCATGACAGTAGCCATGCGGTCCGGGGCCTGGGGTGGTCGGGAAAATAAAGGCCTGCACGGTGAAGCTCGCACAGTCCAGGCGCGAGTCGGCCGGTATCACCACATACGAGCCACCGTGAATCTTCTGCGGGCGCCCTGGGTAGCGTTGATTGCACGGCGCTTTGATTTCTTTTTCCTTGAAACCAGGTCCTTCGGGATTCGTATCCCCGTGGATTACGCGCACGATCTGGACGTCGTAGCGCTCGCCTTTCTCGGCATTCACATAGAATTTGACCGTCTCGCCAGGGCATGCGGAATACTTATCGCTGTAACCGGTGATACGAAGCATGGGGTGTTCCTCTTTAGGTTCCGTCGTCGACGCCGCGCGCCGGGAATGTTCAGTTCAGTGCCAACGCGGCCGTTGAACGCACTTTATGCCCGTAACTGGCGAGGAGTTCGTGCACCCGTTTGACGAAAATCGCGTGCTCACAGGCATCTTCGGACGGATAGGAGTCGGCGAGGATCTTGACCGGCTTGCCGCGCACCCCGGTGCACACGCCAATGCGGTAATCGCGATGCGCGGCGACGCAGATTCGCACGTACTTGCCGGCCATCGGCGCCCGCCGGAGTTTGTCGATCACGTGCGCAAGTTCTTCACTGTGCTGCACACCGGCCTTGCCGCCTTTGCCCGGCAAGCCAATCGGGTTCTCGCGATGTTCCGCGAGCAGACGCTCGCGCGTCGTGCGGTCGGTCAGCAGCGGGAGGACATGGGTGCGGGTAATGAAGTCATCCGTACTGGTATAACCCTGGTTGGTTTGTACGCCGGTCGGTTTGGTCGCCATCGTTCCCCCCTGGCTTTTTGATTCGTGTAGTCCTTATAGCATTGGCGTCCCGCAGAATGAAGGTTGGTTCTTTCAATGCGCAAAAACTTTCTTTACTCTCGTGCAACTTATGAATACGACCCCGCTCCACTGGTCTGCCGCTTCGGGTACCGCGCTTGGCGACATTTTGGAGCGCGAGCGCATCGAATTCGTGCACGCGGGGATCTTCGATACTGAAGGGGTGTTCCGCGAAAAGCGGTTGCCGGTGGCGCTGGCGCGCCGTTACCTGGCGGAGGGTTGGTCTTTCATCGACGCGCTGCCGTACTGGGGGCCCAACGACACGGTGCGCGCGGACCGCGCCTATCGCAGCGAAGCCTGCCAGCTCGATGTCGCGAGCCTGCGCCCTTATCCGTTTGAGCCCCACGCCGCGTTGCTGGTGGCGGACTACACCGGCGACAGCGCCGCGTTGTCGCCGCGGGCGCTGCTTGCGGCCCAGATCGCGCGCGCGCGCCGACTCGGCTTCGAACCCCTTGGCGCAAGCGAGTTCGAATTCATCATTCTCGATGAAACGCCCGCCACGCTGAGCGCCAAGAATTTCGATCAGCTGCAGACGCTGGCCCAGGAGAATCGTTGCTGGTCGGGGCTGTATCCGGCCGCGGGCGCAGAATTTCTGCGCGACTACGACCACTGTCTGCGGGCCGGAGATATTCCCCTGCATCATCTGTGCTCGGAACTGGGCCCGGGGTGCCTGGAGGCCGCGCTGCCCGTGCGCCAGCTGGCGACGGCGGCGGACGATGCCGCACTCTTCAAGCTGTTCACCAAGGCGTTCTGCATTCAGCGCAGTCTCACCGCTTCTTTCATGGCCCAGCTCTCGGATACGCATCCCGGACTGGGCGGGCATCCGAGTTTGTCGCTGCGCACGCGGGCGACTGACGCCGCCGCGTTTCACGCCGCCGACGATCCGCGCGGCATCTCGACCGTGTGTCGACAGTTTATCGCGGGCATCCTGCAAGCGTTGCCCGAACTCATGCCGATGTTCGCCAGTACGGTGAATGCTTATCGCCGGTATGTGCCGGGCAACTGGGCGCCACGCACCGCGACCTGGGGGCTCGGGAATTACACCTGCGGTTTACGGGTGGTGGCGGGCGCGCCGGACGACTGCCGGATTGAATTTCGCTTGCCCGGCGCGGATACCAATCCGCACCTGGCCTTCGCGCTGATGCTCGCCGCCGGGTTGCGCGGGATCGAGCAAGATCTACAGCCACCGCCTGAAACGACCGACATCGGCCGCGAGTTCGTGCATCCGGCGCTCGGTCCGTTACCGCGCTCGCTGCTCGAAGCCGCCGAACGCATGCAGCGCAGTACGCTGGCGGCTGAATTGTTTGGGGCCGACTTCGTGGCCCATTTCACCCAGAGCTGTATTCAGGAAGACATCGCAATGCGCCGCCACGTCGCGGCATTTGAACGCAGGCGCTACCTTCATCACGTATGAGCGTGGCGCTTTAAACCATCAGCACCCGGAGGAGCCTCGCTATGACCGCATTGGAGAATTACGTCAAAGACGCTGCGCGCGCTGAAGGCGTCAAGAAAGTCCGCGCGATGATCAAAGCGCTTGGCGTCGAGTACATCTACTTCCAGTTCGTGTCGGTCACCGGGCGAATCGTCGGTAAGGGCGCGCCGGCCGATCACTGGGAGCGGATCGCCACCAAGGGCTTCCAGCTGGTC
>CAMATU010000155.1 GCA_945861225.1 Klebsiella pneumoniae
CAGTACGGTCAAAGGCGCGATTAACTCGCCCTACGCGAATACCGCGTCGGCCACCCTGTACTCGTTGCAATTTTTTCTCGCGCCTTATGCGCCACAAAATCAAGGGATGTTCAACCCGATCAAACTGGTGATTCCGGAAGGTTCGTGGCTGAACGCAAAATGGCCGGCACCGACGATTGGCTGCACCACATTGACCTCCGCCAAGATCACCAGCGCGATTTGGCAGGCGCTCGCCAAAGCCTGTCCGGCGAAAGCCACCGGCTCAACCAGCGCGGACTGCAATTGGTTCGTCTCTTCGGTGGTGGCGCCCAATGGCAC
Source organism: Klebsiella pneumoniae (assembly GCA_945861225.1). GTDB lineage: Bacteria > Pseudomonadota > Gammaproteobacteria > CAIKBL01. The sequence continues at coordinate 319 of CAMATU010000155.1, forward strand.
CACCGATGTGTTCTCCGATCTGCCTGCCGGCGGCTGGGGCGCATCGCCATATGCTGATGGCATGAACGTGACGGAAGATCCACTCGGCAATTGCATGAACATGCCGGCCGAAACCGCCGAGCTGTTGTTCCCCATCGCCTACGAGGCCTTTGAATTACGCACCGATAGCGCCGGTCCCGGCAAATACCGCGGCGGCTTGGGCGCCATATTCAAAGTACGCTATCTCGCGGAAGGTGCGCTCAGCATGGAAACCGCGCGTACCCTGGAGGGCAGTCCCGGTGTCGCCGGTGGCCAACACTCTGCAGTGCAACGCCAGACCAAGATCCATCTTGATGGTCATCAGGAAGTGATCGGTGGCTTGGATGAACAAGGCGTCTGGCGCAATCCGCTGTTGTGCGCACATCCCTTTGCCTATGGCGAGACCTTCATGTTTGAGAGCACCGGTGGTGGTGGTTACGGCAATCCGCTGGCGCGCGATCCGCAACAGGTGCTGGATGACGTGCTGGATGAATACATCTCAATGCGTGCCGCGCGCGAGGTCTATGGCGTGGTGATCGACGAGCTCACCCAACAGATTGATCACGCCGCGACCTCCACTGCGCGTGCACAATTGGTTAGTGCCTAGTGTCGCAGGGGGGCTTGAGACGACGAGATAGAGGCTATAGGGCGGAAAAGCGCAGCGCCTTCCGCCGTACGCATCCGATGGCCTTTGATGACTCTACACTCCGTGGATTGCATCCGGTACGGCGGAAGGCACTGCGCTTTTCCGCCCTATGTCCTGCGCATCATGTCCTACGAACACCCCTCGCGACTTCATGATGACTTCTTGAGCGAGGCGGCGTCGCTTCCTTTTCTCCTGCACATGAATTCCCCGGCACCTGAATTCGAAACGATTGCCTGCCCAGTCTGTGACGGCACGCGTTTTGTGGCGTTGTTTGAAAAGCAGGGCGAGCCCTTTGTGCGGTGTGAAGACTGCGGTCTGGTGTTAATCAATCCGCGCCCGCGCTTTCAGGCGGTCTCTGCCACCTACAATGAACATTACAGCCAGGGCTATATCAACAAGGCAGCCAAGAAGCTCGCGCGGTGTCGGCGCTGGGTGAATCGGCTGACACCGCGGGTAGGCGCTGGCGGACGGTGGTTGGATATTGGGTGTTCGGCGGGCTTTGTGCTCGCCGCTGCCGAGGAAGCAGGTTTCGAAGCTTTCGGCGTTGAGCTGGAACCAGCGGCCGTGGCCTTCGGACAGCAGGAATTGGGGCTGGCGAATATCGTGTGCGGGACTTTCGATGCACAGGCGTATCCGGATCAGTTCTTCGATGTGATATCGCTGTACGACGTGATCGAGCATGTCCCCGATTTGCAGCGCACGGTAGCCAAACTCGCGCGAGTCGTGAAGCCCGGCGGCTTGATCGAAATCCGCACCCCGGATCTAGCGCATTGGCGCACGCCACGCGATCTCGCGCAGTGGAAGGAGATCAAACCTTCCGAACACTTGTACTACTTCAGCGCCGCCACCCTCACGCGCTTGTTTGCCCGTCACGGTTTGCGTCTGCACCATCGTCGGCTGATGGTTAAGTCGGCGCTTGATTGCCTCTTTACCCGGTCGGCCTTAGTCCGCCAGCATGCTTGACCTCGCCGAAATTCCTTTCTTTGCGGTGCTATCGCCCGCCGCCATCGCGCGGGTTCGCGGGCAGGTTCCTGTCCATCATTATGCGCAGGGTGAAATCATCGCGCGGGTCGGGGAAACCGGCCGCTTCTTCCAGGCGGTTGCTGCCGGCGCCGTGCGCGTGCAGGCGGATGCCGAAGCACCCGGTAGCTGGCGCGGCTTCATTCTCGGGCCCGGTCAGATTTTTGGTGAGATGTCGCTGTTCACCGGCATGCCGATCGCGGCCACGTTGATCGCGGCGCGCGACACGATCACCTATCGCCTCGACGGTACGGCGTTTCTGCGGCTGTTGGATGACGAGCCGCTGCTGCATCGGAGTTTGACGCGCCTGTTGATCGATCGCCTGCGTTATCGCACGCGCAATGACGCACGAAAACCCGGCATTGCCGTCATCACCAGTGCCGATCCGAGCATCGACCTTGCGCAGTTCGCGCAAATTCTGACGGTTGGCGTGCAGTGTTACGCGCCGGGCTCGGTCCTTGCGTCCGCCGCGCCCCTGGAGGCGCAGGCAGCAGCACTGGCGGACTGGCGTCGCGACGCGAGCGGTGAGCAGTACCTAATTACGATCATCCGACCTGCGGCGTTGCGCGTGCTGGCCAATACGCTGATGCCGGAAGACGTGGTGCTTGAAGTTCTGACCACGACTGTCAAGGCGCCGGACACACTGGCCTCTTTGCGCAAGCAAGCGGGTGCTGCAGATTTCAGTCGCGTGTTCATCGGCGAGCGCCCGTTGAATGATCCAGAGCGCTGGAGTTTCCGGTTGCCCACTGCCGAGCTGGCGCGTGCTGCAAGTGACGCACCAAGCTGGGAGCGCCGCCATTATCCCAACCTCGATCATCTCGCGCGCCATGTAAGCTTCAGCGAAATCGGGGTGGCTTTGAGTTCGGGCGCGGCGCGCGGCTTCGCGCATGTTGGCGTGCTGGAAGCGTTGGAGGCGAATGATGTGCCGGTCGATTTTCTGTGCGGCACCAGCATGGGCGGGATTGCCGCGTTGACTATCGCGCACTCGGCGAATGCCGCCGAAGGGGCGCGGAAGATGCGCGATTTTCTCGGCGGCAATCACAAAATAAGAGACGCGTCCTGGTGGCCGCGCGCCTCGATATTCTCGGGCGCTAAAGTCGCGCGCGCCGCGCGCAATGTGTTTGGCCGCACCACCTTCGCCGATTTGCGGCTCCCCACCGCCGTGGTGGCCTCAGATCTCACTTCCGGGGAGCGGGCGATCATCGACAGCGGCTTGGTCGCGCCAGCCGTGCTCGGCACTTCCGCGATCCCTGGGTTCTTTCCGCCCGTCGCCGATGGCGCGCGGTTGATGGTGGATGGCGCGATTGTGTCCAGAGTGCCGGTGGATGTGTTGAGCAGGCGCCGGTGCGGGCTACGGATCGCAGTCAATGTGGTGGCGGTGCCGAGCGAAGATCTTGAATTTCGGCGGCAGCGCAGTGGCCGCTTGCAAACCCACATTGGCGGCTTTTTCGGCTTCAAGCATGTGCTCGGCGCCTCGTGGGAATTGCTCGGCTCATACGGCTCGAGTTTAGAGGCGCTGCGCGCCGATATTGTGATTACACCGGAAACGCATCGTTGCGGGGGGGCCTTCGACTTCGATCGCTTCGACCGCATGATCGAATGCGGTCGCGAGGCGACGCTCGCGCGCATTGCCGCAATCAAAGACACCGTGCGCGCCATGTTGGGAGGCGGCTATCGCTAAGCTGGTCTCGCTGCAAACCTTCTGGCAGCAACGACACCGGCGGTGGGTGATGATATGGCCGCTGGCCCTCGCGCAGATGACATCGTGGGGCACGATGTATTTCAGTTTTTCCTTGTTCGCAGGACCGATGGAACGTGATCTGGGCTGGTCGCATCCCGCGATCAACGGCGCGCTAACCTGCGGCCTGCTGCTGACGGGTGTAATGGCGTACCCCATCGGAGCCCTGCTTGATCGCCATGGCGGTCGCTGGTTGATGACCTTGGGATCTTTAGGGTCAGGCCTGCTGTTGCTGATCTGGTCGCAGGTCCAAACCTTGCCGCAGTTCTATCTGATTTGGCTCACGCTCGGCGTGTGTCTTGCGTGTTGTCTGATCGAACCGGTGTTCGTGGTGGTCAATCAAATCTTCGGCAAAGAGGCCCGCAACGGGATTACCACCGTGACCATGATCACCGGTCTGGCGGGGACGGTGTATCTGCCCATCATCGGCTATCTCATTCCGCACCTCGATTGGCGGACCACTTTGGTGGTGCTGGCGGCGTTGAATCTTTGCTTCAACGCGCCAGTGCACTGGTGGTTTATTCCGCCACGAACCGGGACCGTGCGGGTGGACCATCCGATCGCGCAGAAGCGTGGCCGCATCGTAATGCGGCGTCGCCTGCGCAACCCGGTGTTCTGGGGGCTGGCGCTGTGGTACACGTCTTACAGCCTCACGGGCTCAAGTGTGATCTTTCAATACGTGCCGGTACTGCGCGCCGAGAAGATCAGCGATGGCGTGATTTTTTTCACCTTTGCGTTGATCGGCCCGGTGCAATTGATTGCACGCCTGATCATTATCACGCTTGGCAGCAAGGCGTCGATCGCGCGTCTCGGCGCATTCACCTCGGCACTGGTGCCGCTGTCGATTTTGTTGTTGATTTTCGCGCCTCACGGCATTGGGTGGCTGTGCGTGTTCGCCGCGTGTTTCGGCACTGGCCATGGCATCACCACCATCCTGCGTGGCACCGCGCCCAGCGAGTGGTTGGGGCGCGAGCATTTTGGACGGACCATGGGTGCGATCGCGTTACCGATGATGATCGCGATGGCCATCGCGCCTTCGTTGACCGCCTATGTGTGGTCGGCGAGCGGCAGCCGCACGCTCATGCTGTGGAGCGTGTTCGCCGGGTCACTGATGGGCATGGTGGGTTATTGGCTGGCCGTGCTGTCGCGCCGTCGGGCGCGGCATCGCCTGGTGGCCGCGACTTAGCCAGCCCTTTAACCCTTAGCCTGCCCACACGGGCGGACGACGCTGCGCCCATGGTCGTGCGGCTTCGAGCTGCGCGGCCAGCCGGAATAATGTGGCTTCATCACCAAAACGACCGACGTACTGATTCCCGACCGGGAGTCCACTGGGCGTCCAGTAGGTTGGGACCGACATCGCCGGCTGGCCGGTGGCATTCGCGAAATAGGAAAATGGCGTGAAACGCGCCATTTTTCGCCGGAGCTCGAAGGGATCACTGCCCGCTTGGTAGGCAAAGGTGCCGAGCGGCACTGGCGGCTCACCCAGCATTGGCGTGAGCCACACGTCATGCGCCACCATGAACTGCGCGATCGCGCGCGAGATCTGTTGCAAGTCCTGCAGCGCGATCAGGTAACCCGGCGCGGTGATCTGTCGACCACGACCGGTGAAAGACCACACAAAGGGTTCGAACTCCGCTTCCGTCGGGGCGCGGCCAAGGAGCCGCGTCCAGTAATCGATTGCCCACGTGAAGCCAGCGGCGAGCACGGTGGTAAACGAGAGAAAGAAGCGCTCGGGATCGATTGTTGGCGTTGCTTCAACCACCTCATGGCCGAGATCAGCGCATAGCTTGGCCGCGTCCTCAACTGCTGCCACACATTGTGGGTCAAGCGCTAATCCCGCAATGGTGCGCGTGGAAAACGCGATTCGAAGCTTGCCGACCGGCGCGCCAACTTCCTGCAGAAATGGTCGCGCTGGTGGGGGTGCCCAATAAGGATCCCCGAGATCCGGACCCGCGCTCGCATCAAGTAACGCGGCGCTGTCACGCACCGAGCGGGTCAGGGCATGCTCCGCCACCAAGCCGCTCATTAAATCGCCATAGTGCGGCCCAAGGGGATTGCGCGCGCGAGTGGGCTTCAAGCCAAACACGCCACTGCACGCCGCAGGCACGCGGATGGAACCGCCCGCGTCGTTACCATGGGCCATCGGCACCATGCCGGAGGCGACCGCTGCAGCGGCACCACCGCTGGAGCCACCGGCAGTGCGCGTGGTGTCCCACGGGTTGCGCGTCGGTCCAAATAGGCGCGGCTCGGTAGTCGGGCCGACCGCGAGTTCCGGGGTGTTGGTTTTACCGATGAACACGAGTCCGGCCTGCTTATAGCGCCGCACGAGTTCGCTGTCCGCCTTCGGAATGTAGCCTTTGAGATAGGCCGTGCCTTCGGTGAACGGTACCCCAGCGTATTCCGCGAGAAAGTCCTTGAGCAGGAACGGCACCCCCGACAGCGGGCCTGCAGGTAACGGCGCACGCGCGGCCGCGCGCGCTTGATCGTAGAGCTTGAGCACCACCGCATTAATCGCGGGGTTCACCTGTTCGATTCTGGCGATGGCTGCCTCGACCAGTTCAAGCGAGGTGATTTCACCACGCTGAATGAGCGCTGCTTGCGCGAGCGCGTCCGCGCTTGCCAGATCCGTGAGATTAGTCATGTGATTTCTCCTTGGCAGCGTGGGCGAAGACTCGATGAACGAGAATCATATACCGAGTGCACGGCGTTCAGAACAGCATCGCAGCGGTCAGACCCTAAAGATGTTCTGCATGGTGGTCGTATCAAAGAACATAAGATTGCGGGACCCGCCGCAAATTCAAGTTACCGAGCCGCCGAAGCCCGGCCACGCTCAAAGCGAGCACAGCGAGGGCGCAGACGATCAAGGGTCCGCTTGGGAGATCAGTCGGCACAGACAACACCAGACCGCTCACGTAGCCAAGAATTCCGACTCCGTAACCGACAATATACCCCTTGAGTTTCCCTAATCCGTGCGCGGCGAGCGCGGGCAATATCAGGCTTGCGAATACTAAATAGACGCCAACCAGTTGAACCGATGCCGTGACTGCAAGCGCAAATAACGGATAAAAGCCGGCACGCTGTCCCTTGGCGACGAAAAACCACGCCACCAGAATCACGCTGGACAGCATGCCGATCGGCACTAATCGATCTGCGGTCACCCACAGGATCTGCCCGGCGAGCAATTGCGCAAAATGTTCGGCGCCGTGTGGATTGTTCGCCAACACGAGAATCGCCGCGCTCGCCGCTACCACGTACAGACAACCAATCAGCGCTTCCTGCAGCACAGGCCAGTGCTTTTCAGTGATTACCAAGAGTGCGGAGGCGGCGAGCGCAGCACCGCCGCCCACCAGTTGAATTTGCCAATCGTGCAAGGTGGCGCTGAATAATTCAGCGACCACCACGCCAAGCGCCGCGATCTGGGCGATGGTGAGGTCGATAAAAATGATTCCTCTTGCCAAAACCTCCCGTCCAAATATTACGTGGGTGACCAACACAATCAGGCCTGCCGCGAGCGGCACGCGGAGTAGACCCCAGTCGAATGGCGACAGGCTCATGGTGAAGTTCCAGGCACCAGCTTGGCGAGAATATCTGTGGTCTTATCGAATAATCCGAAAAGATCGTTGGTGCCTGACAAACCGCCGACCGTTCCAGGTAAGGTCACCGCAGCAATATGGGCTTTTTCGGCGAGCCACCTTGAAGGCTGCGGGCTGTCATAAGGAGTTCTCAGGATCGCGATCACGGGTTGGTGATCAACGATCGCTAAAACCGCCGCAAGATGGACCACATTGGCTGGCACGCCGGGTTTGGGTTCGAGTGTGGCCACTTCATGCAAGCCCAGCCAGGCTAATAAATAGACCCAGTATTTGTGATGGGTCACGACCGCCTTACCATGCAGAGGTGCCAGCGCCCGCTCCCAGCGCGCGATAGCGGTTTGCCAGCGTTGCTGAAAAGCTGCGTTGCGCGTGTGATAGTCGGCAGCATGCGGCGGATCGATTTGCGCGAGTCGCTCAGTCAGTGCAGTGGCGACGAGCGCAATGTGATGCGGATTGGTTTGAATATGCGGATTACCGCCGGCATGAACATCGCCCTGAGAACGATCCACGGTCGCCGGGACTTCGAGAGGCGGCACCACCGAAGAAGCCTCAAAATATCCTGGCGCATTGCTCTGGATTTTGGCGTTGCCAGCCTGCCGCTGTACCTGTGGCAGCCAGCCAGTTTCCAACTCAGCGCCTGAGCAAATCATCAAGTCGGCATTCCGCGCATGCGCGATCAAACTGGGACGCGCCTGAATTTGATGCGGATCCTGGAGTGCCGTAGTGGCGCTATAGATCTCAGCCGAGTCGCCCACGAGCTCTTTGGCAAGTGCCGCCCATTCGGGTTCGCAGGAAAAAATGCGCAAAGTGGCTTTCGCGTCGGTGGTAACTGCGCTGCAAGCCACGAGTACCACGAAAATTCCGTTAAGCATTGTCATAGCGCCTCCTAAAACTGGTGAGCGCCATGGGCGCCCAGGCTATGGATATAGTTGAGGAAGAGTTGGTGATCGGTCGCGCGATTCGAGTCGTCGTGGTTGTACTGCAGGCGAAACCTGCTGAATTCGCTATTGTCGAACTCTAAGAGAAGCGCCACTCGCGAAGGATCGTGAGCGAGGGTATCGAGTACCGTCGCAGCGACGCCGCCTCCGGTATTGTCGGCAAATAGGCGATCGTAGCGGGCGCCGATTCGCCAGCGCCGCTGAAACTGATAGACGGTTTGCAGGTAGAAGCCGTCTTGAGTGCCGTCGTAGTCAGTGGCGTTAAACAGCCCTGACTCCCAGCGCCGAAGATACTCTGCCTGTAACTTCAAATTGCGCTCGACAGGGTTCCCATTCGGCGCCCACTTAAAGATGACGTCGACTAACGCGAGCTCACTGGTGCCGTTGAAAAAATCTGGAAGGTCGCCCGTGGTGCGCGCATCCGCTGCGGCGTGCACATAGGAGCCGCCCACGCGGTAGCTCCAGGCGTCACTGAGATCATCCCCCAGGTGGGAGAAGAAGGTGTAGGACCCTACCCCGTGATCGCTGGCGCCCTGTGCCGGAAAGGCGTCACCACGATAGGCTTCTGCGCCAAATTCGACCAACAGGTCGAGCGGTGCGAGCCACCTTAGCTGTGCGCCGTCGTCACCCAGATTGCCGCCTAGAAAAATTTTATACGCGAGTGGGCGATCGACAAAGTCGTCGGCATGCGCATGCTGTTCGTTGAGATATCCAATGCGTGAGAAAAAACGTCCGCCTTTGAAAATTAAGCCATAGGGCAACGCTGTGGTTTGCACATAGGCTTCTTCCAGATCGAGCGCGGTCTCGCCATCCTCAACGCTCAACGCAGCGGTCATGGCCCCGTAAAACTTGTCATCGACGTTGGCGCTTAAGGTCAATTCAGACTCGCCGAGTGATAAACCACGCACGCCAGGCCCAGCTTCCTCCGGTAGCGCAAAGCCGGGCGCAGCATATCGATTGGGATCGCTTGAATGCGCCGCGTAGGTGCCGATGAGCACTAAACTGACATCAGGATTTAACGCATTCGTCATGCGCTGAGTGGCGTTGCCAACCGGTGAGGTCGGCAGCGCGCTAGGGGTTGCCGGCGCGGATGACGACACCGCGCGTGATGCAAGCGCGGTCTCTGCTCGCGCCAGGCGCGCTTCGAGCTGCGCGATCTGAGTCGCATAGGTGATTTTGAGCTGAGATATCTCGCCCCGTAAGGCCGAAATGTCAGTGCTCGTGGGGTCTTTGAGGGGTGCTGCTGATGCGTTTTGCGCCCACAGCAGAATTAATGGCAACCCTATGGTTGCCCGCGAAATTCTTCGCATAGTTGCTCTCCGCGAAAAAGAATACCCGCGTGCACGTAGCGCACTTCGCGTGCGTTACGGACACAATCAATCGATTCAGGGTTTAAACGCGGGAAAAGCCGGGCGGCGCGCGCGCGCGATAGACGTGGTGGGCGAAAGGAGCAGGAGAGGTGTAGAAAAATTTAGTCCAGCACTCAATAGTCGGGAGGAAGTGATCGAGTACTGTCGGCGCAACGCCATGACCACTGGCGTGTAGCAGATCACAGGTAACGCAGTAGTCGCCTGACTGATGTAGCGCTAAGTCATATACGTGAGGTACCAGGATTAGACTGAAACCGAGCACTGCCGCCAGAAGAACGCCAACGAGCCCGCGCTTACGGGCACGCGAAGTTTGGTCAGTGTTTCGTTTGCGCAGCAAATTCGGCATGAATGAAGGCTGGTCGGTGAATTCCTGTGTACTCTTAAAGGCTAGCACGCAGCGCTTCGCGGAGCCATCCTTAAATATGAACAATTAAGGTTGTTGGGTGCGCCAAATTGTCGCGGCACTCATCAGTGATGTTGACGTTAGAATCTGCGCATGGACACAGTCTCTTTGGAAATCGTGGAGGGCAATTTGCGCGGCGCAGTGCGGGATTTTGGGATCGGCTTTGCACACAGCGCGCCGAGCTTGCCCGGCACTTTGTTTCGCACCACCAAGCCGGATGGCCTGGGGGTTGGACTGGTGCTTTCGCACGCGCATGAAGGGACTGCTGGTTGATGACGACGTCGTGTATGCGCAGGTTTTGCGCAAGGCGCTCATCCGCCGAGGCTATGCAATCGAACTCGCGCACGATGCCTTGTCTGCGCTTGAATTTGCGCGCCGCGCACCCCCAGATTTTGCG
>CAMATU010000156.1 GCA_945861225.1 Klebsiella pneumoniae
CGGCTGCACGGAATTCGTGTTCGCCGCGACACCCGATGGTGAAGAAATTGCGCTCTCCTACTGGCCCGATGAGGCCAGCATTGCGCGTTGGAAGAATGATCTCGAGCATCAGGCGGCACAACAAAAAGGGCAGACGCTTTGGTATGCCAGCTACCGCGTACAGGTCGCGGAAATTCGGCGCGATTATGGCGGCGAGCACGCCAGCGCTGTGTCAAAATAGTCTGTGCTGTTTAGCACGCGGGGGAGACCCACATGAAGCTCAGCACTGATCGCATTCTCACCACCCACGTCGGCAGTCTGCCGCGTCCGGATTCGCTGGCCGACCTGCTGTTGAGCCGCGAAGCCGGCACGGTGATCGATCAAGCGTTGTTTGCCGTGGAAGTACGCCAAGCGGTGCATGATGTGGTGCGCCGCCAGGTGGCCGTTGGGGTGGATATCGTCAGTGATGGCGAGATGGCGAAAATTGGCTACTCCACTTACATCAAGGATCGTTGCTCAGGCTTTACCGGCGACAGTCCGCGGCGTCCACCGGCAGATCTTGAGCGCTTTCCCGATTTCATGGCGATGCAGGCGCGGACCAATCAGGCGCCGCCAATCAAACGGCCGGTATGTACTGGCGAAATCCAGGTCAAAGATCGCGCGCCGCTGGCGACCGATATCGCGAATTTTCGCGCCGCGTTGATTGGCGTCGGCGCCACCGATGCGTTCTTGAACGCCTCGTCGCCCGGTGTAATCAGCGCCTTTCTGCCCAATGAGTACTACCCTACCGAGCAGGCCTACCTCGAAGCACTCGGCGCCGCCATGCGCGAAGAATACGAAACCATCGTGAGTGCAGGATTCGTGATCCAGATCGATTGCCCGGATCTCGCGATGGCCCGTCATACCCAGTACAAGCATCTCTCGGATGACGAATTCGTACGCCAGGCAGAACGCCAGGTGGAGGTGCTGAATGCGGCGCTCGTCAACGTGCCAGCGGATCGTGCCCGCCTCCACATCTGCTGGGGCAATTACGAAGGCCCGCATGACTTCGACATTCCTCTCAGCAAAATCGCGAAGGTCCTGGTCAAGGTCAAACCGCAGGTGCTGTCTTTCGAGGGCGCGAATCCGCGTCATGCCCATGAGTGGAAAGTGTGGGGCGAGATAGATTTGCCGGAAGATAAAGTTCTGATGCCCGGCGTGATCGATACCTGCAGCAACTACCTTGAGCACCCCGAGTACATCGCCGAGCGCCTGTGTCGCTATGCCGATGTCGTCGGCCGCGAACGGGTGCTGGCCGGCACTGACTGTGGGTTTTCCACTTTTACGCGTTATGGCCGGGTGGCGCCGGAAATTGCGTACGAGAAACTGAAAATGATGGCGGCAGGAGCGGAGATCGCGTCTAAACGGTTATGGGGACGGTAACGAACGGCACTTACTTTAAGACGCGCGCTTCGAGGTAATTACCGTAGGAGCGGCTTTAGCCGCGATGGGCGATTCAGCGCTGTTCGCGGCTAAAGCCGCTCCTACAGGGACTGTAAAAAAATGCCTGCCTGGCCTCGAGTGCCGCCCCACCAACGCGCCTAACTCAATGCTTTTCCCCATTAAGTAAGTGCCATTCGGGACGGTAGCCTTAAGCACCCTGCCAGTAGAGCGTAATCAGCGCGCCACTCACCACCACGGTCCATGTTTCGAAGGCGAGTTTGAGCGGCAGTGGGGCGGTGCGCAGTTCCATAAAATCGAGAAACACGAACCGCACCTTGATGAAGGCGATGATCACCACGGCCACGGTGGCATAGCGATAATTGCTCCCGAAGCCAAGCCCGTGGCCGAAGCCCCAGGACAGCGCAGTCGCCAACATCAGGAGAATCCAGACCAGCGTTATTCTAAGACTGAACACTGTTCGCATCGCGTTAGCGCAACAGATACAACAGCGCGAACAGTACGATCCACAACATATCCACCATGTGCCAGAAGCTTGCGCCGCTCTCAAGCACCGAGAAATTTTGCGCGGAAAGACTGGCCGCGCGAGCGACCTGCCTTAGGTAGGCAAGAACGCCTAGACCGAGCAGTACATGCATCAGGTGCAGGCCTGTGAGCATGTAGTAGTACATGTAGAAATCATTGGTGGTCAGCATGAAGCCGGCGCGAATTTTTTCCTGGTACTCGAAAAATTTCACTGTCACAAAGCCGATCCCGCAAAGCATTCCGAGCATGAAAAGCTGCCGGCAGGACTTGCTGCGCTGGGCACGTGCGGCGTGAATCGCGAGCGCCACAAACCAGGAACTGGTCAACATGAGGAAAGTATTGAGCGCGCCGTAGTGTTGATTCAACGTGCGCTGGGCCTCCGCGTACAGCGCGACGTCCTGGCCTCGATAGTACACAAACACAATAAATAACGAGGCGAAGATCAGCATATCGCCCAGGACGAAAACCCAAATGCCCGGTTCGCCAGGCAAATGGGGACTTAGCCCCGGCGGAGCGTTCGCTGGAACGGCCATGCGTGACGACTAAGGCATTAGGCCGCTGGCGCCGTCTGCGCTTGCGCCAGAATGCCTTTGCGCAAGAAAACGAACATCACGAGATACCAGCCGAAGAAGGTCAGCAGCGGAATCCAAAACGCGAACAAGCCGTTCCACGCAAACGGACCGTGTTTGAAAAACGTGAGGAGGCCGCCGGGGATAAACATCACCCCCACCCACATCGAGAAAAAACCCACCCAGCGCGGAAACACCGGCACCACCCCGCGATCACCCAGCACCGCCAAGCCAATGGCGAAGTTCTGCACCACGAACGACGTAAAGGGCATCAGCAACACAATCCAGCCGAGATCATTCAGCAACAGAATGAGTTCGGGAGATCGATCGGGCCGATACGCGGCGGCGGTCCAAATCAGGCATGGCAGAATGAGAAACACCGGACCCACCGTTCCGCTCGCGAGTTGGGTATAGGTGAGAATGGACGGGCTGCCTTCCATGCGTTTCATCTGGATGGAGATGGCCGCGACAAAGGGCAGAATAAGACCACTGCAACCCATCATCACGAACTGACCCAAGCGGATCTGCCAGGTATGTTGCTGGTAGAGGGCCGTGATATCGGCGGCGCTGGCATCAGGCGACGGCGGTGGCACAAAGCCCGCGATCAACCAGAAGCCTGTTATAAACAGCAGCGCAAAGCCAAACCCACTCCAGGCACACAGCAATTGATTTCGCGTATTCATTGGTTTCCCCCCCCTCTTGGTTTTTCTGGCTGGTGGCGATTATGCACAATCTGTAGCGGTGGGGCCGGGGTTGTAATTATTTGACGACAAGTAACTTCACGAACTGGGCGAGTCGCTCCGTCTCAGCGGCAGACAAGTCTACGGGCACGTTGGTGAGCGTAATAACGCCACCTGGACGGATCGACGAGCGCGAAGATCTCGTGCTGAAACCTAGATTCTCCGCAAACACAGTTTCCGTTAGTGGCAGCACGAATCTCGTTCGTCATTAGCACGTAGGCATGGACGGCGCAGTCCCAGCGCATCGCTTGCTCGCCTAACGTCTCCCGATAATATCGATTATCCTCCTTCGCATAAAAACACGGTGGCCGATTATGCTCGCGCTGGATCACATGCCACGCGACTCCAGCCAGTCGCAGCCTTGCTCCTCGCGGCATGGGGACCTCCTTGTCCAGTGCTCCGCTTCAATCCTATCTAACTCAACTTCAATTACTTATTCGTGGTCTGTCCCCGAATACGTTCCAGGTGGCGTACCTCGATCGATAGCGTGAGCGCTTCTAGCCTCCAGCCTTGCGGCGCAGCGCGTCTTCGCGTTCATTTAGCCCAAAACGCCGATAGCTCGCGTACGCCTGCGCTAACGCCGCATCGTGCGTTGCGAGATCCCGTTCGCGCGCCGCGAGCTCGGCGCGCAGTTCGTGCACGTCGCCTAGGCAGACATCGAAATTGCAACGGGCGAGCACTTCTTCGCAGGCTTCGAGGCTCGCGGCAATCTCGGTGGCTGGGTCACCCAACGCGAGCTGCGCGCGCACCTTCAGGAGATACACATCCGGCCGCCACATCGAACGCGAAGTCTCGATGAACGCAATCCCCTCGCGCGCCAGCTCACGTGCACCCGCCGCATCGTCCAGTGCGAGCAACGCCGCGCCGTGGTGTGCCAGGAAGGTCGGGATTATCGTCATCAGTGCACCGCGCGCTTTCAGCAAGCGGCTCATTTTTTCAGCGGTATCCTGCAGTCTGATCCACTCGCCTGACCAGGCGAGTTCGTCGCACAGCGTGAGATGCATGAGCACGTGGTTGCTCAATCCGCGTGGGACCGACAATGCGGCCGCCCGTCGTGCGAGTTCGGGAGTGCCACCATTCAGTCGAGTCAGCACCTTCAGCTCGCTTTCCAGCCAGGAGAGCCACAGCGCCTGTTCCGGATAACCGCTCTCGAGCGCGTATTCCCGCAAACGAACGATTTTCGCCAAAGTCGGCACCGGTGCCTGAGAAAAACCCTGGAATCGAAGGATTCCGATTTGCGCGACGATAAGAGGGCTGAATCCATAATTTCCCGCGCCCAGATGGGGATCGTTGCCGATGAGTGCGGCCGCTTCTTCTGCCACCGTCATCGCTTCAGCGCAGCGGCCACAGTGCATCAGGGCCATCGACAGGAAACTTCTTGCTGCCGCCCGCAGCCCGAGATTGCCGCTGCGGTCGGCAATCCGCACGGCCTCGGCGGTATACGTCGCGTAATCAGGCGCGTAAGCCTGATTCAGACCACGCACGGCGCCGAAGGAAGCATTGAAACTGACCAGTGCGCCCAGGTTGCCGGCGCGCTCGGCAGCGGCACATCCTTCCTCGTACAGCGCGCGACACTCCGTGGCCGTCGCGCCGGTCCGCCAGCCATGCGCAAGCATCGCGGAGCACGCAGCGACGAGGAGAGGCGCACTGTCGGTATGCGCTGAATTGCGGCCGGCAAGGGCTCTCACCTGTTGCCAATGTTGTATCTCTGCATTGATATCGCTGTTTCCGGCCCAGCGAGCCGCACGCTGATGCCAATGGGCGGCATCGAGCTGCCGATCTCCGGCCCGATAGTGATAAGCGAGCAACGCCGCCAACTCGTCCAGCCGGTCGACGCCTGCTGCTTCCATCGCCTGGGCGACGCGAACATGGACGAGGGCGCGACGACTTTGCAGCTGCGACTGATAGGCCACTTCATGCGTCAGAGGGTGCTTGAACGCGTACTCGGTCACGGGATATAGCGAGCGCTCATGGATGAAGTCGCCCTCTTTCAGCCGCTCAATCGCTGTCGCATGCTCCGCCGCGGTGAGTTCCGATACCTCGCCCAGAATTACACTGTCGAATTCCTTGCCGATGACTGCCGCCGTCTGCACCAGGCGCTTGGCGGATTCCGGCAATCGATCGATACGCGCGGCCAGTACCGCGCGAACATTCGCCGGCACCTGAAGATGCTCCAAGGGCACGGCCAGTCGGAAATCGCCGCGTCGACCCTGGAGTTCTCCGCCTTCATGGAGCGAGGTCACCAGTTCCTCGACATAAAACGGATTCCCGTCCGTCCACTTGGCGATCCGATCCTTGAGTTCGGCCACCGACGCATCGCTCCCCACCAGGTCGGTAATCAGCGCCTGCGTCGAGGCCGGTGCAAGCGGAACCAACGGCAGCTGCTGGTAATGTCGCTTGTTGGCAAACAGCGCAATGTATTCCGGTCGAAAGTTCAGGACGATCAGGCAGCGTCGCTCTTCGGCCGCATTGACGATCTGATTGACGAACCCATCGCTGCCCGGGTCGATCCAGTGCATGTCATCGATCAGCGTCACGATCACGCGCCCATGCGCATCCTGTGCGCGCATCACGCGATGGACGACGTCGTAGAGCAGTCGCTGCTTCAGTTCCGGATCGATTGGCGGTGTCGATTGGTCGGGATCGGCGACGCCCATAAATTCCAGGAGCACCGGTAGCGCTTCGGCGAGGGCGCGGTCCAGACCCAATATGCGCTGCGTGATTTTGCTGCGCGCGACCTCCGCGATGTCGTCGTCGCAGATATCGAAGTAATGCCGAAAAAGTTCGAGGATCGGCAGGTACGGAATGCTTTTCCCATGCGCCGGACAACGCGCCTGGAATACAGGCAATCCCATGCCACGACAGTGCTCGGCAAACTCCAGGCACAGCCGGCTCTTGCCGAGGCCGGGATCGCCCACAATTCCGATTACCTGACCATGACCGCCTTGCGCGCGCGCCAGTGCTGCTTCCAGTGTCTGCATTTCGGCGGCGCGGCCGACGAACCTGGACAGCCCGCGCCTGATGGCGACCTCGAGTCGGGTCCGTGATGTCCCCGCGCCTTCCAGTTCGAACAGCGCGACCGATTCGGAGATTCCTTTCAATTCAGCCGTTCCCATGGCTCGCAACTCGAAGTAGCCGGCGACCAGACGCTCGGTGGCACCACTCAAGTAAACGTGACCGGGGGCAGCGAGTTGTTCGATGCGTTGCGCGATGCCGACCGTCGCGCCCTGCGCGGTGTAATCCATGCGCAGATCGTCGCCAATCTTGCCGACCACCACATCACCGGAATTGAGGCCGATCCGGAAGCCTAAATTGAGTCCCTGTGTGAGGCGCAGATCATCGGCGAAAGCGCGTCTCTGGTCGCGGCTCTGGAGTGCTGCGTAACACGCACGCTGCGCGTGATCTTCATGTGCAATCGGCGCGCCGAACAAGGCCATGATGCCGTCACCGGTATATTGATTGACCGTGCCTTCGAAGCGATGCACGGCATCGGTCAGGATCGCGAAGTAGCGTTCTAGCAACGCGTGCCATTGCTCGGGATCAAGCTGGGTTGCGATTTGCATCGAGCCCTGGATGTCGGCGAACAGCACCGTGACCTGTTTGCGTTCACCTTCGAGCGCGGACTTTGATTGCAGGATTTTTTCGGCCAGGTGCTTGGGGGTGTAATCGGCGACTCGGCGAAGTGCCGGCTCGTTGAGCGGAGACGCAGCCGCCACTGGCGTGCCGCATTCAGGACAGAACTTCGCCGCAGTATCAAGAACGGTATTGCAAGCAGAACAGGCTCGGGCAAGCTTAGCGCCGCATTCCTGGCAGAATTTCGCGCTGGGCGCGTTGTCCTGCTGGCAGGCGGTGCATTTCATGCCAACATTCTAGGCGCTTTAACTGGAACTTAGCGGGCCACCCGAAATCGCACCGGGAGCGCGCTGCGGGAGGTTGGGATTAACTGCTGCAGCGTCTGCTATCACGGGTTTAGGCACGGGTTCAGGGGACAGCTATCTGGAGAGACGTGGAACCGCAGTTGGCCGAGTCAAGGCGCCTACCGCACTGCGAAAATTCGGCCGCCGGTCGGTGGCCGAAGCGGTGCGGTCACGGCTGGCGCTACCGACCCTTTTGCCACCTCCGGAGTGAGGGGCTACCTTTCCATTAGGCGGCCGCTCCGATAATACCGACTAATAGTGCTGCGCTGATTTTTACCCAGGGGTACGAGGTTGGGCTGACGACCGTCAGTAATGCTTCGCTCTTGCCGGCTGGACTGCACGAGCGATTTTCCCTGGGAGAAAATACCCTCAGCGTGGGGGCTCGATATTCCGGGCTACACGGCCGCCGTTAACTGCGATCGGCCCAGCTCAATCTCTTGAATTTCAACACCTACGAGCCTCGCTTTCGTCAAACAGAGCGGCTATCTTTCCTAAAAACACCGACTGCGCACCGGACGTCGGGTGATGGTGAGCATCCGCCTGTTCTCACAGCGTTCTGGGCGATCCGCTCCCGGCTCGAATCCAAGCGGCGTTTCCGCTACACCTCTTAAAACGAACGGGGGCTCCAATGAAGAACCGCTGGCTCATCGCTGCGTCCGCCGTGGGAATTCACATTTCCATCGGCTCGGTCTACGCCTGGAGCGTCTTCAATCTGCCGCTCGAGAACGCCTTCGGCTGGACGAAGAGCGATGTCTCCATCACCTTCAGTCTCGCCATCTTCTTCCTCGGCATGTCGGCGGCAGTCATGGGCCGGTTCGTCGAGCGGAATGGCCCCAGCAAATCGGGCATGGTCGCGGCGATGTTCTGGGGGATCGGCCTGATGGTGGCCAGCCTGGGCGTAAAGCTCGGCGTCATCCAGATTCTCTGGCTGGGCTACGGGGTGCTAGGTGGCATCGGGCTCGGCATCGGCTACATCACGCCGGTTTCGACCCTGGTGAAGTGGTTTCCGGATCGGCGCGGCATGGCCACCGGCCTGGCCATCATGGGATTTGGTTTCGGAGCGGCCATCGGTGGGCCGGTCTACAACTACATTATGTCCGAGGTGGCCGCCGGAAAGCTGGACCTGCCCGAGGCACAGTACCGCGCCGGCATGGCCAGCTACGACGCCGCACACACGATCCTGAAGGAGATTCACGTCAGCAACGCGTCCGCTTCCAGATACGGCATGGATCAGCTGCTGGACGCGGTCAAAGCCGGGCACGCCGCCGACGTTCTCGGCATGCTTCCACCGCGACAGGCAGAGGATGCCCGTGCGACCCTTACGGATCTGAATGCCGCACTGAATCGCAGCGAGCTGGCGCCGTTCTGGGCGCTGAAGGACTCACCGAAGCTCAGGAGCGCCATCGCCTCGGGAATATCGGCCGCCTTCCTGTTAGCAGGTATCGCCTACCTGCTCATCATGTTCGGGGCCGCCAGTTATATCACCCGTCCTCCCCAGGGATGGATGCCGGCCAGCATGCAGGCTGCCGTTGATTCCGGCAAGAAAAAGGTCATCCCCGATCTAATGCTGCTCACCGCGAACGAGGCGATCAAAACGCCGCCGTTCTACGGGCTGTGGATCATGATGTTCATCAACATCTCCTGCGGCATCGGCATCATCTATACCGCCTCGCCGCTGGCCCAGGAGAGCATCGGGTTGACGCCTGCGCAAGCCGCCGGGGTCGTGGGCCTGATGTCCATCTTCAACGGCCTCGGTCGCCTCGGCTGGGCGTCCTTGTCGGACTACCTGGGCCGCGCCAACACCTACACGCTTTTCTTTGCGGTCCAGATCGTCGCCTTCTGGCTCCTGCCGAACATTCACAGCATCATCCTGTTTCAGGTCGTGCTGTACATGATCCTGACCTTTTATGGCGGCGGTTTCGCCACGCTGCCGGCCTACATCGGGGACCTGTTCGGTACCAAAGAGCTGGGAGCGATTCACGGTTACGTACTCACGTCATGGGCGATGGCCGGGGTGTTCGGGCCACAGATTGTCGCCCGCCTCTATGAGGCCACCGGGTCCTACCAGACGGTTCTGCACATCTTCTCAGCCGTCTTCGTGGTCGCGCTGGCCGTGAGCATCATGATGACCATCTACGTCATCAAGGCCCGGAACCGGATGACGACGATCACCGTCTTCGGCTTCGACGGCGAGGACTTCATTCGCATCAAGACCACCCTGCTGACGGATGAAGGCAAGTCTGCCCTCAACACCAAGCTCGATCGCAGCAATCCGAGCTATCAGGTGTTGATGCAGAAGCGTTCCTACCGTGGAGAGACGATTCTTTTCGGCCGGAACTATGACACCCATTACGCGCCGCTCACCAATGACCATGGCGAACTCGAGGGAGCCATCTTCGTCGGGTTCCAGAGGTAAGGAACTCGAAGACTATCTGAAGTGCGGTCGCCTGGCGCACGGATTCTTGAGAGTGCGCAGCGCGGACGGTCGCGCGGAGCGACGGACTCGCGGCACTCGGCTGTAAAAGGCGTGAATTACTCCGGACATCCTTTATGTGGGGAATTCTTTTCCCTGCTCACGATGCGGTAATCTCCTTCATCCGTTTTATTGCCAAGGCCAATTCGTCTGGCGGGGTCTTCTGCGTTTTCTTGATGAATCCATGCAGCGCCACCGCGCGCGCATCAGATCGCGGCCGCCAACAGCGCTTCCCCTCAGGCCCTGCGTAGTGCTTGGTGATATCGCCGGGCAACCGTCAGGTGATCGGTGAGGTCGTCGCCGGACCATTAACGTTTGTCGAAGAGGGTCCAGCCATCTTCGGCTCGCTTAGTTGATCCGAACAATATTCGTTACCGTCGACAAAATCTTCCCGCCATCGTGCCGCGCGCTGCAGCGATAGCTCTCCTGTTCAAAACGATAGACGTCTTTAGCAGCTATCACTTCCAAGGATTCGGCGCCTTCCCCTTGTAGTTTGAATTCGGCTTCAAGCGCCGCCAGCACGAAGTCTTTGATCGCATCACCCGCTTTGAAGTGTGTGCACAGCGCCGCAGCACTCGCTTGTGCCTGCGTGGCCTGCCGCTGTTGATAGGCCATGGCGAGTGCGAGCGCGAGGATTGGCGGCAGGAACATTGCGATGGCCCGTGGAATTGCCCGCTTTGGGCTTGGCGCGCTCATCCCAGGTGCACTCCGATGCGCGGCAAACT